>JBOGMW010000052.1:0-8199 GCA_050746805.1 Candidatus Acidiferrales bacterium | reverse complement strand
GGCTGCAGCCATACTATCAATGCCCATTTGCGTTCGCAAACTCGATTCAGGGCAGGTTTCTGAGTGAGTTCCGAGTGGCATGAATCGCACGTGCAAAGCGGTGCGTCTAACGTGGTGGATGAGGATGAGGAATGGGGTCACGAGAGGTGGCCAATGGCAAATTCAATCGAAACTGTTGGAGTTCGCTACACAGGCTGGGCGGCGCTGGACCGGGATCCGCAGCAGGACACGGTGGAATACACGTGCCCTCAATGCGGGGCCAAGGGAGAGAAGCGCGCCAGGCGGCCCAGGTCCGAATACCATTTCACGGACGGGTTCGTGCAGGACTTGCATGGTGAAATGAGTGTTTGCCGCAACTGCAAGAAATCGCTACACGTGGCACCGGTAGTGTTGGTGCACGATCGAGACGAGCAGCGTCGATTTAACGCGGTGTTTATTGAAGACGTGAAAATTTCAAACAATTAAGAGACAGCGCGCCGGAGACGAGACCACTCAGCAGACCACTAAGTGCCTTAACCGTCCGGCGCTTGGCGTCTTTAGACGCGTTCTTCGCCGGGATCGAGCTGCAAGTGGTCGGATTCCATGCGGGTCCTGACCCGCTCGAAGGCCTCATCGACGGTATCCGCGAACTGCAACAACTTGTATTCGTGCTCGTCAATGGTTCCGGTATTCACCATGTGACGCCAATTGAGAACCTTGTCCCAATACTTCCGGCCGTAAATCAGAATCAGGTGGCGCGAGGGAAGCTTGCCGGTTTGGAGCAGCGTGAGCATTTCCCAGAGCTCGTCCATAGTGCCAAACCCGCCGGGAAAGACGATGAGCGCCTTGGCCATCTGAGCGAACCACAATTTGCGCATAAAAAAATAGTGGAAGCAGAAGTTTAGGTCGGGCGAAATATAGGGATTGGGCTTCTGCTCGTGGGGAAGCTGAATGCTGAGGCCGATGGATTTTCCACCGGCTTCCATAGCGCCGCGGTTGGCGGCTTCCATGATGCCTGGGCCTCCGCCGGAGCAAACGACGAAGCGGTGCGGGTCCGGACCGAGCGTGCGGGCCCACAGAGTGATGCGGCGGGATAACTCGCGCGCGTCCTCATAGTATTGAGACATATCAACGATGGAACGCGCGGCGCGAACTTTGGAGCGCCATTCGACCGTCTTGCGCCCCCGGGCCGCGCGCTGAACGGATTTCAGGTTCGCGAGCGCGCCGTCGCGCGAGCGTATCCGGGCCGACCCAAACATCACGATTGTATCGCCCACGTGGGCGCGGCGGAGCCGGTTGATCGGATCGATATACTCGGCGAGAATCCGCAGAGGCCTGGCAACCTTGCTTTCCATGAACAGCGGATTCTGATAGGCAAGCGGCGCCTGCGGCAGATGGCCCGAACGCTTCATTTTTCCCCCTCGCGAAACGCGCGAATTCCGATTCTAGCGCGGCAGTTCGGGGAAGACGGCTCCGAATCGGGCAGCGCGTGCGAGGTTGTAACGGGCAGCGGACGACGGCAAAACTACTATGGAGCCGCAGAACCGGTCTGCGGATTGGTGTCCGCGAGAAGTTCGCGGGCAGTGAAGACGGAGCGATAGTTGTATTTGGAGCGGAGCATGGAGGAGCCACCCTCTTCGCGGTCGACCAGGCTGATGACGGCGACGACCTGAGCGCCGGCGCCTTCGACGGCGTTGATGGCTTCCTGGGTGGAGCCGCCGGTCGTGCAGGCGTCGTCTACGATCGCGACCTTCTTGCCCTCCAGACTTTCGATTCCTTCGATCTGCTTCTGGCGCCCGTGCTTTTTCGCCTCCTTGCGCACCAGAAATCCGGGCACCGGACGCTTCTCAATGGCGCTGACGACGATGGCGGCGGAGACGACGGGATCGGCGCCCATGCTGAGGCCTCCGATGGCGTCTGGCGCGATCTTCATTTGGTCGAGAACTTCGAGAATGCAATAGCCGGTGAGAAGCGCGCCGCGCGCGTCGAGAGTGGTGACGCGGCAATCGAGATAGTAGTCGCTCTTCTTGCCCGAGGAGAGCGTGAATTCGCCGCGCATGAGAGATTTTTTGCGCAGCAGATCAGCAAGCTCCGCGCGGTGACTCAGCAAAGCCGACTTTTGTCCCAGATCTCGTTCCAGCTTTTCACGCGCAGTCGCCAACCGCAATCCTCCCTGCTGCAGGATATCCGCAGCCAGGCATTTTTCTTCTCGCAGGATACCAAGAAGTAGGTGTTCCGTGGCCACGTGCTTGTGGCCGAGACGTTCGGCCTCTTCCGCCGAGTAATTGAGTATGCGCTTGCACTCCTGGGTCAGCCGTACTTCCACCGAGGTGGAGATGCGTTCGCGGACCGTGATGCGGGATTCGATTTCCTTGCGAATCGATTCAGTCGATGCGTCGGCCGACAGGAGATTGGCCAGCCTTCTATCTTCGCGCAGCAAACCGAGGAGCAAATGCTCCGTCTCGATATACGGGCTGCCGTACTGGCTGGCCTCGAACCGGGCGAAGAAAATTACGCGCCGCGCTTTTTCCGTATAGCGTTCAAACAAGATGCGTTCTACCCAACCCGTCACCGCGAAGTAGATTCCGCACACGAACTTTAGCATATTCTTCGACTGAGGCCGCGCGGAGCGGCGACCAGGAACTTAAGGCGCCAAAGCCCGTGTTTGACTCCGCGATTCTAAGCGCCGCGCCCAAAGGCGCGACCCACAAAGCCAACGAGTGTGGCTACTGGCCGGTCGGCTGCTGCAACTTGGCGTGCGCAAGGGGAATCAGATTAGAAGGAGAGCCACGTTGCGGCTGAATGGTGCCAAGTTCCCGGCGCTCGTGTGGATCGCAATCGCCATTGTCGCGGCGCTTACATTTATTTCTGGGGCCGCGGCGCAAAACCCAAATAACGCGCCAACCCATGCGCTTTCGCAGAATTCGCACGAAGCTGCGAAAAAGTCGCCTCCCCCTGACGCGGTGCAAAGCATTCGCGTCCGCACGTCCGAAGTAACCGCTCCAGTGACGGTGCGCAATCACTCGGGCGATCTGGTGCTGGACCTCACGCAAAAAGACTTCCATCTTTACGACGATGGCGTAGAGCAAAAGATCACGCATTTCGACCTGGGCGGGCAGCCGTTTGATACCGTGCTGGTGGTGGAGACCAGTTCTCGCATCCAGGCTCTGCTGCCGGCAGTACGGAAGACGGGCATCATTTTTTCGCAGGTGGTGATGGGACAGACGTCGCGAGCGGCGGTGATCGGCTTCGATAATATCGTGGACGTGACGCAGAACTTCACGAGCGATGCTGATGCAGTGCAGAAGACGATCAACGACCTGCGCGTCGGGACGTCCGGAGCGCGGCTGTATGACGCCATGGCGCGCGGCGTTTTGATGCTGGAGAACCAGCCGCGCGGTCGGCGACGGATCATGATCGTGGTGAGCGAGGCGATCGACCACGGCAGCACGAGCCAGCTGGGAACCGTGCTGCGCTCGGCGCACATCGGAAACATCACGATTTACTCGATTGGGCTGAGCACCGCGAGCGCGTCGCTGCGCGCTCCGCCAGCGTACACGGGACCGGCACCAATCGGTCCACCCGGTACATTTCCCGTGCCGATCCGGCCCGGAATGGCGCAGAACCCTACAATCGAAAGCCAGTACGAAGAACCGCCGGCGAACCTGAACGTAATTGGGTTGGCGCAGTGGCTGGTGCAGACGGGGAAAAGCGTGGTGTCTGAAAATTCGCTGGCGGCCGCGAGCAAAGGCACCGGCGGGCTGGAGCTAAGTCCGAAGAAGGACCGCGCGATTCAGGAAGCGATGGACGAAATTGGCGGCGAGATGCACGCGCAGTACACGCTCGGATACCAACCGCCGGGCGGAGAAAAGCCGGGATACCATACGATTCGCGTAACCGTCGACCAGCCTGGAGTAACGGTGCGAACGAGGCCGGGATATTACATTGCGCCGGCAGTGAAGTAGTTTTGTAGCTATTCGAATTTCTCCACCAAACCCAAGCCTCACGATTGCAATCTGTAAGAAGCAACGGAGATCGGCGGCCTGGGAGCAGGCTCAATCGCATTTACCAGACGAGTTCACTGATGTTCTCTGATAGTTAACTGGGCATTCACCGGATTGTTCACCGCTGTGCGCGGTATACGATGGCGCACGTTCGGGTAGATCCGCAGGGTCTAGTCTTTAGCTCCACCGCTGGACGTTTCGAGGGTTCAATTCGGAAATGGAGAGGAAACGACGCCGTGGATTGCCCAATTCGAATTCTGCTTGCAGACGATAACTACCGCGTGCGACCTATGCTCTCCAAGATCATTTCGGAAGCGGATCCACGTTGGGAGGTTTGCGCAGAGGTTGCGAACGGTCAAGCAGCTGTGGAAATGGCCGCCGAGCTAAAGCCGGACCTCGTGATTCTGGATTTTGCGATGCCGATACTCGACGGCATCAGCGCCGGCCGACAAATTCGGGCGATTCTGCCTGATGTACCGTTGTTGCTGTACACCTTTATCTCTTCCGCGCGGATAGAGCAGGTTGCGAAAGAAGCTGGCATTCATGCCGTGATCGAGAAGGCTGACTTCCGTAAGCTTGTCGAAGAAATTCGAAAGCTGGTGGCTGGTTCCTAGCCGGAATTGCCTGGCTGACCACGGAACGTTCGTAGCGTTCGCCGGATGGGACGACGCGGCCCAAGATGCCTTTCGGGCTGCCCATAATGGTGACGTAGAGCAATTCCGAAAGTTCCTCGGCAGAAAATCCGCACCCTTCATGAACAGCGCTCAGGACGCGGCATCCGGAAGATCAAAAGCGCCAATCGGGAGATTGGCGCTCCCAGGAGCGGCTACTTCTTTTCCGGTTCCGGAGGGGGCGCGGCGGCGACGACCGCGGCGGCTTCTTCCTCCTCGAGGATGCCTGCGGCGGCGGCGATGCGGTCGCCTTCGTCGAGGCGAAGCAAGCGGACGCCCTGTGTAGAGCGGCCAGCCTCGCGAATTTCCGCGGAGTGCACGCGAATCACTTTGCCGTGGCCGGTGATGATCATCACGTCGGAATCCTCGCGGACTTGCAGCGCGGCAACGACGGGGCCATTGCGATCGGTGGATTTGAGATTGATAACGCCCTTGCCTCCACGCGAGGTGACGCGATATTCGGCGAGCGGAGTGCGCTTGCCGTAGCCTTTTTCGGCGACCGTAAGCATCAAAGAGGTGAGCGACTCGCGAATATGATCGCTTTCCAGCTCGTCTAGATTCTGGGTCTCCGTTTTGTATTCCTTCGCGATGATTCCGAAGTCGGGCTGCGCGGCATCCATCGAAACCACATTGTCGCCCTTCGCAAGATCCATCCCGTTGACGCCAGTGGCGTTGCGACCCATCGCACGCACCTCGGTTTCGCGGAACAAAATGGCTTGGCCATCGCGGCTGGCGAGGAAAATCATCTGCTTGCCGTCGGTAAGCTTCGCGCCGATCAGCTCGTCGCCGGAATCGAGGCTGATGGCGATGATGCCGGATGGCCGCGGATTTGAAAATTCCGCCAGCTCGGATTTCTTCACTGTGCCGTTTTTCGTGGCGAGGAAGACGTATCGCCCGGTTTCTTCCAGATTGCGCGTGGGCACCACGGCCGTGAGCTTCTCGCCGTCCTGGAAGCGAACGAGGTTGTTGATCGCTTTGCCTCGCGTTGCCGCGGCGGCCTCGGGAATTTCATAAACTTTTAGCCAATAGACGCGGCCCTTTGATGTGAACAGCAAAATGTAACTGTGGGCCGAGGCCGTGAAAAAGTGCTCGACGAAATCGTCCTCGCGGGTCTTGGCGCCGATGCGCCCCTTGCCGCCACGCGACTGATGGCGATACGTATCGACCGACGTGCGCTTGATGTAGCCCGCGTGGCTGACGGTGATGGCCATCTCTTCGTCTTTGATCAAGTCTTCGAGCTTAATTTCCTCGACGCGATCGACGATTTGGGTGCGGCGGTCGTCGCCGTAGGACTTCAACACTTCGCGGAGCTCGCTGACGATCACGACCTTCAACTTCTTTTCGCTAGCGAGAATTTCCTTAAGTTCGGCGATACGCTCGCGGATTTGGGCCAGTTCCTTGAGGATTTCGTCGACGGAGAGCTGCGTTAGACGATGCAACTGCAATTCGAGAATGGCGTCGATCTGCGTGAAGGTAAGTCCCTCGCCTTCGGCGGGACCTATCACGTCGCCGGTGAGCGCGACGATGCCGTATTTCTTGCGGTCGACCTTAATACCTTCGACGGTGCGTTCCTTGCCGCCGACGAGCACGCGGATGTCCTTGTTGCTGAAAAAGTCGTGCAAATTCTGGCGGGCGTTGGCGCGGCTGGACGATCCGCGAATGATTTTGATCACGTCGTCGATGTGATCGAGGGCGATGTGGTAGCCGAGCAGGATGTGCTCGCGTTCCTGAGCCTTGCGGAGGTCGTACTGCGTGCGGCGGCGGACGACATCGATGCGGTGCTCGATGAATAGCCTGAGGAGCTGGATGAGGCCAAGCTCGCGCGGCTGCCCGGCAACAATGGCGAGCAGGATCATGCCAAACGATTCCTGCATTTGGGTCATTTTGAAGAGCTTGTTCAAGACGATTTGCGGCTCTTCGTCGCGCTTCACTTCGATGACGATGCGCATGCCATCGCGGTCGGATTCGTCGCGCACGTCGCCGATGCCGTCGATTTTCTTGTTGTTGATCAGCTCGGCGATGTGCGAGATCAAGCGGGCTTTGTTGACTTGATACGGCAACTCGGTGACAACGATATCTTCGCGGTCCTTGCCGCGCTGCTCGATGGCAGCCTTGGCGCGCACTTGGAACGAACCGCGGCCGGTCTTATAGGCTTGCTCGATGCCTTCGCGGCCAGAAATGTAACCGCCCGTGGGGAAATCCGGGCCGGGAACGATTTTCATAACCTGCTTGAGAGTGGCATCGGGGTCTTCGATCAGCAAAATCGCGGCTTCGATGGTTTCGCGCAAATTGTGCGGCGGGATATTGGTGGCCATGCCGACGGCAATGCCGGAAGAGCCGTTGACGAGGAGATTGGGAATGCGCGTGGGCAGGACGACGGGCTCTTTTTCGCTTTCGTCAAAGTTGGGCGTGAAATCGACGGTTTCCTTTTCAATGTCGGCGAGCATTTCTTCGGCGATTTTGGAAAGGCGCGCTTCTGTGTAACGCATGGCCGCCGGAGGATCGCCATCGACGGAGCCAAAATTGCCCTGGCCGTCGACTAACGGATAGCGCATGTTGAAATCCTGCGCGAGGCGGACCAGTGCGTCGTAGACGGGCGTATCGCCGTGGGGATGGTATTTGCCGAGAACCTCGCCAACGATCTTGGCGCACTTGCGGTAGGCCTTCGTGGAGGTGAGGCCCAGCTCGTACATGCCGAAGAGAATGCGCCGGTGCACCGGCTTCAGGCCGTCGCGCACATCCGGCAGCGCGCGGCCGATGATCACGCTCATGGCGTAATCGAGGTACGACTTCTTCATCTCCGATTCGATATCCACCGGAGTCAAAATCTGCTGGTTTAACTCATCCGCCATCGGTTCCCCTCGTTGTTGATCGGTCGAATTCCGATCTCTTGCGATTCGTTTTATTGCTGCGCGGGCCTGGCCGCGCGTTCCATCACGTAGGCTTTCACCGTCTCAAATGCCGAAGCGTTGTTCGTAAATCGCTCGGCTGCAAAGCGCCGCTCGAGTTCGGCGATCAGCGCCGCGCTTTCTTCCTGATTCGCGGCCTCGAAAACCACGCCTCGCTCGTTTTCCGGCGCGTCCGTCGGCGTCGCGCGAAATTCCGAGCAGCTCAGCCCGCGCAATCCCGGCAATATTTTCCACGTAAGTTGATAGAACAAACCACTCACCGCCTTGCGACCTAGGTCTGTAGAGGTTCAAGGGCTAATTTCAAGGAGCCAGGGGATTCGGCTCTTTGCCTCGTTGAGTGATTCTTCGAGACTGGCCGTGCGCGATAACGAGCGACTCTGCCCCGGTGCAGGACAAAAAACATTTTCTCTTTCGTCAAACAAGAACTCTTCAAACGTGAACGTGCCATCCCAATTCTTAAAAATTTCGAGCCGCCGCTTTCCACCAGGATGATCGATTCGCTGAACAATGTTTCTCAAGTGACTCGACCTTTGGCCGCCCCACTAAATATCCAAATTGACGACGTCGAGGGCGTTGTCTTGAATGAATTTGCGGCGCTCCTCGACGTTTTCGCCCATGAGCGTCGAGAAAATGCTT
>JBOGMW010000051.1:0-4397 GCA_050746805.1 Candidatus Acidiferrales bacterium | reverse complement strand
GGGCATTACTCTGGGCCAGGATGGATACGAGTCGCGCAGCGCCGCTGAAATTTTCTCGAGCGGTTATGCCGATTCCAAAGATGAAGAGGTGCTGCTCGCATCCATGCTGCGAGCCGCCGGCTTTCAGGCAGACGCTGTGCTGATTCCCTACACCCGCTCGCTCGACCTCGAAGTGCCATCGCCCGCACAATTTCAGCACGTACTCGCAGCCGTCCCACTGGGGCAGCAAACCGTCTGGATGGATTCGAGCGTGGGCTTGGCGCCATTTCGATTGCTCCCGGCGCCGCTGCGCGGTAAATCCGCGCTGTTGGTAGCGCCGGATGGGACAGGGCACATAGCTAAAATCCCGGCCGATCCGCCGTTCCGGGCCGTGCAGCAAGTGGAGATTGATGGCAGCGTCTCGCCTCTCGGGATGCTTACGGGCAGCGTGCACTATTCGTTGCTGGGTGATACGGAACTAGCGCTGCGCCTGGCTTTCCAGACTACAGCGCAATCGCAATGGAACCAACTCGGACAGACCGTTCTCGCGTTCGATGGAATTCGGGGCGAAGTAACCTCCGTAAAACCGAGTAACCTGGGCGAATTCGAGAAGCCATTTGAGTTCGAGGTGGATTTTACGGAGGCGAATTTCTTCGACTGGTCCGCTACATCAACGACTACGGCGATGCCCCTGCTGGTAATCGGCTTGCCGAATCCACCTCGGAAGCCGGACGCGGCCATCGACATCGGCAGCCCACTCACGGTGAACGTGCGATTGCATCTTGAACTGCCGGACAATTTCGGCGCGCAACCACCGGTGGGCACTTCGATTTCGCGCGATTTTGCAGATTTTCAATCGAGCTACCACTTTGCCGGCCATATGTTCACCGCCGAGCGTTCGCTCCGTTTCACAATGGACGCTCTGCCCGCGGCGCGCTTGAGCGATTACGCTGCGTTCACGCGGGCAGTGACGCTCGATCAGAATCAGCCACTCACCATCGCGTACACCGGCTCTGGCAAGCCTTCTCTTCCAAGTTCCGTCACACCCGAAGAGTTGATTTCAGCGGGCGAGACGTCTCTAAACAGTGGGCACGCGGAACCATCCGTGCCGATCTTTGAACGCGCGGTGCAAATCGATCCGAAATCCAAGAGCGCGTGGGACGATCTTGGTCTCGCGTATTTGCGATTCGGAAAGTATCGGCAGGCGGATTCCGCATTTCGCAAGCAGCTTGAAGTGAATCCCGCCGATGAGCACGCCGGCAACTATATCGGCTTGGCTCTCGAACGGCAGCAGGATTTCGATGGAGCGATTGCTGCGTTCCGCCGACAAGTGACGGACCATCCACTCGATCCCGTGGCGCATGGAGCGCTCGGCGAGTTGCTCGTCGATCAGCACGATTACGCGGCTGCGATCTCTGAACTTGAAAAGGGCGGCGTACTCGCGCCGGAAAAGCCTGAAATTCAAATCGCGCTGGGCCGAGCGTATCTGAATCTCGATAGGATTCCCGAGGCCGCAAACGCGTTCGACCACGCCGCGCGAATTTCGCCCACCCCCCCGGTGCTGAACGAAATCGCGTACCAGCTGGCGAGCCGTAAAATCGCGCTGGATAAAGCGCAGAAGTTTTCCGAAGCGGCTGTCGCGGCCACGACGGAGGATTTGCAAGGAATCGATCTGGCGCGCGTAAGCGCAGATAAAATCGCGGAATCGAAGCAGATGGGCTCTTATTGGGACACGCTTGGATGGGTTTACTTCCAACAGGGCGACGCGAAAAAAGCGGAGCCGTACGTTCGAGCGTCGTGGCTCCTGAACTTCGATGGAGAAGCGGGCGACCATCTGGCGCAGATTTACCAAAAGCTAGGCGAGAGGGACCGCGCCATTCACATATGCGCGCTGGCCCTGGCTGCACCCGATCCGCTGCCGGATACACGCGCGCGCCTAACGCTGTTGCTCGGCGGCAATTCTCAGATCGATGAGCTCGTCGATAAGGCCAAGCCAGAACTTGGAAAGCTGCGCACGATTCCTGCCGGAAAGTACGACGGCCACGAAGACGCGCGCGCCGATTTTCTGGTGCTACTCTCGCCGACGGAAAAAGTGCCGCACGTCAATGGCGTTCGCTTTCTCGGCGGCGATAATAAGCTGGCCGCGTTCGGAGAACGCCTGCGCTCGCTTGATTACGGCAATATTTTCCCAGCTGCGGAGCACGTCGAACTGGTCCGCCACGGCATCCTAGCCTGCTCCGCCAAGTCCGGCGACTGCATCGTTAGTTTCGCGCCGGTCACCGCCGGTGGCCTCTAGAAGCACACCAGCTAGAACGCGGTTGGCGGCTCGAAGTTACTTAATTTCGAGGACTTCTTTTTCTTTGGCGGCGGAGAGGTCTTCGATTTTCTTAGTTTCGGAGTGGGTGATTTTTTCGAGCTCATCGAGAGAGCGCTTGCGGTCGTCCTCGCTGATTTTCTTTTCTTTTTCCAGCTTCTCGATGGCTTCCTTCAGGTCGCGGCGAACGTTGCGGACGGCAGTGCGGTGATTTTCCAGAACCTTGTGAATGTGCTTCACCAGCTCCTTGCGGCGGTCCTCGGTGAGCGGCGGAATGGGCACGCGAACAACTTTGCCGTCGTTCGCCGGATTCAGGCCCAGGTCGGAAGTACGAATCGCCTTTTCGATAGACGCGACGGCGCCGGAATCCCAGGGAGAGATCACGATCATGGTGGCGTCCGGAACGTTGAGAGTGCCAAGCTGATTGATGGGCATCGGCGTGCCGTGGTAATCGACGCGCACGCTATCCAGCAGCGCCACGTTCGCGCGGCCGGTACGCACGCCGGCGAGATCCTTGCGGAAATCCTCTACCGCTTTTTCCATGCGTACTTTCGCCTGCGCCAGAGCGTCCTTGCTGTTTGCAATCGTGGTCATCGCCGCATTCGCCTCCGTCGCAACGGTTTCAGGCCGCCGTTACCGTCGATCCGACCCCGTCTCCTAGAACCACGCGTTTCAAGTTTCCCGCCACATTCATATTGAAGACGACGATCGGCATTTTGTTGTCCATGCACAGCGAAATCGCCGTCGAATCCATCACGGAGAGCCCTTTGCGCAGCACGTCCATATAGGTGATGCGATCGAACATTTTCGCCGTGGGGACCTTCTCCGGATCGGCGTCGTAGATTCCATCCACGCGAGTAGCCTTCAAGATCACATCCGCTTTAATTTCCATGGCGCGCAGAGCCGCGGCCGTATCGGTGGAGAAATATGGATTGCCCGTTCCGCCGGCGAAAATCACCACTCGCTGTTTTTCCAAATGGCGCGCCGCGCGCCGACGGATGAACGGCTCCGCCACCTGATGCATTTCGATGGCGCTCATCAGGCGCGTATGGCAACCGGTCTTTTCGAGCGCGTCCTGCATGGCCAAGCCATTGAGAACCGTCGCCAGCATGCCCATGTAGTCGCCGGTGGCGCGGTCGATATCGAGGCCCTGCTGGCGCGCGCCGCGAAAAATATTTCCACCACCAACAACGACGGCGACTTCCACTCCCAACTGCTGGACGGATTTGATTTCGCGGGCGATGCCGCGAATGGTTTCCGCATGGATGCCGAAATCATTGGGGCCGGACAGAGATTCGCCGGAAAGCTTTACCATGATGCGGCGGTAAATAGGCGCTTTCGCTTCGGCGCTCGCGGGAGTGGGCACGTTGGATACGCTCATCGAATCAGATCGCGGACCCTTGCTTCACAAGAGTGACTCGCGGCATTCTAGCAGAGAAACCCGCCGCTAGAGATGGAAGACGTTTGCTTTGTACCGATTGTGATGCCGCGCGGCGGAAATTCAGGCGCGCGGCATGAGAAGGGAGGAGGCTCGCTCACGCCGCGCTGGTCGGCTCCTCGGGAAATGCAGCAGTCGCGCCATCCGATTCACCCACTTTGAAGCGAGAAAACCGGCGAATCGTGATATTTTCGCCAAGCTTGGCTATGGCCTGATCGACGAGTTCCTTAATGGTTACGCCCTCATCTTTGATGAAATGCTGCTCGTACAGGCAATTTTCCTCGTAGAATTTTTCCATCTTGCCGGTGACGATCTTCTCGATAACGGGTTCAGGCTTGCCACTTGCCGTGGCTTCTTCACGATAAGTCCGCGCCTTCTGTTCTAGGATTTCCTGAGTGACTTCCTCGCGCTTCAGGAACTTCGGGTCTAGCGCGGCCACGTGCATGGCGACGTCGTGGCTGAGTCGTTGAAAATCCTCGGTGCGCGCGACGAAATCGCTCTCGCAGTCGATTTCCACCAGCACGCCGATTTTTCCGCCGGCGTGAATATAGGAGGTGACCAGGCCCTCGGACGTGGCGCGCTGCGCCTTTTTGGCCGCCGCGACTTGTCCCTTTTTACGCAGGACGTTGATAGCCTGTTCGATATCGCCGCCGGTCTCCATCAGCG
>JBOGMW010000050.1:0-74143 GCA_050746805.1 Candidatus Acidiferrales bacterium | reverse complement strand
GCGTACCTGGACAAGCTGGACGGCAAAATCAGCGAGGAATTCTGGACCCGGAAATCAGCCGAGTGGGTGGCCGAGGAATATCAAATATCGCTGGCGATTCAGGGTTTGGCTAACGCTAATCCCGACCGAATGATTGACGCGGTCAGAATTCTCGAACTCGCGAATAAGGCGCATTTTCTGTACGTTAGGCAACCTGCACCGGAAAAAGGCAAACTCCTCAGAATGGTGCTTTCGAACTGCGCTGTGGACGCTGTAAGTATCTATCCTTCGTATAAGAAGCCCTTCCACTTGATCTTTGCCAGGGCCAAAAATGAAGAATGGCGCGCCCGGGAGGATTCGAACCTCTGACCTTGTGCTTCGGAGGCACACGCTCTATCCATCTGAGCTACGGGCGCACGTTCGATTGCTTGCAGAGAAATCATTGTATTACTTTTCGCCACATGTGGCCATTCGCTGCCGGGCGCCGTCAATGATTGAGCTTTGAATCGCGCGTGCCCTTGCCCTCGGCCGCTCAGCTGGCTGTTTGCTAATTGGCACGCGTTTCCCGCGATCAGCAACCGTCCCTAGCGCCGGTGATATAATCGCGATTCCTTGCAATGAATTTTACGACCTCATCCTTCACGCCGTGGATTATGGACAAGGGCACCCGAGGACTGCGTATTCTCGCGATCCTCGTCGTGGCGCTGATTTTCGCGCGCATCCTGAAAGCGCTTACGAGGCGCTTGGTGCAGAGCGCCAAATCGCCCGCGCGCGTGGCGCAGATGCGCGAGCAGCAAACGCGCACCATGGCCGGAGTGGTCTATAGCGTCGGCGTTACGCTCATTCTCGCCGTCGCCGTGTTGATGGCCCTGCCCGAGTTTGGCTTCAACATCACGCCCGTCGCCGCCGCCGCAGCCGTCGCCAGCCTAGCGTTCGGTTTTGGCGCGCAAAATTTGGTCAAAGATTTCATTAACGGGTTTTTCATAGTTTTAGAAGACCAGTACGTGGTCGGCGATACGATCCAGGCCAATGGCGAGACCGGACGCGTCGAATATCTCACGCTGCGCCGCACCGTGCTGCGCAATGCCGCCGGCGCGCTTGTCACCATTCCCAATTCGCTGATCGGCCAGGTGGCCAATCTGAGCCGCGATTGGTCGCAGGCCTTCGTTGACCTCACCGTGCCTACAAGCGAACACGTTGGCCGCGCGCTGGCCACACTCGAAAAAATTTGCGGCGATTTCCGCAACGATCCGGATTGGTCGCCCGCTCTCGTGGATGGACCGCGCGTCCTGGGGGTGGAATCGCTCGCTCTCGACGGCAGCTTGCTGCGCCTGCAAGTGCGCACCGCGCTGAATCGCAAGGACGAGGTGGCGCGCGAATTGCGCCGCCGCATCAAGCTCGCGTTCGAAGCAGCACGCATCCCCATGCACCAAACACACAAAGTGGAATTCCGCGAAGACGGCGTGGCAGCGGCTATCGAAACTCCCGCCGGCGTTCATGCTCCGGACTGAATTATCCGCAAGCTTTTTCCGCCTCGCGTATTCGACTTCATCTGCGTACCACATCCGCGCGGTGGATCGCGGCGAGCGCGGCTTTCACTCGCGCGGACGTAAGCGGCGCTTGCCGCACGCGCGCGCCGGTCGCATCGTAAATCGCATTCGCAATCGCAGCGGCCGTGGGGCGGCTCGATGGTTCGCCCGCGCCGCTCGGCTCCATTTCCGGGTGGTCGATCAGCACGATTTCCACTTTCTCGGGAACATCCGAGGCCCTCGCCACCGGATAGCTGTACCAATCGGTGCTGGTCACGCGATTCGCTTCGAAGGTAACTTCTTCCTTCAAGCTACGGCTCAGCGACTGCACCAGGTTCGCCGCGATGGTGCCGCGAAGCGCCTGCGGGTTGACGATCAGCCCGCAATCGTGGACGCACACCAGCCGCTTCACGCGAACCGCTCCCGTCGCGCGATTTACTTCCACTTCCGCAATGGTCGCCACGCGCGTTCCTCCGCGCAGTGCAATCGCCACGCCACGGCCAGTGGCGGTTTCGCCAGCGTGCGTAAGCTTGTTCGGGGACGGCCGCAAATCCCAGCCAAACGCCTCGCCTGCCCTGATCAGCGCCGCTTGCAGTCGCGCGTCATTTACATATTTCAGCCGGAATTGAATCGGATCGGCGCTCGCCGCGGCCGCCAGTTCATCGATGAACGATTCCGCCGCGAATGTCGTCGCCGGGCCCTCAGGGTCGCGTAGGTGCGAAGTGCGCATTGGCGATGACGACGCAAGAAACGCCGGCACGACATGCGCATCCGCGTGCACGTTCGCGAAGTTATAGGCCACGCATTCCGCTCCCCATTGAACGAACTCATCGATTCCAGATGTATTGGGAATCCCGCTTAATTGCGCGCCCAGAAAATTTCCAGCAGTCGCGGGCAAGAACATCGTTTCGCCGCCAGAAAATGCGCGCGAGGTGAACCGCAGCGCTTGCACATTACCCTGGTCGTCAAGCCCCGCCGCCATGTTGCAGATCACTGCGGGGCCTTTCGTGCCCCACGCGGTCATGTCGTCGCGCATCCATTGCACGCGCACGGGCTTGCCCACCGCGCGCGAGAGCAGCACCGCATCAGCGCCCGTATCCTCGAATCCCGGCCGACCGTAAGATCCAGCATCTTCCACCCAGATCACGCGGACTTTTTCCGCCGGCACTTTCAGGAGCTGCGCGAATCCTTGCTGCAGCGCGTGGGGCTTTTGCCCGCCGCACCAAACCGTGCTCACTCCGTCGAGGTGCACGTCGGCAACCGCGCAGCCGGGTCCCATGGTGGCGTGCGACTGGAATGGCCATTCGTAGCGTGCTTCTACTTTCTTCGGAGTCCCATCAATCGCCGCTTCGGCGTCGCCGGTATGCAGCGTGGTCTTGCTCGCTTTCGGCGCAATGCTCCGCATGTGATCGTACAGATGAGCTTGCGCGGGAAACGCTGGTTCCGGTTTGCTCCAGGCGATCTTCAGCGCTCGCGCCGCGCGAATCGCGGCCCATTCGTTCTCGGCGACCACTCCGACGAAGTTTCCCTCGACCACCGTTTGCACGTATCCGCGAATCGGCTTTGCCGACTTATCGTCCACGTTGACCAGCTGTGCGCCCGCGGTTGCTGGACGCACGACGCGACCATGCAGCATGCCAGGCACTCGTACGTCGGTTACGTATTGCCACTTACCCAGGATTTTCAGCGCGATATCCAGGCGCGGCACGGGCTTCCCGACGATCGTATAGCTCGATGGATTTTTCGGTTTGCCTCTTCCGACCACATTCAAGCCGAAACCGCGGCCGGTGATTTTCATGATGTCGTTCAGGTCCGTGCCTCCGGCCAATTCACCGTACGAAACGCTCTTCGATTCGCCGGCTTTTGCGCTAACCATCCCACCAGTCACTTGCAGTTGATCGGCGGGCACGCTCAGGCGTTGCGACGCGATTTGCAGCAGCAGCGAGCGCGCCGTCGCAGCCACGTTTCGCAGCGGCTGCGCTCCTAGCGCGATAGACGTGCTTCCTCCCACGCCGCCCTGGTCTGGCGTCAGCGAAGTGTCGCCCATCACGAAGCGGACGCTCGCGGGCAGTACGTCTAACTCCTCGGCCACGATCTGCGCAAATCCCGTTTCCACGCCCATCCCGATTTCCACCTTGCCGGTGAAGATGCGGATGGTCCCGTCCTTTTCGACGCGCAGCCAGGCGTCCAGCCAACGCGGTGAATGCTCGCGCTCCGCACCAGCGAGCGGCGCAGCCAGCACGCGCGGCAATATCGACGCATCCAGCATGCTGAAACCAATCAGCAATCCGCCAGCGTCCCGAACAAACTCTCTGCGTGTGAGTTTCGGTTTAGGAGCCATGGCTATGCGCTCCTCTTCTTCATTTCGGCGCCCGCTTTTCGCACGGCGTTGAAAATGCCCACGTGGCTGCCGCACCGGCAGATCAAGCTTTCAAACGCGCGCCGCATCTGCGCTTCCGTCGGATGCGGATTTTCGTGCAGCAGCGCTTTCGCGGTCATCACCCATCCGTTGAGGCAGTAGCCGCACTGAAACGCTTGCTCGTCGATGAACGCTTGCTGGACGGGATCAGGCTTGCCATCCGCGCCCAGCCCTTCGAGCGTGACGATGTGCCTCTCACGAACGGCTGAGAGCGGCACGCTACACGAACGGATCGCGCGGCCGTCCATCAGCACCGTGCACGCGCCGCATTGCCCCAGGCCGCAGCCAAATCGCGGGTTGCGCAGCTCCAGATTATCGCGGAGCACGTAAAGCAGCGGGCAATCAAGTTCCGCTTCTACCGTATGGATCTTGCCATTAACCTTCAAAAGGGTGCGGGCCATTTATTGAGTCCTTGGATGGTAACGTACTGCCGAAGTGCGTCGCCAGCCGGAGCTGACAAAAGCCGAACTGCAAGTGGCGATTCCGAGCGGAAGCATGGAGGCGCGGGTGAGAATCGAACTCACGCGTGAAGGTTTTGCAGACCTCTCCCTTGCCACTTGGGTACCGCGCCCCGATGAGTCCCAACGGGTGAAGTATAGCGAAACTCCGGCGCGGTTTCAGCGAACGCGCTGTAGGCCCCGACGCAAGCAACACGGCATTCACCGGATGTGCAGCACGTACGGAACGCGCGCCTGCACCAGGGACATCTTGCCCACGATTTGCTGCAGTGCGCCGGCCAATGAAGGCGTCCGGCCGCTGATCTGGTTTTCCTCCAACTGCAAGAGCTGGTCGAGCAAGCTTTTCTGGCGCGGCATCCGCACGATGCTTACCGATTGCCGCGCGGGAATATTGGCGAGTTGCTTGGCCACGGAAATGGCGCGATCGAGACCGCCCAGATAATCAACCAGTCCAAGCCGCTTCGCTTGCGAGCCGGTCCAGACGCGACCCTTGGCTATTTGATCGACCGCCTCGACGCTCATGTGCCGGTCGGCGGCCACCGTACGCGTGAACGTCTGATAGGTTTCTTGCAAGCTTTTTTGAATGTACGCTTGCTGCGCGGGCGTGAAATTCTGCTGATTGGAAAAGAGCGTGGCGTTGTCGCTGGTGGCTACGTAATCGGTGCTCAGCCCGAGCAGGCTGTAGAGTCCGGCGAGATTCATTTTTCCCGCCAGCACACCGATAGATCCGGTTTCTGTGTCAGGCTCGGCGACGATTTTCGCGGCGGGAACGGAAATCCAGTAGCCGCCCGACGCCGCCAGATCGGCCATCGAGACGACTACGGGCTTGCGCAGTTCGGCAAGCTCCACTTCGCGGCGAATCACTTCGCTGGCAACGACCGAGCCGCCGCCGGAATCGACCCGCAACACGATCGCCCGAATCCCATTGTCCTTACGCGCGCTTCGCAGCGCCGCGGCCACTGTATCGCCGCCCATCACCGTGCCATTGGTAGGACTGGTGCCGGAATCGCCGGACACAATTTCGCCGGTGGCGTAGACCACGGCGATGCGCGGCCCGCCCGAGATGCCGGGCACGCGGAGAAAGTTCGAGTAGCGGCCCATGGAAATCGGATTCCAGCCGCCATGGCCCCTGAAATAGGCCTGCACCTGGTCCCAGTAGGCGAGCCGGTCAATCAGTCCGTTGCGGACCGCGTCGCTTCCCGAAAACGGACCGCTTGCCACCAGAGAGGCGAACTTGGCGCGATCGATGCGCCGCGCATTAGCAGTGTCCGTTAAATACTGGTTGTAAACGCCGTCGAGCACCGATTCCACTTCCTCGCGATGCGCGGGCGTGAATTTTTTCTCCGTGTAGGTGTTGTAGGCAGTCTTGAATTCCGCGATGTGGAAGACCTCGGGCACCACTTTCAGCTTGTCCAGCGTGCCGCGAAGAAATAGCGCCTGCGCCATCATGCCGGTAATACTGACGGGATCGGCGGGAACCAGCCACACTTGCGAACACGCGCTGGCGAGATAATATTCGGGATTGCCGATGCCGTCGTAGCCCAAGTAGCAGACGTTCGGCTTGCCGCTGGTGCGGAAGGCGAGCAGGTGCTGGCGCAATTCCTCGAGTTTGGCCCAGCCGCCGCTAAGAGGGCCGATGCGGACGACGAGACCCGTGATGCGCGGATCAGTGCGCGCGGAATCCACCGCGTCGATGTAGTCCTGAAGCGTCGAAGATCCGTTGCCAGTGAGCGCAGACAGCACGCTCAGCGGCGCTTGATCTTCGATGTCGCCGTTCACGTCCATCACCAGGACGGATTTGCCTGTCAGATTTCGCGGCCGCAACAGCGCCCACACAATGACTGCGAGAAACAGAACCACAAACGTGATGATGATGGCGCGGCGCTTAGCCCAGGTCATTGAGATGCGCTCCTTGCCCGCAGAAATTCGCGCGAAAGAATAGGCGCGGAATTCGCGTTTACCCTAGCATGGCCCGCCCCGCACTGCCAATCGCGGCGAGGTTGGAACAGAGCGAGAGCAGTACAGGGTGCAAGAAACCGGGTAATAAAATGGGCATAAAGGCGAGCTTGCGCATGGACCATGCCTGTACCGATCTGGGCAGTGGCCCGAGCTTTGTTTTCAACGAGTTGCATCGTGTTCTACTCGAACTTGTACCGATCTGCCGCCAGCATGCTCGACGGGAGATTCCTCGGTTCGTGCGGAGCGCGGGGGAGGGGCGATCCATTCGCCTTGGTCATTGATGTGGGCGAAGATTTCGATGGCGCGGACGATGGCCGCTGCGTCAGGCTCCACGTCGCAGACTTTCTCGATGATGCGAGCTAGAGCGCCGCGGACAGCGCGATTGCGGTCGGCGAGAAGGCCGACGGCGCGGGCGTGGCGGTAGAGCGCGTTACGCCCGCGAAGCTGAAACTCAGTGGCGATCGAAGAGATGCATTGCCAATCGAGAAAGGCCTGTTCGATCTCACTGCGCTGCGGATGGCGGCAGATGCTGCATTTGCGGGCGTGGTAGCTGACCTGGCGGGTGCTGCGCTCCGAGGTGGCGGACCGAGGCCGCGAGGGCGGGGCTTGCTGGGGCATGTTTTCGATTCCTCCTATTTGTAAAGCCTGCTCATTTCACGGGACCCGCCGCTCGGCGGAACCCCGGATGGATCGCCCGACTGGCTGATGGCGAGCCATCGAACCAACGTATCAAGATCCGCCAAAGTTTTCCTACTGTGCGCAGGTACAGTTTAAGTACAGGCGGACAGAACCTGTACCTCGGGCTACAAAGGCCAAACAGTGACTTTACCTTGAAGACTTGCGCGCGCGCCATTCCGCGGCGGTGATTTCCCAGATTTCAGCGCGAGAACGCCCGGAGACGAAGTCGTGTTCGGCGACAGCAACTACGCGCATCCCCTGCTTTTCGGAGATGCGGCGCGAGGCGATGTTACCGGCGGCCTTGGAGGCGCGAAGGACTGGACATTGGAGGACCTCGAACCAGAAATTGGTGGCGGCGTCGGCGGCTTCGGTCATAAGGCCCTGGCGATGAAAGGCTGGATCGAGCCAGAAGCCGCGATTGTCGCTTTCATTTTTTTGGTTGAGGTCTATGCCGCCGATGATACGCGAGGGATCGGATTTAGGGCGGATACTCCAACGCCAGCTATCACCGCAGGCGACAGAGGGGAGAGCGACGTCCCGAAGGAAGGCGAGCGCGCCATCGGAGGGATAGGGCCATGGCACGCGCTTGGTCATATAGCGGACGACTTCCCATTGAGGAAAAACGAGCTGGATTTGGGGCGCGTCGGCGAGTTCGAGCGGGCGAAGGAGAAGGCGAGCGGTTTCGAGGGGGGGAATCATTGGTTTTGGAGCAAAGCGAGCGCGCGCTTCGCGTTCGCGAATATGATACGGCAAAGTGTGTTTGGTATCGTGCCGTCATCAGAGCCCCAAAACAGGCAACCTTCGCAAATGGGGCGGAGGCACCCGGAAGTGCGAAGGCAAAACCTCGGAAATTATTTGAAGTTGAAGTTAGCTTGGGTTGTTTCGCCGGCGCGGACAGTGATTTCCGCTGCTGCGCGCCGAAAGTCGCGGTCCAAGCGTGTAGCGTGTATTGGCCTGGCGGTAGTCCCTTGATGGTGAACGTGCCCTCGCCCCCAGTGACGGCGAAGAAGGGATTGCTGGCGACGCCGAGGTACGCGCTCATCCACGGGTGATGGTTGCAATGGATCGGAATCATGATTTCCGGACGCGTGAATTTGCGAGTTAGCGGCGGCGCGCCGGGTTCTTGCGTTTGGTTCGATGCCTTGTTGATCTTCGACATGAAGTGGACATTGTGTGTGGTGGGGTCCATCGAGACGATGCGCAATTCCTGTCCAACCATCACGCCCAGCACATGAGGCTCGTACATGCAGCCGACCTGATCGAGAGAAGCGTCCGCAGCGGACCAAATGCGTCCGCACCATTTCTGCCCGGGGAGCCGATGCGGGGTCAATAAACGCACCGGCTGAAATTCTGCCAATGGTGCTGCTGTGCCGCGCGAAGTCCAATCGAAAATAAAGATCACCGGAATGTTACTCGAAAATTTATGCCGCCATACGATATGAGGTGTTGTACTTGCAAACACGCGCCCCGAAGGCCTGCAGGCGCAAGCCGACGCGGAATAGCGCCGGCCGAACGGCGAATTGCCTGGCGTGCGGGGATCGCGGTAGAGTGTGAGGAACCGACGGGTAGCGAAGCGACAACGGAGATGCGATGAGTGTGCTGGTATGGATTGCCGCGGGGGTGATAACGGCAGCGATTGTGGCGGCGGTGGTGTGGTCGGCGGGAGCGGGACGCCGCGCGGAAGAACAGATTGCCGCTGCGCGGCAAGAGCTGCAAACGTCGATGGCATCGCAGACGCAGGGCATGAGCGCGCAACTGAATCAGCTGATGCAAGCGGTGACGCAGCAGCTTGGGCAAGTGCGGCAGGAGCTGCAGACGGGGATTGCGTCCAGCGGGCAATTGGCGACTGAGGCGCAGAAAGAAGTAGCGCGAAGGCTGCAATCTTCCACGGACGCACTGGTGCAGATGAGCCAGAAAATTGGCGAGGTGCAGAAGACCAGCCAAGATTTGTCGCAGGCGGCGCAGACGTTACAGTCCGTGCTTGGCGGCGCGAAGACGCGAGGAACGCTGGGCGAAGTAACGCTGGAACGGTTGCTGGAAGACGCTCTGCCGCGGAGCGCGTATGAGATGCAATACAGGTTCGCGTCTACGGGCGCGGTGGTGGACGCGATCGTGCGCGGCGGAGAACGCTTGCTGCCGGTGGATTCGAAATTTCCACTGGAGGCGTACCGGCGATTGGCGGCGGAAGGCGATACCGCACGGCGAGAATTCTGCGTGGCGGTGCGCAAGCACGCGGATTCGATCGCCGATAAATATATTCTGCCGGAAGAACATACGCTGGATTACGCGCTGATGTTCGTGCCGTCGGAGGGCGTCTATTACGAGCTGCTGTTAACGGAAGATTCGAAATACGGGCTGCTGGATGAATATTGCCGGAGCAAGCGGGTGTTTCCGGTGTCGCCAAATACATTTTATGCGTGCTTGAGCGCGATCGCGGTAAGCCTGCAAGGGCAGAAGATCGAAGAGAACGCCCGGCATTTGCTGGCGAATCTGGAGGGAGTGAAAAAGCAGCTGGATTCATTTGGCGACGTCTACGAGAAGTTGGGAACGCATCTGCGGCACGCGCAACAGAGTTATGAGGATGCGGACAGCCGGCTGGGGCGGGCGCGTAATTCGGTGGAGCAGATGTCGCAAGGAGCGTTGCCAGATGGCGAGGCGAAGGTGTTGGAGGCCGCCACGAATGAGTAAGGGCTACAACGCGGAGTACGCGGCGGAGAGCAGGACGCGGAAATTGCCGGGAACGGTTTGGTTGAGAAGGCGGGCGAGGTCACGGCGTTCGGAATCGATATTGCGCGGATGATGCGCGAGGCGCTGGGCGCGTTTTGCGAGGTCGCGGCGTTGGCGGGTAACGGCGAACGGCGCCGCTGCTTGCAGGTACCGAGCGGCGATGGAAGGATCGGACGGCGGAACGATGCGCGCGTGGAATGAGAAGTCGCCGGAGCGGCTGGCCTGAACTTCGATCGAAGCGGAATTGTTGGCGCCTCCACTGGTGCGGACTTGCAGCACGTCGCCGCGAAGAAAACGCAGAACGTCTGGGCTGGTATTTTCCACGACTAAGTTGAGCTTTGTAGCAGAGCCTTCCGCGCGCACGGCCAGGCGGCCCTTTTGTCCGGGCAAAAGCGCGGGATGCGGAGGAGCGAAAGCGAGCGCGACGAAAGTGGTGGAAGCGGTCCAGTGCACGCCGGGCGCGCTGACAGAGATCGATGCGACGCCGGCCGAAGTTGCGGGCGGAGCGATGGTAGCGAGGCATTCGGGCGAGGCGGCGAGGACGAGGGCAGGACGCGAGTTGATGGTGATGCTGTCCGCCACGGTGTCGCCCTGCAGGCCAGGGCCGCAGAGCCAAAAGCTTTCGCGAAGCGAGACGAAGAGCGGAAGGGCGACGGACGAGGGTTCGCTGGCTCCGGTGGCGGGATCGACGAGCGCGACGGCGGTGGCGCCTTCGGCTTGCGCTAGCAGAAACGTGGCCGACGCGGGCGTAGTGAAATTCGCGCGGCCGCTGCGGTCTGTGGTGACGCTTTCACCGTCGCTAAGCACGACGGAGATGGCGGGGGCAAGTTTGCCGTCGAGGCCAAAGACAGCGAGGGTGGCGGGATGCGCGGCCATCAGTTTAGGCGGCAGCACGATGGTGACGGCGGAAGTGGTGAAAGGCCGGGCTTCAGTTTGAGCGGGACGGGGATGCGCCAGGGCGGGGTTGTTTGCGACGCAAAGCAAAAACAGAAACGCGAGCGAGACGAACACTTTGCGAATTGTGTGACGAGATGGCACGCCGGGAAGAGTATAGCGAAACTGCGGGACGGCATCGCTCGCGGAAGTGATGCGACGACGAAGTAATTCTTGGCTTCGATCGGACCTAAAATCCGCACCCTTCGCGAACGGCGCGCAAGGGATGCGGCACCGCAAGATCAAATTCTCTCAAACTAATTATCGAGGCGGATGACGAAGGTGGTCAGCCGGTCGTTGGCGCGAAGCTGTGCGGCGAGTTCGTGCGCGGCGGCTTCGGTGGGCAGGCGGCCCACACGAACGCGATAGAAAAGTCCGGCGGGAGAATCATAGGAGATGATGGTGACGGGCGAATATCGCGCGGAAAGTCCGGCGCGCAAGCGTCGAGCATTGGCGAGCACTTCGAAGGCTCCGACTTGCACGCCGAAGAAGCCTGCGACCGGATTGGGGCCGGAGACCACGTGCAAGCGCACTCGGGCGGTGCCGGGGCCGACCACGCCGAGAGCTTCCGCGGCGGAATAGGAAAGATCGATGATGCGATTATTGACGAATGGGCCGCGATCGTTGATGCGGACGTCCACTTGGCGGCCATTGGAAAGATTGGTGACCTGCACGATGGATCCGAAGGGCAGAGTGCGGTGCGCGGCGGTCATTTGATACATGTTGTAGATTTCGCCGTTCGAGGTGCGGTGGCCATTGAAAGGAACGCCGTACCAGGAGGCGACGCCTTCCTCGATGTATTGGCCGGGCGGCCCAATTGGAGGTTGCGCCGGAGGGGCGGGCATTTGCGCGCCGGGAGCGGGCAGCGGATACGGTTGCTGCTGCGGAGCCGACACGGGAGGGCGCGTGGTATAGGTGCGGTGCGCGCAGCCAGCCGAGAGGGAAGAAACGGCCAGAAGTAAAAAGAGCAGGAGCCGCGAAGGGCCGTCATACGAATGCTTCGAAGAGCGATAGGGGGCCCGCTTATTGGCGAAGATAAGGCTTCGCGCAGCTAGGCTCACGAAATATCCTGGTTAGCGTGGTGGGACACAGTCCGGTATTATAGAAACGCGTCCAACTTCTCGCAAGGAAACCAATTGGCTCTCTCGCCGCGGGCTCGATGGAAGATCGAGCAATTTCAAAAAAAACTGAGCGCGATTTTCAGCGGACAGAAAGCAGCGCCGCGGCCGAAAATCTGCCCGGCGTGCGGATCGCTGGTGGGCATCACGGCGACGCGATGCCATCAGTGCGGCGCGAGCCTGACGTTTTCGCTGGCGGCGGCGAGCAAATCGCTGGGCCGGCTAATGCCGGATGTGTCGCCGGCGACGTACGGGA
Organism: Candidatus Acidiferrales bacterium; assembly: GCA_050746805.1. Lineage (GTDB taxonomy): Bacteria > Acidobacteriota > Terriglobia > Acidiferrales > UBA7541 > Palsa-295. The sequence continues at coordinate 62,087 of JBOGMW010000050.1, read as the reverse complement.
TCTTGACCGTGTGCTGCGCAATCTATGCGGCGACTTTGATCGTGACGGTGCGGACTAGCGGCTTCGCGATGCCCAGCGGCGGGTTGATGGGAATCTTCAATTTGGGCGCGATTAATAGCCGGGTGCTTGTTTCCGCGGGGGCATCACTGCCGCTGGCCTACAACCTGGCGCAACCGTGGAGATTCCTGACGGCGGTGTTTTTGCATGCGAGCATCTTGCACATCGGATTCAACATGTGGGTGCTGATAGATATCGGGCCCGTGGTGGAGCAAATGTACGGGTCAGCGCGTTACTTTTTCATTTTTGTGGTGACGGGAGTCGCCGGATACGTGCTGAGCAGCTTTATCGGCAATTTCAGCATTGGCGCGTCGGGCGCGCTGCTGGGACTCATCGGAGCGCTGCTGGCGATGACCATGGGCCGAAAGACGGCCGGTATGCAGATGCTGCGGAGCCAGATGATCCGCTGGCTGATTTACATCCTGGTGTTCGGTCTGCTCATGCGGGGGATCGATAATTGGGCGCATGCGGGCGGACTTATCGCCGGATTCATCTTGGGAAAGGTAATGGCGAGCCGGCCGCCCGCCTCGACGGAAGAGCGCAAACGGGCGTATGCGATGGGATGGGCCGCGGGTCTGGCGGTGGCGGCTAGTTTTGCCATGGTGATACTGACGATCGCCAGGCAGAGGTAGCAGGTCGAGTCGCGTACCCGTCAGTCGGCCGGGGTTTCGACGTTGAGGCGGCGCGAGACGACAATGCTGTAATGGAATCCGGAGATGATTACGAAGACCGCCACGCAGTAGCCGCAGACCCGCCGCGCGATCCATAACGGCTCGGGGCTCCAAACGGTAAGTACCAAAGCCATCACGATCAGCGTGATTTCGAAAAACGTGGTGGCTTTTCCCCAGATGCTCGGCGGGAACGGTCGATAGCCCACGACGACGAGAATGACCGCACAGGCGACGAGAAGCAGCACGTCGCGGCCGAGAACCAGAATGGCGAGCCACCAGGCGATTTTCCCCTTCAACGCCAGCACGAAATAAGAAGAAGAAAGCAGCAACTTGTCGGCGATGGGATCGAGGTAGGCTCCGAGCGGAGTCCGCTGATTGAGGTTGCGAGCGAGCAGACCGTCGAATCCATCGCTAAGGCCCGCGAGGACAAGGATGCCGAGCGCAACGGCGTAGCGATCGTATTTGATGGCGATAATGAAAAATGGAAGAAACGCCAGGCGCAAGAAGGTGAGCTGATTGGGAACCGTGAAGATTTGGCGTTTCATTTAGTTGGTCCGGCTGCTGCCCACGCCGCCTGCCGAGGCGGTTCTTAACGTTCGGGCCAATTGAGCGCTTCAGGCGAATTGGGCGAGATAATCCACCAGGGAACGGCCTACTTTTTTTTCAAACATGCCAGCCATCGAAGGGATCGAACCGTGGGGCTCATCGAGAGCGATGCGTTCGATGCGAAGCATCGGAAAAAACAGAGTGGGCAAACCGATGCGGTCGCCTTCCGGATGCAAAATTTGGCTGATGAAATCGTCGAATGAGCCGAGATCGATGCCGCGCAGCGTGACGCCCGAGCTGGAGACGGCGAGAAGCTCGCCCCAGACACGCTCCTTAGGGGTGTGCAGACTGACGACCACGATCGAATGCGGATCCATTACGGCTCCTCAATATCCCGAATGAAACATGCTAACGCAGAGGGCGCGACTGCGCACGGAATTCGCGAGCGCGTCTGTAAGTTCCGCACGCGACCCCGCCTTTAGACGGAAATCGTCTTAAGCTGCGGTGAGACGTGCAGCATCGGTTGCGTCAATTTCTGTACGGATTCGGGAGATTCGCCGGGCGCCACTTCGAGCAGTTCGAGGCCCTGGTGCGTGACTTTGATTACGGCCAGATCGGTAACGATTAGATCGACGACTGCGAGACCGGTGAGCGGCAGCGTGCATTTCGTCATAATTTTCGGCTCGCCCTCTTTGGTGGCGTGCTCCATGGCGATAATTACGCGTTTGGTGCCCGCAACGAGATCCATCGCGCCGCCCATGCCCTTGAGCATTTTGCCGGGAACGGCCCAATTGGCGAGATTGCCCTTTTCGTCGACCTGCAGGGCGCCGAGGACGCTGACGTCGATATGTCCACCGCGGATCATGGCGAAGGAATCGGAGCTGGAGAAGTAGCAGCATCCGGGAATTTCAGTGACCGGTTCTTTGCCGGCGTTGACGAGATCGGGATCGTCCTCGCCTTCGTAAGGATACGGGCCGACTCCGAGCATGCCGTTTTCGGATTGCATGATTACGTCGATGCCGGGCGGCAGGTAGTTGGGGATCAGGGTGGGAATTCCGATGCCGAGGTTGACGTAAAAGCCGTCGCGCATTTCCTGGGCCACGCGGCGGGCGATGAGTTCGCGTTTGTCGGTTTGCGGCGGCATTGCTCGAATCACTCCTTACGTTTGCGCTTGGGACCGCGCTCAACGGGCTTCCGGTAATTTTTGCCCTGGAAAATTGCGTCCACGTAGATGCCCGGCGTGTGAATGGAATCGGGATCGAGACGGCCGAGTTCTACGAGCTCTTCGACTTCGGCGATCACGTAGTCGGCGGCCGTGGCGACGACGGCGTTGAAATTGCGCGCGGTTTTGCGATAAACGAGGTTGCCCCAACGGTCGCCCTTCCAGGCCTTCACAAAGGCGAAATCACCGCGCAGCGCGGGAACGAGGATGTGGGGGCGGCCCTTGAATTCGCGGACTTCCAAACCTTCGGCGACCATGGTGCCGTAACCGGTGGGAGTGAAAAATGCGGGAATGCCGGCGCCGGCGGCGCGCATACGTTCCGCGAGCGTGCCTTGTGGATTCAGTTCCATTTCGATTTCCCCGGCGAGCGCCAGTTTTTCGAAAGTTTTGTTGCTGCCCACGTAGCTGCCAATGAATTTTTTTACCTGCCGATTGCCGATCAGCAGGCCGTTGCCGTAACTATCAGTGCCGGGATTATTGGAGACGAGGGTGAGATTTTTGGCGTCAAGCTTGACCAGCGCATCGATGAGGTTTTCGGCGACGCCGCAAGAGCCGAATCCGCCCATGAGGATCGTGACACCGTCTTTCACGCGGCCGATGACCGCTTCGGCGTTTGCAACTCGTTTATCCACGCAGAGCCTCAGCGCCGTAAAATGGCGCGATCAAACGACATAGTTTACTACAAACCGAATCAGAGGGATTCTTCACGAATCCTCGCCCCAGCCGAGAGCTCGCAGCGGGTGATTTTGGCAAAGGCCGAGTCCGTATGACAGCCGTCTGGAGAGCTATTTGGCGTCGGTGGAACGGCGGCTGATGCCGGATCGCGCGGCATCTTTTAGGGAGCGAACGAGGCGGGCGACGTTGGCGGCGGCCTCTTTGGTACTCACGGATTGTTCGATTTCCGCGACGATGGCGGAGCCGACGACGGCTGCGTCGGCAATGCCGCCGAGAACGGAGACGTGCTCCGGTTGCGAGATGCCGAAACCGACGGCGAGTGGGAGCTTGGTGAAATGCCGGACGCGCCGCGCGAGCGCGGGCAAATCTTCGGGCAGCGTATTGCGAGTGCCGGTGACGCCGGTGCGCGAGATGAGATACAGAAAGCCGCTGGAGCACGCGGCGATTTTGGCGAGGCGTTCGTCGGTAGAAGTGGGTGCGGCAAGAAAAACTGTATCGAGATTATGCGCACGCGTAACTGCGCGATAGTCGTCCGCCTCCTCGGGAGTCAAATCAGTAGCGAGAACACCATCGACGCCTGCTGATGCGGCAGCGTCCGCGAATTCTTCGAGTCCCATCCGTAGAATCGGATTGAAGTAGCTGAAAAGAATCAGCGGAACCTGAGTGCGGGCACGGAGGCGGCGGACGAGATCGATGACGGAGGCGAGAGTTGTGCCAGCGCGAAGAGCGCGATCGCTGGCACGCTGGATGGTGGGGCCGTCGGCAACGGGATCGCTGAACGGAATGCCGAGCTCGATCACGTCCGCGCCGGATTCAGCGGCGGCGAGGACGATCTGCTCGGTGGCATCGAGAGACGGATCGCCAGCGGTGACATAGGCGACGAGACCGAGTTCGCCGCGGCCGGAAAGTTCGCTGAAGCGTCGCGCGACCCTGCCGGGTGCGACGGCGTTCCGCGATTGTGAAGCGGCTGCGGGAACGGATTTAGGCATGGCGGTTTCAGACATAGCGCGAGAGAGTTTCCATATCTTTGTCGCCGCGCCCTGAAAGGTTGAGGATGACGAGATCTTCTTTTTTCATTTTGGGCGCGCGGCGAATGAGTTCAGCGACGGCGTGCGCGGATTCGAGCGCGGGGATGATGCCTTCGACGCGCGCGAGCGTTCTGGCGGCATCGATCGCTTCTTCGTCTGAGACGGCGGTGTATTCGGCGCGGCCGATGTCCGAGAGCCAGGCGTGTTCGGGGCCGACCGCCGGATAATCGAGACCGGCGGAAATGGAATGCGTGGTGGCGATTTGACCGTCTTGCGTTTGCAGGACGTAGCTATAGGTGCCCTGCAACACGCCGGGACGGGCGCCCGAGAAACCGTTCGCAGCAGCGAGGCGTACGGCATGATCGCCAAGAGTGTGGCCGCGTCCGCCACCTTCAACGCCGACCATTTGTACTGATGCGTCGGCGAGGAACGCGTTGAAAAGGCCGATGGCGTTGGAGCCGCCGCCGACGCAGGCGAAGAGCCAATCGGGCAGGCGATTTTCTTTCTTCAAGATTTGTTCGCGCGCTTCCTCGCCGATAACTTTGTGAAAATCGCGCACGATCTGCGGATAGGGATGCGCGCCGAGGACAGAGCCGAGCAAATAGTGGGAGCTTCGGACGTTGGTGACCCAATCGCGCATGGCTTCATTAATGGCGTCCTTCAGCGTGCGGCTGCCAGCGTCGACGCCGATCACTTCCGCGCCGAGGAGGCGCATGCGATTGACGTTGAGGCTCTGACGGTCCATGTCTTCGGTGCCCATGTAAACGGTGCAGGAAAGGCCGAGGCGTGCAGCGACGGTGGCAGTAGCGACGCCGTGCTGGCCGGCCCCGGTTTCGGCGACGACCCGCTTTTTGCCCATGCGCACGGCGAGAAGCCCCTGACCGAGGCAGTTATTGATTTTGTGCGCGCCGGTGTGCAGCAGATCTTCGCGCTTGATGTAGATGCGCGCACCGCCAAGACGCGCAGTGAGGCGTTCGGCGAGTTGCAGCGGCGTGGGCCGCCCGGCGAAATCATGGAGGAGAGAATCTAGCTCAGCGTGAAACTTGGAATCGGCGCAGGCTTCGGCGTAGACGCGCTCGAGTTCCTCGAGCGGCGCGACCAGAGTTTCGGGAACGTAACGGCCTCCGTACGGGCCGTAGCGGCCGCGGAGATCGGGAACGATTTCAGTAACGGATGCGACGGAGCTCATGATGCGGTCCTTTGTGCTGCTTGCACGGCGCGAGCGAGCGCTTTGAGCCGCGCGGGATCTTTTTTGCCGGGTCTGGATTCGACGCCGCTGGAAACGTCGACGGCATAAGGCTTGGCGACGCGGATGGCGTCGGCGACATTTTCGGGCGCGAGGCCGCCAGCGACAAAGATGCGAGCGCGAGAATTGGCGCGGCGCGCGATTTTCCAGTCGAAAGTTTTGCCCGTGCCGCCGCGAAGACGACGATCGAAACCGTCGAGGAGCAGAGCGTTGGCGTTGCGGTAGCGGGAAAGCTCCGCGGAGCGGAACGGTGTTTTCACGCGCAGAGCTTTGATGACCGGGAAAGCGCGCTGCAAGCGGGCGACGGCGGCCGGGGATTCATCGCCATGCAGTTGCAGATACCTTAGACCCACGGTGCGCGCGATTTCGAGCATTCTATCTTCCGGTTCGTTGACGAAAACTCCGACGGCGACGATTTCTTTCGGCAGTTTTTTAAGAATGCGGCGCGCTTTCGCGGGCGTGACGTAACGCGGGCTGGACGGATAGAAATTAAAGCCCAGAAAATCGGCGCCGCTTTCGATGGCGCGGCGCGCGTCGGTCAGGCTCGTAATGCCGCAAATTTTTATTCGCACTCGGGGCATCTCCGGCTGCTTCAGTCCAGTTTGTTGCTCGCGCCATTCGCCGGCGCATTCGTATTTGCAGCGCCAAGCAAGTCGCGCAGAGGCGCAGCAGGATCGGCGGAGTCCATTAGGCACTCGCCGATCAAGAACGCATCGAATCCAGCGCACCGGAGGCGCGCCAGATCGTCATGAGATCGCAGGCCCGATTCGCTGACGGCGATGCAATGGTCCGGAATCGAATCGATGAGTTCTATCGAAGTTTCAATACGGACGGTGAAATCGCGCAGATCGCGATTGTTGACGCCGATGATGCGCGCCCCCGCAGCGACGGCGCGGTCGAGTTCGGCGCGCGAGTGAACTTCTACGAGCGGTTCCATTTTGAGAGAGCGGCCGAGTGCGAGGAGTTCGCGCAGCGAAACGTCGTCGAGCACGGCAACGATCAGGAGAAAGGCATCCGCTCCAGCTGCGCGCGATTCCCACACCTGCCATGGATCGACGATGAAATCCTTGCGCAGCACCGGGATTCCAATGACTTTGCGGGCCGCTTTCAGATCGGCGAGCGAACCGAGAAAGAAATCCTCTTCGGTGAGAACCGAGAGCGCAGCCGCGCCGCAATGTTCCAGACGTGGAGCGAGATCGGCAGGCGTGTAATGTTCGCGAATTAGGCCGCGCGATGGAGAGGCTTTCTTCATCTCAGCGATGACGTTGATGGCATCGCGGGTGAGGGCGGCCGGGAAATCGCGCGGCTGGCCGCCTTTTTCAACGGCAAATTTGAGGGCTACCTCGGGCAGAACGCGCTTGCGGTGCGAAATGGATTCGCGGCGCTTCTCGACGATGCGGTCGAGGATGTTTTGATCGTGTGAGACGGTTTTCATATACACAAGAGCGCCGGCCGTATTCGCCAGGGCGCACCAATTGTAGCCCGAAGCGCAGCAGATCACCGGAAACACCATGCTAACCGCCCGGTGGTGGAGAGTCAATTTGGCGGCCGGCTTTAAGCCGGTAATCGTGGCAGAGTGCGAATCGAGTCTACGTCGGTGGCTGGCGAGGTGTACGGAAGGGGAGTTTGAGTTTGTGAACGAAATCGGGCCAAAATTCGCGAAGGATATCGAAGCCTGAGTCGGTGGCAATACCGATCGCGCCACCTTCGATGTAGGGAAGAATTCCGCGGGAGCGGTTGCCATGGTAGGTGCTGGAGAGCGCAGCGGTGGTGGCAGTGCCGAGCCATTCGGTGTAGTTGAAGTCCGGCGCCCCGTGGTCGTTGTGCGCGATCACTGCATGGCTTAGGGCGTGAATGATGCGACGGCCCGTGCTGCCCCGTCCGAGGCGGTAATAGCGGGGATCCTGCGAAAAAACAGTGGGATAGAACAGATCCTTGAAAAACGCGCCGTTCGCGTCATCCGCAACCATGGCGCCGAATCGCTTGGCATAGCCGCCGAATTCCTGGCCGAAGCGGGGATCTCCGTTTTGGGCCTGATCGATTCCGGCGTTGAAGGCTGCACCTAAGAATGTGACCGGATTCGTAAAGTCGTTCAGGAATAGTCTGGCTTTTTCTTTGGTGGTGAGTGTGCACAAAACCGATCCGGTCTTGTAAATAGCTCCGTGCGGAGATGAGGATTTTACCTCGAGCTTCCGGCCGAAAAATCCGACGGTGTCCGCCAAAGGCCCCTTGTAATCTTGCCAGTTGACCATCGGAGAGGGCTGGATGCAGGGTGCGGGAGGTACGGCCGGCGCGAAAACTGCCGGTAGCTGCGGCGGAGGAGCTTCGGGCGTGACTTTCGGAGCGGCGGCCGGAGGAGATTGGGCGAAGGCTGCGGCGCATCCGAGCAGCGCAACCAGAACCGGTAGTTTCAACACCAACGATCGGACGCGGACGGAACGGCTAACCGCGACGCGAAAACTCGTCGCCATGCGCGACGGTTTCGGGATATGCACCTGCACCCAGTTCATAGAGATCCAGTCCTTGGCGCTCGCCTTCGGCAGCCACTCGCTGGGGAACAAAGCGGTTGAGAAGCCAGTTGGTTACGTAAGCAAGAGGAAAAACGAAGCCGATCAGAGTAGCGATACCAATGAACTGCGCGAGCCATTGGCCGGAATGCGCAGACACGAGTTCGCCGGGCTCGAATGCGCCAGCAGGAAGGCGGCCGAAAATCGCGACGGATAGAAGGCCCCAAATGCCAGCGACCGCAAAGGCCGAGATGGAGCCGCCGGGATCGTCGACCGAAAGTCGCAGCTCGATCCATTCGACTGACAGTGCGACGAGCACACCGGCGACAATGCCGATAGCTACGGAGGCGAGCGGGGCTACGAAAGGACACGCGGCGCTGCTGGCCACCAGGCCACCCATCCAGCCATTGGCGGCGAGTGACGCGTCCGGACGTCCGAAGCGAATGCTCGTGACGATCGCAATTGTGAGAGCGGCCGCAGCGGCAGAAAGAGTGGTATTGATGACCACGAGAACAACGCGGCCTGGCGGAACGCCCGTGTAAAGCAGAGCGCCGGCGGAATTCAGGCCCCACCAACCGAGGAGTGCGAGAAAGCAACCGAACAGCACGAAGATGGCGTTGTGACCGGGTATCGCGGCGGGCATGCCGTCGAGTGCGTATTTCCCCTGGCGCGGGCCGAGAATCCAGGCGACCGCCAGGGCAGACAATCCGCCGACCGTGGCAATGGCCCCCGATCCGCCAGCGTCGATGAAGCCGCGGCCAATGCCGTAGTTTGCGCCGAGTTGAGCGAGCCAACCTCCGCCCCAAGCCCAGTGGGCGAAAATCGGGAACGCGAGTCCAGCGAGGAGCACCGTAGAAATGCAGGCAGCGAACAGCTTCCAGCGATCCGCACCGCTGCCGAGCGGGATGAGCGCGACCACTCCCACGGTAACCATGCCAAGCAAAGCCGCGAGTGAAGCGGGTGAGCCCGACAGCGGAAGATGTCGCAGGAACATCGACCCGTTAGCGAGCCAGCTCCAAGCTTTGCCATCCAGAACTACAAGGTGCGCAGGCTCCCCGGAGAACCCTTGCCATGATTGACCCCAAAAAAAGTAAACGAGCACGGCAACGGAGAACACACAGAGAGAAGACATCATGGCGTGCGCGGCGCTGCGCAAGCGGCCAAGGCCCGTGTTCATTAACGCGAGTCCCGCAGCCGCAAGCGGCACCATGCCGATGAACAACAGGCAAAGCACCGACGCCGCAATGGAAAAAACCGGAACGCCCTCCACGCCAGGCATCAGCGGAGTTCACCCTGCGACTGCAAGTGAGCGCGAATGACGAGAGCGAATCCGAGAAATTCAACGGCCATGCCAGCGAGCACGAACGCGGCTCGCACTGCCTGCGACGGTAGCAGCACGATCGCGGTGAGAACGAGCAGCCAACCAGCCAGCAAGAGTAGAAATCCCAACAGCTTCATCGAGGGGCCTCAATGGGCAAAAGGATCGCGCAAGCGTAGCATCGGCGAGGGACAGCATCCAATCCATAATTTACCTGCTAAATGGCGGCTTTCCGCCTCAGGCTAGCAGAGCGCGGTTACTGCGAGTCCATCGGGGGCATGACGGTGACGGAGATGGGCTGCTCAAGCTGAAAATCGAGCTTGGTTTCCGAGGGGATGCGCACTTGCTGACCGTGCGTGGATCCTTGGTAGACGCCGCCGCCCGCAGCACCAACGCCGGCGCCGATTGCAGCGCCTTTGCCACCGCCCGCGATTGCGCCGATGAGCGTGCCGAGCACTGCTCCGACGCCGACCTTTTTCGCGGTGTCTTTGCCGCGCGACGCGCCATTCAGACTGTAGGTGCTGCTTACCAGCGGATACGACTGGCCCTGAAACTCGAGTTTGACGAGTTCGAGGCGAAGTTCGCTGGTGCCGGTCACGCGACCGGCGGAGCTGACGCTGGTCAGGCGCACGTACACGTCGGCGCCCTTAGGAACGGCAACCCGGTCACCGACGACGAGCGGCTGATCGAGAGAAGCGTGGAAAATCTCGCCAGGCTGATTGACCGAGGAATCGATGGAGTCGATCATGCGAATGGTGATCGTTCTTCCGGCGGGGATTTGCAGCTGCACCGGTTGCGGCGGAGGCGGAGCGGGAGCGGACTGAGATGCCGGGGCAGGCGCGGGAGCAGGAGAAGGATGTGCTGTTGAGGCGTCGTCCGGTTGATTCTGATCCGATGGAACGGGCGGGGCGGTGTTCATCGCGGCTTCGGTGTCTTCATCGGGCGGAGGAGTTTGCTTGGCGCGCTCGTGACGCTTCTTTTCACGTTTATGGGCGGCGTGCGGCTCAGCAACCGGCAATGGCTTGGGCGGCGGAGGCGGCGCTTGCGACGGAGCAGCCGGCGGCGTGGCGATGGCTTCGTTGATGGAAATTTTGTCGTTCACGCGCACAACGCCGGCGGTCTGCGACGCGATTTTGTAAGCGTCGAGATGAGCGGCATCGTTGGGCACGGAGCCGCTCAGCGTCACTTCGCCATTGCTCGATGTGACTTGCAGATCGGCGTCCTTGAGCTTGGGGTCGGAAAACATCTGCGCCTTAATGCTGGTAACGAGCGCTGCATCATTCGCCTTGTGAGCGCACCCCGCCGCGAAGGCGATGGCCAATGCGATGAGCGGAAGGATCGATTTCTGGCGCATCGAAGACTTCTCCTTGATGATCTACGCAGGATCCGCCGCAAAATTAGATCGGGCGAATCGTAAATTCCAGTGTACTACGATGCAAGCAAATGGGTTGACGCTGTCTGAGGATTATAAATCGTCAGGAGCTTTGCGGATTCGTTTGCCGCTGACTCGCGAGGCCAGTGCTAGGCAGTGGCTTTTTGTTTGCGCGATCAACCGAATTCAGAGGCTGGCAATGCGGCGATTTGCGAAACAGGCGAGAAAACGCAGAGCTCAGAACGTCATTCCATGCGTACGGCGCGCAACTGATTGCCTTGGACATCTATTTCGATGGCCAAGGGCGGGCGAACTCCGGCTCCATGAACGATCGCGCCGCGGACCAGGCCGCCATCGGGGGCGCCGCCGTCATATTGCAGCAGATCGTACACGGTGTGGGTGCACGGATCTCCGACCATGGGATGATTGGCGCGGAAATCATATTCGGTTCGTAGCACGCTCAGATCGGTAACGTATTCAAGTTTGCAGCTGCCGAACGGCTCGACCATGGACAGGCCCCAGTATTGACCGTTGGGCAAGCGCACGACCAGAGCCGGCACTTCTTCCGAGGAGAGGTCGCTGCGGAAGAGAAAGCGCTTGGACGCCCACGGCTTGGCCAGATCTTTCGTGGAGGCGATGATCCCAGGACCGACGGGCAAATTTTCCGCGTGGTCTGCGGCATCAGCAGGCACGGAAACGGCGGCGGAGTTAGCGGATGGGACCGGCTGAGCATTTGAAGTTGAGGCTGAGCTCCAATAGATCCACGCGCCGCCCAATCCGAGAACGATCATCAATCCAACGGCGACCCATACACCGGAAGGAATCGATCTCGATACCGCGGATGATTGCGGAAATTCAGCGGATTTAGGCTCGGGTTCCGGCTGGGGTTGGACCGATGCAGCAGCGGGAACGCCTGGAATAGACGGCTGTGCCGGCTTGAACGGATCGAATTTTGAAGTGTCGGCCACCTTGCGTTGGGTTGCACCTTTAGATTGAATCGGAGGAAAGCGAAAAGCAATATGCTTAATCGTTCAGTGTATTAACGCTTACGAATGCGAATTGGGGTCATCGACGAGGTTGCAAGGGGCGGAGCAATAAGGCTGAATGATAGGATGAAGTTGAGTCAGGCCGGCAGGTCGAAGCGAATGGAATGATGCGCGACGTACTCGTGCAGATTCGCGAGGATCAACAGCAGCTCGAGCATTCGGTCGCGCAACCCTGAGTCGGACTCGGGCGGCTCATCGTCCAGATTATTGACTATCGCGAGAGCGTCCGCGAGCAACCATTCCAGCTCCGAGGCATTGATGGCGCTGCCTTCGCGGCAGAGCTCCAGGGTACGATCGGCGCGCAGAAACGCTTCATCAAGGAAATGATTCAGGCAGAGACGCTCGGCGGCCAGCGCAGAGGGAATCGAGTTCGCGCACTGCGTCTTGCGGCAAGAACCGGCGGCAAGAGCAACCATGACAGGCTCCCTGGATCGAGACAGAGTCCTCAAAACTCGCGGAGAGAATATCACGGAAGCGCAGGAATGGCACAATTAACTGCTAAGTTAGTTAAAGGCGATGTCACACTGAAAGTTGCCGCGCACTGAATGAGCCGCGGTTAGCGAGGCACGCTACGCGGCGGCACCGTGACACTTCTTGTATTTTTTGCCAGAGCCGCAGGGACATGGATCGTTGCGGCCAACCTTGGCGCCTGCGCGGACCGGTTTGGGGGCTTCCTCCTGTTGCGCCGGACCGGCTTGAAACTGCAGATTCTGCTGCTGGCGCCGCTGGCGCGCCTCGATCTGCTTGGCTTCATCCTGCGGGCGCGCAGGCTGCATGAGGAAGAGGAAGCGGGCCGCCTCCGCATCGATGCGGTCCATCATGTCTTCAAAAAGAATGAATGCTTCTTTCTTAAATTCGACGAGCGGATCTTTCTGGCCGTAGCCGCGCAGGCCGATTCCCTCCTTCAGGTGGTCGAGAGTGAGCAGGTGGTCCTTCCACTGCGCGTCAACGATGTCGAGAAGGATGTGGCGTTCAAGCCAGCGGAGAGTTTCGGCGCCGAAGAGCTTTTCCTTCTCCTCGTACCTCTGAAGAATTTTCTCCAGCATGGTGTCGAGAAGCTGGTCGTGATTCAGATCGAGCACCTCGAAACCGGCGTTTTTCAAGTCCAAGCCAAACTGATTGAGGACTTCGTTGCCGAACTGCGCGATGTTCCATTGATCGGGGTGCTGTTCGCGCGGACAGTAGGTCTCGACAAGAGAATTGGAGATCGCCTCGGCGCGTTCAAGGACGAATTCTTTCTGGTCGCGGCCTTCGAGGAAGGAGCGGCGCAGCGAGTACACGGTTTCGCGCTGCTTGTTCATCACGTCGTCGTATTCGAGCAGGTGCTTGCGGGCCTCGAAGTTTTGCGCTTCCACCGTTTCCTGCGCCGATTCAATGCGCTTGCTGATCAGGCGCGACTCGATGGGAATGCCTTCCTTCATGCCCAGGTGATACATGAGCGACTTCACGCGCTCGCCGCCGAAGATGCGCAGCAGATCGTCTTCGAGCGAAAGGAAAAAACGCGAGGCGCCGGGATCGCCCTGGCGACCGGCGCGCCCACGGAGTTGATTATCGATGCGGCGCGATTCGTGGCGTTCGGTGCCGAGGATGTGCAGGCCGCCCATGGCTACGACTTCATCGTGCTCGGCGCGGCATTGCGCGGAAAACTGATCGAAGATCGGCTTCCATTGGTCGACGGGCACCTGAAAGATTTTGCCTTCCTGTTGAAAGAGCACCATGGCCGGAGAGGAGGCGCCGTTGGAACCTTTCTCGAGATTTTGGCCGTCCGCTTGCGCGGCAGAATGTCCATCCGGCTGTACTGCGGTGGCGGGTTGCGACGGATCGGGCGCGGGCCCATCGGCTTGCTGCGGCGTCTCCGATGATTCCGGGCCGCCGATGACGGCGGCGGCAGGAGCGTATGGCATGGCGAGCTTGTTTTTCAGGCAGTACTCGCGCGTCATGGCTTCGGGATTCCCGCCGAGCAGAATGTCGGTGCCGCGGCCGGCCATGTTAGTCGAAACGGTGACGGCCCCCTTGCGTCCTGCTTGCGCGATGATCTTGGCTTCGCGCTCGTGCTGCTTGGCATTGAGCACTTGAAAGGGAATGCCTGCTTGTTTCAGGTGCTCGGCGATTTTTTCGGACTTCTCGATGGAGATGCTGCCGACCAAAACTGGCTGGCCGCTTTCGAAATACTGCCGGATACCGGCGGCGCGCGTGCCGTCTTCCTGAATAATCCCGTTTACGGCCGCTTCGAATTTTTCGGCCTCAGTGCGATAGACGACATCCGGATGCTCGATGCGGATGAGCGGTTTATTGGTGGGGATCACGACAACATCGAGGCCGTAGATTTTGTGGAATTCGGGCGCTTCGGTTTCGGCCGTTCCGGTCATGCCGGAGAGCTTTTTGTACATGCGGAAATAATTCTGGAAAGTGATCGTAGCTAGCGTCTGATTTTCGCGCTCAATTTTCACGCTTTCCTTGGCTTCGACGGCCTGGTGCAAGCCATCGGACCAGCGGCGGCCGGGCATCTGGCGGCCCGTAAATTCGTCGACGATGACCACTTCGCCGTCCTTCACCACGTAATCGACATCGCGCTGGAAGAGCGAATGCGCGCGCAGGCCCTGATAAACATGGTGAATTGTCTCAAGATTGCCGGGGTCGTAGAGATTGCCCAGATTCAGCAGGCGCTCGCATTTGGCCACGCCTTCTTCGGTGAGCGTGGCGGTGCGCATCTTTTCGTCAATGGTGTAATCGATTTCGCGGATGAGCTTGGGAATAATTTTGTCGATACGGTAGTACTTGTCGGTGGATTCCTCCGCGGGGCCGGAAATGATGAGCGGCGTGCGCGCCTCGTCGATCAGGATGGAATCCACTTCGTCAACGATCGAGAACTGGTGGCCGCGCTGAACGCAATCGTTCAGGTCGTACTTCATGTTGTCGCGGAGATAATCAAAACCGAACTCGTTGTTGGTGCCGTAGGTAATATCCGCGGCGTACGCGGCGCGGCGCTGAACATCGTCAAGATCGTGGACGATCACACCGACCGTAAGGCCGAGCATTTTGTAGATCGGCGACATCCATTCGGCGTCGCGGCGAGCAAGGTAATCGTTGACGGTGACGATATGGACGCCCAGGCCGGCGAGGGCGTTCAAGAAGGCGGGCAAAGTTGCGACGAGTGTTTTGCCTTCGCCAGTTTTCATTTCGGCGATTCTGCCCTGGTGGAGGCTCATGCCGCCGATCAGTTGGACGTCGAAATGGCGCATGCCGAGGGTGCGGCGGCCCGCCTCGCGTACCAGCGCGAACGCCGGAACGACAGCCGGTTCGAGAGCGGCGCGCAATTTATCCCTATAGGCCGGATCGTCACGTTCCAGGCCTTCAAGTCGCGACTGCACTTCGGATCTCAGCTCGGCGGTGCGGGCGCGAATATCCTCGTCCGAAAGTTGCTTCATTTCGGGTTCCAGCGCGTTGATGGCTTCCACCGTCGGCTGAATGCGCTTGATATCGCGCTCGTGCTTCGTGCCGATAAAGAAAGATACGAAGCCGTCTACAAGTTTTTCAGCATCCATACCAGGTAAGTTGAAAGACCCTTTCCCTCAGATTCCCGGACGCAGCTTGGCGAATTTATTCGGAAGACCGATTCCTATCCATTGTAACCACTCGCGAGCCGCTCTGCCAGTTTCAGCAGCAACTGCCAAGATGCACCAGAATCAGGCTAGCACGAAGCGAGAGCGTTTGTCGGCCGAATCACGCGGACGTGGCAGTTGCCTTGTGCGGGGCGGTGGGGATGCGGGACAATCGGCGCCTTAGGACCAGGAGGCGCAGATGCGGCTGAAAGACAAAGTAGCGCTGATCACGGGGGCGGGGACGGGAATCGGCGAGGCCATCGCCCATAAATTTTCGCGCGAGGGCGCGAGCGTGCTGTTGGCTGGACTGCCCAGCGATCCAGTGAAGGACGTAGCGGCGGCCATCGCAGCGGGAGGCGGCCAGGCGGAAACGTTTCTCGGCGATTTGTCCGAAGAAGCGGAAGCGCGGCAATGCGTGGAAGCCGCGGTGCGCCGCTTCGGGCGGATCGACGTGCTCGTCAACAACGCCGGAATCTTTATTGCCAACGCCGAGACGGACGCCTATCGCATCGAAGATTTCGATCGCACCATTCGCGCCAATATCCGCACAGCATTCCTTATGACGAAATTCGCACTACCGCACCTGCATAAGACGCGCGGAAATATTGTGTTCACGGGTTCGGAGGCCGGCATCAATGGCTCCGCGAGCTTTACCCCCTACGGCGCGAGCAAGGGTTTTCTCCACGCTTTTGCGAAGGGGGTGGCGCTCGAACAAGCCAAGTACGGCGTGCGCGCCAACTGTGTGTGCCCCGGCGCCATCGATACCGCTTGGACGCGAGGACCTGGCGGTCCGCTGAACGCCGAAATTCAAAACACGATCGACGGCATGGTCCCGCTGGGCCGCCGCGGGACTCCGGAAGAAATGGCTAATATATTTGCGTTTCTCGCTTCGGACGAAGCGAGTTACATCACCGGCGCGCTGCTGCTAGCCGATGGCGGCGTCACACCCGCCAAAGGACCCATGGGCGAATTTGTGCCGGACGAGCTTCGCCGCCCTCCCGCCGGCACGCTGCCCCTGCATCACTCGCACGACGGTCTGCGCGGCAAAGAAGTGTTCCACGCGAAGTAGCGCCGCCGCGAGTTACGAGCGGAGGCTGTTTTTCGCGATCACGCGAGCACGATCAAATCAATTTCCACGCGGACGTCTCGCGGCAGCCGCGCTGCTTCCACCGTGGAGCGAGCCGGGGCATTCGCCGGGAAATATTTCCCGTAAACCTCGTTCATCGCCGCGAATTCGTTCATGTCTTTCAAATACACGGTTGCCTTCACCGCGCGATCGAGAGACGAGCCCGCAGCCTCCACGATCGCTTTCAGATTATTCAGCACGCGCGCCGTTTGCTGCGCCACGCCGCCTTCGACCAGTTGATTGGTGGCGGGATCGAAAGCCACTTGCCCGGCGGTGAAAATAAATCCGCCGGCCTTGACCGCCTGCGAATACGGACCAATCGCTTTCGGACCTTTTTCCGTTGAGATAATTTCCTTCATGATTTCTCCCATCCGCTTTTAACGCTATGGCACAGGATCGGCCGCAAAGAACGCGCTTCCGCTGTGCGCATTGCAAAAATCAATCTTCCGTTCGCTCCGAGCCCTCACCGTACGGATAGCGTGCCCGAAAATTCTTCGGAATTCCTTTCTGGTTCAGCCATTCGCGGAAGAGTTTCCCAAGGTCACGCCCGGTGGACTCCTCAAGCGCGGAGCGCAGAAGGTTGTAATCGACTTCCTGCCCGCGCATGGTCGATACCAGGTGCGCCAGGCCCGCGCGCACGGGTGCTTCGCCGCACGCGTCTTCCAATGCGATGTAGAAGAGTGGCGCCTTGGCCAGAGCGATTCGCCTTTGCGGAAGCGAGCTCTCGACGGTCGTTGCGGCGATAGGTATTTCATCGGCGTATTTCACGGCCGCGTCGTACCTCCTCAGATATTCGTAGATGCGCTGGCGTCGCGCCGATGGCCCGTTGTGGGCCTCGTCCGTTACGATCTCCGCATACTCCGGCAATCCATCGCCGATGCCTATCGTGGAGTCCGCGCTCGGCAGCACTTCTTCGTCGAACCAGTTGCGCGCCAGTGCCTCACTGGCAATTCGCAGAAACCGGTCGCTTTCGATTCCCAGGGCGAACGCCGCTGGATTCAGCAGGGCTCCGCCCGGTACGGCTACCGCCGCGGGCCCTTCCTCTCCCTGAACGTTGTAGCGAACGCCGGCCGATTCGATGATGCGCGGAGCGCGAATGTTTTTGTCGAACGCGCCGAAATCCGTCGTCAACGTTTTCCAAATCGCCTCGATCTGCCGCGATGACTGCGCCGTATTCCCTGTCAGCGGCCGAGCCGTCCAAAACGCCACCGAATCTCGCTCGTCCTTCGCAGGCCATTTCGCGTACTGCCCGGCCACAGTAAATGCCCCCAGAGCCGAGCCTCGCACTTCGTAGCGATACTCGATGTCGTCGCCATCCTTCTTCCGCCCCTTCCGCGCGCCGCCTGCCCAAATCGCGAAATCCGCGGGCGCGCGAACGGTGTAGGAGACCTTCGGCGGCCGCGAGGGATAGGTCGAAAGTATGTATTTCGGAGGCTGGAGCTGCGGCGCCCAGCCGCGCACGCCCAGGTGAAAGCTGTCCGGCTCGATGGTCACGTACGCTTGCGAATCCGGCGGCGCACGCAACGAGTATTCAAAGCTCAGATCGCGATTCTCTTTCCGCGTCCACGGTTTTTCTAAGGCGACGCGAACCACTCCTGGCTGCGACTGGTGCTCGGGTGATGGCAGAGGCATGGGCGCTGCTTCGCGACCGTCGACTTCCACCCGTAAACCGCTTCTGCCGGAGTTTTTCCGAGAGGGAAGGCGGACATCGATGTAGTTCAGTTCACCGGTGCCCGTATTTACGAGCGTGAAGTCAACTCGGATCGCCAACTCTGGCGTTTGAGCGGGGACGAATCGAATCGTGCGCGTCTCGCGAGCGATCCGATATCCAGGCGCTAGTGGAACGGAACAGGCAGCCGCGCATACCAAGGAAATTACGGCGGCGATGCCAGCCAGCAGCGGTGAAAGGTTGCGTTTCAAGATGGCAAGATTTTAGCGGGGAGGCGCGATTCCGCGAAAGCTCAAAATCCGCATAGAGGGAATTTGGTGCAAGTGTGGACGTGCGGAAGGCGATCGAGCGCAAACGCCGTGGCAATTGTCCAGGCCAGGGTCACTTCCCTCCGAAATGCCTGACGATCTCCGCCTCGCTAACGCCTCGGCGACGATAGGCCACGATCGCGCGAGCCTGCGAATCGGGTACTCCCAACTGCACCAATTTAAGCAGCGTTGAGTTGTGCATTCCGGCATCCTTCAGCCGCGCCAGCGACACGCCGGAAAACACAGGCGTATGATTCGCCCGTTGGCGCGCCTCCTCCATCACGATTGCATTGGACATCCCCGCAAGTTTCATTGCCTGCAATTCGCCCCAGCCCAGACCAAGTTCGTTTATCTTGGCGAGGTCGAGGATATTGCCATCCGTCATGCCCACTTGGAGAAGGCCTGCGACCGCATCTCCCGCATCAAACGGATGATTTTGGCTGCGATAAATTTTGAGAATCTCCACACAATCGCCGTCAGAAAAGCCGCCCTGGCGGGCCTCGGCCATCTCGCTTACTTCCGCCGTGCTGATTTTCAGGCTATTCAGTTGTTCGATCGCGTTGTAGCCCATGCCGCTGGTTTGGAGCGGAGAAGTGTCAACGGGCTTCAGCCGGCTACAGCCGGTGCAGGAAATTGCCAGCGCGGCCGCCAACGCAACGAAGCAAGCGCCGCGCCGAATATTCCTTGCGCCATGCGCTGTACCTCGCGCCAGGATGCTCCCCATGCGTCGATTTTACGCTTCGCGCTTGGGCGAAAAGAGGCGATTTGGCAAATTTGCCGAGGAAGTGCGCGAAAAGTTATACGTTGTAAACGCGCTCGATATCGAACACGCCAGGAATGCGTTTGATTCCGGCGAGAATGTGTTCGAGCTGCTTGCGGTCGCGAACGTCGATTCCGACGTCGATGCGCGCGCGAATATCCACGCCGCCGCTTTCAAACGTGCGGATGTTGGCTCCGGCGTCGCTGATCACGTTGGTGATGGCTGCCAGCATTCCCGGGCGGTCCTCGGTAAAGATTCGCATGCGCACCGGAAAAGTCGAGTGCGTGCTTCCTGCCCACTCCACCGAAATGCGCCGCTCCGGTTCGTACAGCAGGTTTTGAACGTTGGGGCAAATCTTGCTGTGGACGGCGATGCCGCGCCCGCGCGTCACGTACCCAATAATGTCGTCGCCGGGAATAGGGTTGCAACATTTCGAGCGATAGACCATCAGGTCGTCGTGACCGCGCACAACGATGGTGGCCTCGTCCATGCCCAGCAAATGCTTCACAGTGGAGGCTAGCTTCGGCGGCTCCGCCGATTCTCCAATCGGTTCACCCGTGGCTTTCGCCAAGACCTGGCGGGCCGACCATTTGCCGTATCCTAGCTCCGCGTAAAGATCGTCCACGCGCGAGCATCCATATCCGGTGGCCACCCGGTGCCAATCTTCGCTGGAGATTCGCTTTAAATTGACGCCCGCATGCCGAGCTTCCTTCTCCAGCAGGCGGCGCCCCACGTCCGTGGCTTCGTCGCGCTCGTGCAGATGAATCCATTGGCGGATCTTCGTGCGCGCCCTGGATGTGTGTACTAACGCCAGCCAATCGCGCGAGGGCGCGTGCCCCTTCTGGGTGACCACTTCCACCACGTCGCCATTTGCCAGCACGTGCCGCAGCGGCACCATCTCGCCATTTACCTTCGCGCCCGCGCACTGGTGGCCCACTTCGGTATGCACCGCGTAGGCGAAATCGATTGGCGTCGAACCGCGCGGCAGCACCACTACGCGGCCTTTCGGCGTGAACGTATAAACCTCCTCGGGATACAGATCGACGCGCAGCGTCGACAGAAATTCGCTGGGCTCCTGCATCTCCTGCACCCACTCGATCAGTTGACGCATCCACACGATGCGCTGATCGTCCGCCGAAGATGCGCCGTGGCCATCCTTATACTTCCAGTGCGCCGCCACGCCTTGCTCGGCGATCCGGTGCATTTCCTGCGTGCGTATCTGCACCTCGAATGGCTGCCCGGAATGGATCACCGTGGTGTGCAGCGATTGGTACAAGTTGGGCCGCGGCATGGCGATGTAGTCCTTGAAGCGCCCCGGCACTGGGCGCCAGATCTGGTGAATCACGCCCAGCGCCGCATAGCAATTTTTCACCGTATCGGTGACCACGCGAACCGCCAGCAGGTCGTAAACCTGGTCCAGGATGCGCTGCTGCTTCTGAATTTTCAGGTGCAGCGAATAGAGACGCTTGACGCGCGCCTGCACTTCCGCGGGAATGCCGCTTTCGACCATCTTTTCGCGGATGGCGTTCTGCACTTCCTGCAAAAACTTGTCGAACACCTTCTGCTTCGATGCTACTTTTTTCTGCAGCTCGAGAAACGATTCCGTTTCCAGATACCGGAACGACAGGTCTTCCAGCTCGCCACGAATCAAGCCCATGCCGAGCCGGTTGGCTACCGGCGCGTAAATATCCAGCGTTTCGCGGGCGATGCGCTGTTGCTTTTCGCGATCCAAATACTCCAGCGTGCGCATGTTGTGCAGCCGGTCCGCTAGCTTCACCATCACCACGCGCACGTCGTTGACCATCGCCAGCAGCATCTTGCGGACGTTTTCGGCTTGCCGGTCCTCGGGCGCCAGCAAATCCAGCCGGCTGATTTTCGTCACGCCTTCGACCAGCCGCGCAATGTCGGGCCCAAACATCTCCGACATTTTCCCCAGCGGAATTTTCGTGTCTTCCACCACGTCGTGCAGCAGCGCTGCGCAAATCGAGGTGGCGTCCAGCTTCATGTCCGCCAGCAGGTGCGCCACTTCCACGGGATGCGAAAGGTAGGGCTCGCCGGAGAGCCGCAGTTGCGATTTGTGCTGCTCGGCGGCGAAGTCGTAGGCCCGGCGCAGGAGGTCGAGGTCATCGCCAGGCCGGCTGCGATGCACCTTGTCCATCAGCTCCACGAAGCGCAAGTCCACGCTGCGGCGAGCCGCTACGGTGATCGCTGGATTGTTCAATGCGCTCATGAATGCTCTATTGTAAGCCTGGACGCACGCAGGGGGACAATTCAGCGCTTCGCGGGGTAACTGCTGCGCAATTCAAGCGAAGCCGGCGCGGATGGCGTCAGCGGTGTGCGACTGGGGTGATCTCTGAATTACTTCGTTTGCTCTAAAGCTTCGATGAGTGCGGGCACAATTTCAAAGAGGTCGCCGACGATGCCGTAATCTGCTACTTCGAAGATTGGCGCGTTGTAGTCCTTGTTGATGGCGGCGATGGTCCGCGCGCCTTTCATCCCCACGACGTGCTGAATCGCGCCGCTGATTCCCAGCGCCAGATAGAGCTTGGGCGCGACGGTCTGCCCCGAGCTGCCAATCTGACGATCCATTGGGAGCCAGCCTTCATCGCAGATTGGCCGCGAAGCGCAGATCTCTCCGCCGAGCAGCTTCGCGAGTTTCTCCGCCATCGGGATATTTTCTGGAGCTTTGATTCCGCGTCCGACCGAAACCAAGATCGGCGCTTGCGTCAGATCGACGGCTTGCTTGGCCTCACGAAATCGCTCGAGCGCCTTGGTCCGGATCTGCTCAGGCTTCAGCTCCACGCTCATCGGCTCGATCGGTGCTTTGGCGCTGGCATTCTTAGCCGCCAGATCGGCGCGAAATGCGCCGGCCTGAAACGTGGCGATCCACGGCGCCGCGCCGGTAAACACCACGTCCGCCACGGTGCGCCCCTGAAACATCTGCCGCACGAAGATCAGCTTTCCATTCTCGTATCGGTAGCCAATGCAATCGCCGATCAGCCCTTTTCCCATCGATGCAGCCAGCTTGGGCACAAAATCCCGCACCTGGTAGGTGTGCGGCAGCAGCACCAGATCGGGCTTCGCGCTTTCGATCACCTGCCGCAGCGCCAGCGAAAAACCGTCCGGCGTGTATTTTTCGAGCAGATCGTGCTCGACGAGCAGCACTTCGTCTAGCTGATATCCGGCTAGCTCATCCGCTAGCGCGGCCATACCCTTGCCAATCACCACGCCCGAAATCGAGCCACCCGTGTGTTGCGCGATTTGCTGGGCGGCGGCAAGCGTCTCAAAGCTAACTCGATTCCATCGCGCGTCGTGCTGCTCGGTGATCAGTAGGATTTTCATGGTCGCCAATCGTCAATGACATCCTTCGGTCGCCCGCCGCGGCGGGCTCCTCCGGATGACGCCCTCACCGGGCCGTCAGAGTACACGCGCCTCGTGCCGCAGTTTTTCCAGGAGCTTCGCTGCAGCCTCTTTTGGCGATCCAGTGATGAATTCGGTCTTCTTCGTTTTCTGCGGGACGTAAATGCGCTCGATTTTTTCCGTCGGCGCATCCGGGACGCCCAGCGAAGCGCGCTCCACCGTGGCGATCTCTTTCTTCTTCGCCGCCATGATGGCCTTCAGCGTGGCGTAACGCGGCTTGTTGATGCCCGACTGAATCGTCAGCACCGCTGGCAGCGGCACTTCCACCCACTCGAACCATCCCGCTTCCAGCTCGCGCTTCAGCTTCATGCGGCCGTCCAGAACCTCAATCGCCATGATAATGGTCGCGTGCGGACGACCCAGCAATTCCGCCAGCAGTACTCCCGTCTGCCCGAACCCCTGGTCGTCGCTCTGCAATCCGGTGAGGATTAGGTCGAAGTTTTCGCCCTTCATCGCCGCTGCCAACGATCGTGCCGACGCCAGCGGATCGAGCTTGAAGAATTCCGCGTCGGCGACGTGGATGCCGCGATCCGCGCCTTTCGCCAGCGCTTCTTTGATGGTCTGCTTCGCGCGCTCCGGGCCCATGGAAATGGCGACCACCTCGCCGACATGCTTTTCTTTCAGCCGCAGCGCCTCTTCGAGGGCGTACGCGTCCGGTTCGTTGGTTTCGAAGCTGATATCCGATTCGCGAATCCACGCGCCCGATTCGGCGATGGTGAGTGGCGCGTCTTTGGCGGGAACTTGCTTCACGCACACGCCGATTTTCACGTCAACCTCCGAGCGCAGCTTAGAACTGCCGCCTGAAGGGCGGCGCTACACAAACGAACAGACGACGTTCGTCGCCGGCAAATGCTTTCGGCCGCATTGATTCATCGGCCGAGCAGAACGAAACATGCGCATCACTCTTCCCAACGCTTGAAGACCAGTGACGCGTTCGTCCCGCCGAACCCGAACGAATTCGAGAGCGCGTAACGCACTTCGGCTTTGCGCGACTTGTTCGGAATGTAATCCAGATCGCATGCGGGATCAGAGCGCTCCTGATTGATGGTGGGCGGCAAAATCTTGTCGCGCAGTGCGAGCACGCTGATACCGGCTTCCAGCCCACCCGCGCCGCCCAGCAAGTGACCGGTCATCGACTTCGTCGAGCTGATGGGCACTTTTTTCGCGCGCTCGCCAAACACGCGTTTCAGAGCTTCCGTCTCGATCGCGTCGCCAATGGGCGTCGATGTTCCGTGAGCGTTGACGTACCCGATATCCTCGGGTGAGATCTTCGCATCCTTCAAGGCTGCCAGAGACACGCGATAGCCTCCGTCGCCGTGTTCGGCGGGCTGCGTAATGTGGTGCGCGTCACCGGACATTCCATACCCGACAATCTCCGCAAGAATGTTCGCGCCGCGCCGCTGCGCAAACTCAAGCGATTCCAGAATCAGCATGCCGGATCCCTCGCCCACAATAAACCCATCGCGGTCGGCGTCAAACGGACGGCACGCGCGCTGCGGCTCGTCGTTGCGCGTGGAAAGCGCACGCATCGCGGCGAATCCGCCGATGCCCATCGGCGTCACCGCCGCCTCCGATCCGCCCGCGATCATCACCTCGGCGCCACAGCGCTGAATGATCTTGAACGCGTCACCTACGGCGTGAGCCGAGGCCGAACACGCCGTCGCCGTCGCGGAATTAGGGCCCTTTGCGCCGTAGCGAATGGATACATTGCCGGAAGCGAGATTCACGATCGCTGCTGGAATGAAAAAAGGAGAGATCTTGCCCGGGCCTCCGTGCAGATACTTCGAATGCTCGCGCTCGATCACGTCGAATCCGCCGATGCCCGAGCCGATGAAGACGCCCGTCGCGTCGGCGCAATCCGGACCGATTTTCAGCCCGGACATGCGGATAGCAAAGTCCGTGGCCGCGAGGGCCAGCTGAATGAAGCGGCCCATCTTCTTCAACTCTTTTTTGTCGACCCAATTTAACGGGTCGAAGCCCTTTACTTCGCCGGCAATGCGGCAGTCGAATCCCGTCGCGTCAAAGTGGGTTACCGGCCCGATGCCGCTCTTGCCCGCCAGCAAACTGGCCCACACTTCCTCGGTTCCGATGCCGCATCCGCAGACCAGTCCAACGCCTGTGACGACCACTCGGCGGCTCAAAGAATGCTTCTCCTGTTTCGGGATGGGCCACCCACCGCAGCGGGCAGACCCGCCCGCCGGACTGGCGGGCGCAGTGGACTATTTGCTCGCCTTGGCGTGCTTATCGATGTACTCGATCGCGTCTTTCACCGTAGCGATCTTCTCAGCATCCTCGTCCGGAATCTCAATGCCGAACGCTTCCTCGAAGGCCATGACCAGCTCGACCGTGTCGAGCGAGTCGGCCCCAAGGTCGTCCACGAACGAGGCGCTGGGAGTCACTTCACCTGCATCCACTCCGAGCTGCTCGACAATAATCTGCTTCACGCGTTCTTCAACGCTGGCCATTCTAAATGTTCCTCCGGTATCGTTGCCTGAAACCCCAAGCTGAACTCCGGGCGGGGGCTGCGCCCTGATTAACCCTGCCCATTCTATGCGCCGCGTGCACGGCGGTCAACCTTTGCCACTGGTCCGCGGCTCGTTTTTTGCGTTATTTTTCGTGCTCAGGCCACGCGTTCGCCCATGGTGGCGAACTGCATGCGTCGCGCGCGACTTAACCCATCCGCATCCCGCCGTTCACATCCAGAACGTGCCCGGTAATGAATCCCGCTTCGTCGCTCGCCAGGAACACGATTGCCGCGGCGATTTCCCTATCGGAGCCGAATCGCCCCAGCGGTATCAGCGCCTTCATTTTATCTTTGAGTTCCTGCGGCAGCGGGTCGGTCATTGGCGTCTCGATGAATCCCGGCGCTACGGCATTCACCGTAATTCCGCGCGACGCCACTTCGACCGCCACCGCGCGCGTCAATCCAATCAACCCAGCTTTCGAGGCCACATAATTCGCCTGCCCGGCGTTTCCCATCTCCGCTACCACCGAGCTGATATTGACGATCCGCCCGGATCGTTGCCGGATCATCCCCATAAGCGCCTGCTGAATGCATAGATGAGCACCCGTTAAATTGGTGCGCAACACCGCGTCCCAATCTTCCAGTTTCATCCTCACTTCCAGCATGTCTTTGGTAATCGCGGCGTTGTTCACCAGGATGTCGATGCGCCCGAAATTTTCCAGAATGTGCTGGAAGGCGTTCTTCACGCTATCCGCATTCGACACATCGATTGGCACTGCCAGCGCGTCGCCGCCTGCCTGCTTGATCTCCGTTGCCAGCACCGCCAGCTTGTCCACCGCGCGCGCGGTAACGGCGACCCGCGCCCCCGCCGTCGCCAGCGCCATTGAAGTGGCGCGTCCGATGCCTTGCGACGCACCGGTGACCACAGCAACTTTATCCTTGAGTGAAAACATGGCAGTTGAAACTATCGCAGGAAATACAGATGCGCAAGGCGGAATCGCACTCCGGTTCGGCGAGTCTCTCCCTGCGCTCCGCCGCGCCTCACGCTTCGGTCGTCTCCGCGCGCGCAGCGCCCATCTTGACCATTAGCGCCTGCACGCTCGCGGAATCTTCCGCCTGAAAGCATCGCACCGAACGGTCGATCTGCCGAAGCAAGCCCGTAAGCACCCTCCCGGGCCCTACTTCCACGAAAATGTTTACACCGGCGTCGATCATCTCGCGCACCGATTCCACCCATCGCACTGGTGAAGTCACTTGGCGGATTAGCGCGTCGCGCGCTTCTTCGCCGGTGGTGATCGCCTCCGCATCCACGTTGGTGACGACCGGGAATCGCAGGGCGCTAAACGCCGCCGCGCGCAGGTCCGGCTCCAGCCGTTGCTGCGCCGGCTGCATCAGGGCGCAATGAAACGGAGCAGAGACAGGCAACATGACCGCGCGTTTCGCGCCCGCTTGCGACGCGATTTCCACCGCGCGCTTCACGGCCGCCGCCGTACCAGAGATCGCGATTTGCTCGGACGAATTCACGTTCGCCGGCGATACCACTTCGTTCTCGGCCGCTTTCCTGCAAATTTCCGCTACGTCCGACGGCGATAATCCCATTATCGCGGCCATTGCGCCTTCTCCCGCGGGCACAGCTTCTTGCATGTAGCACCCCCGCGCCCGCACGAGCTTCACCGCTGCCGCAAATTCCAAGGTCCCCGCCGCCACCAACGCCGAGTATTCCCCCGAGCTGTGCCCGGCCGCGAAATCCGGCACGATCCCACGCTTCTCGATCGCACGGTAAGCGGCAACCGAAACGGTCAAAATTGCCGGTTGCGTGTTTTCCGTCAGCTTGAGCTGTTCTTCAGAGCCCTCAAAACACATCTTGGAAATGGAAAAGCCCA
This sequence comes from Candidatus Acidiferrales bacterium, assembly GCA_050746805.1. Taxonomy (GTDB): domain Bacteria; phylum Acidobacteriota; class Terriglobia; order Acidiferrales; family UBA7541; genus Palsa-295. The sequence continues at coordinate 35,167 of JBOGMW010000050.1, read as the reverse complement.
GTGCCGCGTCCGCCTCGTCAAACACCGCGCGCGATTCCGGAAACTTCTCCGCCAAATCCCGGCCCATGCCCGGATATTGCGAGGCTTGCCCCGGAAATAAAAATGCCAGCTTGCTCATGAACGTTTAACGAAATCCGTTGCTCAGCCTCGGGCGGGGAGTGCGGCAGCTGCGGATAGCTCCTGTTCAATTTTTTCGTTCACTCGCGAGCGGCACAGTTCCGACGCCACCCGCAGAGCGTTCTTCACCGCGTTTGCATTGGACCGGCCGTGCCCTATGATCGTGATGCCGCGAGTTCCCAGCAGCGGCGCGCCGCCATATTCAGAATAATCCGTGCGCCGGCGCAGCGCGTCAAAGGCGCGCTTCGAGAGCGCATATCCGATTTGTGAACGGAGGCTGCTCTTGATCGCCTTCTTCAGCATCCCACCAATGTGTTCCGCCAATCCTTCGCTGAGCTTGAGCGCGATGTTGCCGATAAACCCGTCGCAGACGATCACGTCGACATTGCCGCGAAAAAGGTCGCGCCCCTCCACATTCCCAAGAAAATTCAACTGCGTCTGCTTGAGCCGCATGGCCGCGTCGCGCGTCAATTCGTTGCCCTTAACCTCTTCCTCTCCGATGGAGAGCAGCGCGATGCGCGGCTTCTTGACGCCCCAAATGGCGCGGTAATAGACGTCCCCCATTACGGCGAACTGTTCCAATTGCTCGGGCTTGGAATCGACGTTCGCGCCCACGTCCAACATCACCGAAACTTTTTCCTTCATGTTCGGAAACGCCCACGCCAGCGCCGGCCGGTCCACGGAAGGCAGCGTACCGATCACGAACCGCGACACGGTCATCACCGCGCCCGTATTTCCCGCGCTCACCAGAGCGTCGGCCTTTCCGTCGCGCACCAGCCGAGCCGCCACGTGCAGAGAACTGTCCTTCTTGCGGCGGAACGCGTGCGATGGCGAATCCGTCATCGTCACCACTTCCGTCGCCGGAATTACTTCGATCGGCAGGTTACCGTGCCGAAGACGCCCCAGTTCCTGCCGAACCGCCGCTTCGATGCCCACCAGCAGCACAGCTACGCCGTATTCGCGCGCCGCCAGAATGGCGCCTTCAACTTCCGCGCGAGGGGCGTGATCGCCGCCCATGGCATCAAGCGCAATCGTGGTCATGGAAACTCACCCAGGTTCTCGGCCTGAACCCGGTAGGCGAGGAAAACTTAGGCCGACTTCGCCTCGGTGTCAATCACTTCGCGTCCGTTGTAGTACCCGCACTTTGGGCAGGCGCGGTGAGGAAGCTTCTTCTCGTGGCAGTGCGAGCATTCCGCCAACGAATAAGTCTTCAGATGATCGTGGGCTCGGCGGGTGGAAGTGCGCCGCTTGGAGTGGCGTCGTTTGGGATTCGGCATTCAATCTCCTCATGGGCGCGCCGCCACGCTACTTCAGGCGGGCGCTACGAAACGTAATAGTCTAGCCTGTTATTGCTTTTTGAACCAGTCTTGCTTCAGGCGGGCAAGCGGCGCAAGCCGCGGATCGGAACCGTTCTTTTCGCAGCGGCACTCCTCATTGTTTAAGTTCGCGCCGCAATGCGGGCAAAGACCCCGGCAGTCGCTCGAGCAGATCACTTTCATCGGCAGCGACAGATTTACCTGCTCCGCCAGCAGGTCGGCCAGGAACAGCCCGTCGCCTTCGAAGAAACCCATCTCGGTGTCGTCGAGGTTCAGATGAACCTCTTCCTCCCGCGTGATCGACGTCATCGGCCGATAAAACAAGTCGAAATCCCGGCTGATTTCCTCGACCACTGTGTCCAGGCAGCGCGCGCACACCAAATCGACGCGCGTGTGCAAGTTGCCAAAAATATGGATTTGGGACTCCACAAGTTCCGCTGTGGCACGCACTTCCAACGGCTCAATCTGCCGAAATTCGCCGGAATGGAAGTCCAAGGTACCGGGAGCATAGCTCTTCCGGATGCGGGTTTTGCGGAGAGCGAGTTCGTGTACGTCTAAAAACATAAAAGTCTTCTTTTTTCGCCTGAAAACCCATTATAGGTCTAGCGCAAGCGATGTCAAGGAACGCTCCCACAATCTCGCTCCGCTGGTACCTAAACGGAAATGACCGCTTCCGCCCAAAGCTCCTCAATTTTTCCCATGCCCCGCGGCCCCCACTACGTCGCGGTATTGCCGCAGCAAAAACTGATCGGTCATCCCCGCGATATAGTCGCAAACCACCCGATGAAGGGGCTCGTGATTCGCCTGCTCGATGTAACTCGGGGGCATCCGCCCGGGATTCTCAAGATACAAAGTAAACAGCTCGTCGAGCGCCAGCACTGAATGCTCTCGCTCTTCCGCTATTGCGGCGTTTGAATAAAGCCGCGCATTCAAATAATGTTTTAGGCTCACGGCCATCTGCGCCGCCTCCGGCGAAAAACCAGCCAGCCGCTTCTTTTGTCGCCTCACATCTTCCACGGACGCCGCCCTGCTCGCGTCCACCAGCCTCCGCGTATTCTCGATCAAGTCCGTGGCCAGGTAATCGAGCACCCGCTTCAGCGCCTCGTTGAATTTCAGTTGTCGCCTGCCGTTCGGATACCTCCGCTCGACGTCTCCGTACGTTGTGTCGAAGGCCGGAACTTCTGCGCGGAGCTCCTCGATACGCAGCACATGCGCCTCGAATCCATCGTCCAAATCGGCTGTGTTGTAAGCGATTTCGTCGACCAGATCGATCAACTGACCTTCCAACGGCGGGCGTTCGTCCAGCGAATATTCCAACAACTCGGGAAACTCCGCCGCCGAGTAATCCCGCGAGTGTTTGACGATTCCCTCGCGCACCTCAAACGTCAAATTCAATCCCGGAAAGTCCAAATATCGGCGTTCAAAGTGCTCGACGATGCGCAGCGCGTGCAAATTGTGATCGAATCGCTCACCCACCTCGCGCATGCGGACGTCCAGCTGATGCTCACCTGCATGTCCGAACGGCGGATGTCCGATGTCGTGTACCAGGGCCAATGCCTCCGCCAGTTCCGTATTCAGGCAAAGCGCGCTTGCCACCGTTCTTGCGATCTGCGTCACTTCTAGCGTATGCGTCAGCCGGTTCCGGAAATGATCGGACAATCGCGTGGTGAAAACCTGGGTCTTGGCTTCCAAGCGGCGGAACGCTCGCGAATGGATCACCCGGTCGCGGTCTCGCGCATAATCGGTCCTATAGGGGTGTGCGTTTTCAGCGTAGCGCCTCCCGCGCGAACGTCTCACGTCCATCGCATAAGAGGCGAGCGGCATGGCGTTATTTTATTGTATTCAGGCGTGCCGGGGCTACAAGGGCTTCGGAGGGAACTGGCCTACGATTTCGGCGACGCGGGCAACAGAGCGAGCGCCTCGTCCGCCTGGTCGGCAATGGGCGTGTCCGGATACTCGGACTTCACCTGCCCATACAGTTTTGCCGCTTGCGACGGGTCTTTCACGCGATAGCAGTTCGCCAGTGCCAGCATCACTTCGGGCTTGGGCACCAGCACCGATGGTTTCGCCATCAATTCTCGATACATCTGAATCGCTTGATCGGTCTTGCCTGCGCGCGCATCCAGCCCTGCGGCTTCGAACTTCGCCAAGGCCGCCACTTCCGGGTCCTTGCTTCCGGTAATACCATCCAGCCATTTTTGTGCGGCCGCGTCATTCTTAAGCTTCTCATCGCTCAGCGCGGCATAGTACGCGGATAGCTGCCCTGGGCGGGTTCGGCCATATTTAGCCGCTACTTTCGCAAACGCCTGCTCCGCATCCGTCCACTTCTTATTTTGATCCACGTACGTCAGTTGTCCAGGCGCCTGCGGCGGTCCAGCTGGCGCCTCAAAAATAGCCATCGCGTTGTTGAAACCGGACTCCGCGTTCGTGGACTCCGACTGTGTGTAGTATCTCCAGCCGTATACGCACGCGACCACTAAAACAGCTAACACCACCACAAATATCGTGAATCCCTGATGGGAAAGAACGGCGTCGGCGCCGTGCGCGAGCGTGTCGCGCACTTCATCTTTTTTTAATTCCCTACGGGAAATATGCTGTGCCAAAAATACACCTCACGGAGAATCCGTCAACAAATGCTATCACACTCGCGCGTGCTAAAGCACCGACACACCTGCGAGTGCACCGATAGGCCGGGCACGCTTTCGCGGATCAAACGAGTTCGAAATTTACCAATCGAGTCCGGGCGAGCGGAGTCTCCATCAACCGCGCTACACCTTGGTGACGTTCTCGGCTTGAAAGCCCTTAGGGCCTTGCTTCACCTCAAATTCAACAAGCTGTCCTTCGTTCAGCGACTTGTATCCGTCCATCTGAACCGCCGAGAAGTGCACGAAGACATCTTCCCCCGACTGCCGTTGTATAAATCCATACCCCTTTGATGCGTTGAACCACTTTACGACACCCTGTTCTCGATCCAACGTAGCAACTCCTCTTTTCGATGATCTCCCGATTCGGTAGCGTGCGTTGCCCTCCGGTGACGCCGCGAATTCCGGCACGCCACGGGATTCGCGCTAGTGGTCGGGCGCGCAAGACCGCTTCGGCGGCGGGATTCTGGCACAAACGCGTTTTACTGTCCAGCATGGGAACGGAGGAAAATGCATCCAAGGATGAGTGGCTGATTAGCGGATTTTCTAAGTTGTTTTTTCGGACAAACTATCGCACCTGCGGCGTGGAAGTGCCGTTGTCCGAAGCCTTCTTGGGCAGGATTTTCGCCATCACCAAGTCGGTCCCGCCACCCGGCGCTCGCTGGATCGTGAATTCATCGGTGAACGCTCGCATCAGGAACAATCCTCGTCCCGACGTTCTCAGAAGGTTCTCTTCCGCCAGCGGATCGGGGATTTCGGTCAGCTCGAATCCGCAGCCCTGATCCATTATGTGGATCACTAGCTTTTCCGGCTCGAACTCCACGACGAGGGTGATCTTCTTCTGCGGGTCCTGGCAATTGCCGTACGTGAATGCGTTGATCGCGCCTTCACGCACTGCCATCGCCAGCTTGTGGATATCATCTTCGCCGAAGCCCGCCGCTTCCGCGACGCGCTTGGTGATCCCTTCCGCCAAGTCCACGCTTTCAATCAGCGTGTCCAGCGTAACCTCCAGGCGTTGAGTAGCTGTAGTCATCGGAACGATTGGTCCGGCGCAAGCGCGCCTCAAATTGCCACATATGCCTATCATAGCCCTTCGTCTCCGTCAATGCGCCCCACGCGCATATCAAAGCTCTTTTAAAATGTCCCCTGTGTTAGCTCGTTAAAAGTGTCCCCCTTTTTGAATTTCGCTTTTCGTTGTTGTGGGTCGTTGGCCCGAGGGCAAGAAGGGACATGATCAGCGAGGCACAACATTGCGCCTTGGACTGCGCCGAACCCGGCAACTCGAGTTCTTCGGCCGGCCGCTAGCCGTGCCGAACGAGCGCCGCAAAAGCAAGTGCCAGCGGAATAATCGCGATCAGGACGAGGATTATCCACGCCATCCCGCGCGCGAAATTAAACGTATATCCGATGCCGATCCTCTTCTCTACCAGAAGCGCCGGATCGTCCGGATTGTAATAAAAAAGACCCATTTTCCAGTGTTCGTCGAGTGTGCCGTCTCCGAATATTCCCGGTTCGCCGGAAAAGAGTTCTGGACTGATTGGATACGCTCGCGTCTGGTTCAGACGATGGGCGCCCACGTTGACAATCACAATCAGCACGATCGATCCAATCAGCACGAATGCGACATTCGGCGGTCCGAGGAGCGGCGAGAGCGCGACGAACGAAAGCAGGATCGCGAGTAAATATTCCATGCCGGAAAGAAAGTAGCCCACTTGATGTGGATAGTCCCTGCCATGGGATGCGCGGCCGGGAACGCGAATCACGCGGGATTCGTGCAGCACGCCATACGTAATTAGAGAAAGCCCGGCAACGATTGCAACGCCCATGATTAGCGGCCCATAAACGCCGATCGGCGTCCGGGCCGACCATCCGTTGGGCTGCCCATTGATTCCCCAATGCACTGGAAAGATCTCCGGTATTTGCTCCCAATGCACGCGCAAATAAACCGCGGCCGCAAGGAGAATCGCGAAAGGGCCCGCTTGCAGCAGCCATCCGCCGGGCAGATGTGCAGCCCTTGGCGCCAATTCGGCTTCGCGAGCCAACAGGGGCTTCGCCGCGTGCGGCATGACGGCTTCACGGGCGATCTGAAACGCGACGAGCGGCGCAAAACCGAGCCAGGCAATACCGAAAATCAAAAGCGGCCAGAACCTCGGATTCACTCCCGCGGCCACCAGTGCGCCACCGATCGTAATGAGAACTATTGAGAGTATCCGGTACCGCCGCAAGATCTTTCGGCTCTCGTCCGACGAGCGAAAGTCAGGGGAAACGGTCACGCTGAAATAGAGGCTCGGACGCTCCCACATCGGCAACATCCAGAAAATCGCTGCTTCTATGGCGCCAACGAGGATCATAAATACGCAGAAGACAAACAGCCGCGAGTGCTCCATCAGCTTAATCCTCCAAACGAACCGGTTCCGGTATTCAGATCGCGCGAGGTTGTCGCCCGCTCATTTGTTTCGCTATGGAAGCCAACCGTTCCACGATTGAAGCGCGTGGCACGCCATCCGCAATCGCCTTGGCCGCGAGCTCTTCCAGTTGCCGTGCAAAGGGGATTACCGCAGCAGATCTTCGAGCTGCACTTTCGCGTCAGTCTTGACGTCGCGATATTTGACGATTACCGGAGTGTAGAGCGAGAGATTCCAATCTTTGCCGCGGCCGTGCGGGATCGCGCGTGCACCGGCAACCACCACCGCGTTTTCGGGGATCACCAATGGTTCGTCTTCGCCCGCACTATACACGTCACCACTCACCAGATCGTATACGGGCGTCGAGCGATTCAAGATTGTGCCGGAACCCAGTACGCCGCGCCGCTTCACAACGGTTCCTTCATAGACGCCGCAGTTGCCGCCGACCAGCACTTCGTCTTCAACGATCACCGGTAGCGCGCCCACCGGTTCGAGCACGCCGCCGATTTGCGAGCCGGCCGAAATGTGACATTTGCGTCCGACCTGCGCGCAACTTCCCACCAGCGCGTGCGAATCGATCATCGATCCATCTCCCACATGCGCGCCCACATTGATGTACATCGGCGGCATGCAGGTCACGCCCTTGCCGACGTAACAACCGTCCCGAATGCTCGATCCTCCTGGCACGATGCGTACACCCGAATCGACGGAAAAGTTCTTCAGCGGGAAGGTGGACTTGTCGAAGAAGTCCTGCTGCGCGCCTTCGGAGCCCATCTCCACGAGACGTCCCATGCGAAAGCCGAGCAGAATGCCCTTCTTCACCCAGGCGTTCACGCGCCAGCCGGCTTTTGCCGACGCGTCCGGCTCCGCGGCGCGAATTTCTCCCGAATTCAATGCATTCTTGAAACGCTGAAAGAGCTCGTGATCGGATTCGGAATATCGCCCGGTGTTTTCGTCGAATAGCTGCTCGATTTCAGCGCGTAGCATAGGCTCCTTGGGCCAGCCCCACGGCTTCCAGGGCGCTACGGATCTTGGATATGCTTTCAGGCCTGGGCGCGACCATCGGCAGCCGGAAAACCGGCTCGATCAAGCCCATCAGCGCCATGGCGGCCTTCACCGGTCCCGGGTTCGTTTCGACGAAGTTCGCTTCCATCAACTTGAAGTACCGCTGGTGAACTTCCCGCGCGGCAGCGAAGTCGTTTGCGAGGGCCAGTTGCACCATGCGCGTTAGTTCCGCGGGGATCTCGTTGGACGCGACAGATATTAATCCGCGCCCACCGATGGCCATCAACGGCAAAGTGATTCCATCGTCTCCGGAGAGCACTGAGAACCTGTCCGGAACGATATCGAGGATTACCGCCATTTGCCCGATGTTGCCGGACGCTTCTTTGACGGCCACGATGTTGTCTATTTCCGATAGGCGCTTAATCGTCGATGGCTCGATATTCACGCCCGTGCGCCCGGGAATGTTGTACAAAATCACCGGAACATTCACGGCCGCGGCAATCGCGCGGAAATGTTGATAGAGGCCTTCCTGCGTTGGCTTATTGTAATAAGGGCTGACGGACAAAATTCCTTTAGCTCCCATGGCTTCGAATTCGCGAGCCATTTCAATTACATGCTTCGTGTCGTTGCCCCCGGCGCCAGCCACAACCGGCACGCGCCCGCGTGCTTCTTCGAGCGTTATTCCCACAACGCGTTTCTGCTCGGCGGCCGTTAGAGTAGGGCTCTCACCGGTGGTGCCGCAGGGCACCAGGAAGTTAATTCCCGCTTCGATCTGGCGGCGCACCAGCCGCCGCAGGGCCTCTTCATCGAGCGAAAAATCCCGGCGAAATGGAGTCACCAGCGCGGTACCGCATCCTGTAAACATGTCCTGCCTCCTTCGACCTACCCTGCTCAAACCTGGTTGACGATATCTCGAAAATCGAAAAAACCCTTTTTCCCGGCGATCCATCGGGCCGCACGCAACGCGCCGCGCGCGAAACCTTCGCGACTCCGCGCCGTATGCCGAATCGTGATGGTATCCGCGGGCGAGTCGAACCCGATTTCGTGCGTGCCTGGATGCGCTCCCGCGCGGTTACTGCCGATGTCCACGGTTTTTTCGTATCCAACTTCCTTCATGCGCTCGACGAGCGCCAATAAAGTACCGGACGGGGCGTCTTTTTTGGTCGCGTGATGAATCTCCCACGCCCACGCCCCATATTCCGGCTGCCGCGCCATCAGCCTGGCTGCCTCGGCAACAACTTGCGAAAACATATTCACGCCGACGGAAAAATTCGTGCTCCACACCAGACCGGTTCCAGCGCGTTCCACCGCCTTCCGCGCTTGCTCCATGTGGCTGAACCAGCCGGTGGTACCCACAACCGAATTTACTCTAAGCTGCGCCAGGCGCTCAATATTTTCGATCGCCGATGCCGGCGTCGAGAACTCAATTGCCGCATCGATGCCGTGAAAATTCTCCTCGGTCATGCCCTCGAAACGCGAATTATTGTCCACATCGAGCCGCAGTTTCACGATCGCGCCGTACTCCGGCGCCAGATGTTCGATCAGACGCCCCATTTTCCCGTAACCCACAATCGCCAGATTCATCTTCGCTCTACCCAGCTTGTAATTGCCCTTAATCGACCCTCGCCAACAGCCGCTTCACAACGTCAGCGTACAATTCCACAGCGTCCGCGAGTTCGCGCTTGGAGATACACTCTTCCGACGTGTGGGCCACGTGAATACTGCCAGGACCTAGAAGCAACGGTTCACCCCAGCTTCGCCCGAAAACCGGCACGTCCGTGGTGTAGGAAACTACCGTCGTGGGCAGGCTGTCAACATTGGCAAATCGGATCGCCGGGATGTACAAAACCTCTTTCAGTTCCGCCAGCGTTCCCGCCGCTCGCGCGAACGCCTCTCGCACTGGCGCCGGGTCGCCGACCAACCGAACCAGCAGCTCCGCCTTCGCTGCGTCGGGAATGACGTTAGGCGCGCGGCCTCCCGAAATCGTGCCGATGTTCAACGTGCTCGCGCCCAGCAGGTCATCTTTCGGCAAGGGGACGCGCCTGATCGCTTCCAGCGCATCCAAAAGTTTCTCAATCGCTGAATCTCCCAGTTCCGGATACGCCGAATGCGCCATGCGCCCGCGCGCTGAAAGTTCCAGTCGCAGCGTGCCCTTTGACGCCAGTGCGAGCTTGTTTTCCGTCGGCTCGCCATTTACTAGATAGCGAGAACCGCGCGGTTGCCGAGCCGCAGCCATCGCTCCGGCGCTGTTGCGCTCTTCGCCTACCACGAAAAGCAGCGCGAAATTCCGCGTTCCTTCGAGCAGCAGCTTTTCCGCAGCCGCGATCATCGCCGCGATGATGCCTTTCGCATCGCACGCGCCGCGCCCCCAGATAAACCCATCATCCTCGCGCGAAGGGAAAAACGGCGGCACGGTGTCCATGTGCGTCGAAAGCGTCACAAGCGGAACGCCCCACCATGCCAGCACATTCGCACGACCCGGCTCCGCTGCCATCGGTTCCACTTGGCCGCCGGTTGTGGCAGCAATCGTCCGCAGATGAGCGAGCAAATGGTCCGCGACCGCCGCCTCATTCTCTGAAATCGACTCGATATCCACCAGCGCCCGAGTCAGCTCGTAAACATTCATTCGCTCGCCTGTCTGATGCCCGCGATAACGCGCTCGCGCCGCTCGTTCGGCCGCACAGAGTCGAAAATCGACGATCGGCACATCCGCGTCTGCTTTCGCCCGCCAATTGTGATGGAAATTCGCTACGGAGAGAACGAAGGATGCGCGGAAAAGCACGCTAGGATCTTCGCTCCTCGATAGCGCTCCATCCCGATTGCCAGGATGACAGTGGACAGGCTCTTCTGCCTATCCCCCAACCGCCCGGCCGCAGTCGCCGCGCGATTTCGGCGGAGTGTACAACCAACCCCTTTCGCCGCGGCCTCCGAGGCTGCTCGGAACACCGGCCCGGCTACTGATGGCCTCCGCACCTCTACCAAGAACTCCTTAAGTCTATGCGCTGGCCGCATTCAGGTCAAGAAAGGCGAGCCGCGCGATCGTTACCTCGACATCGCGCCTTGACGCGCGGGCTTGCGATCCTGCTTGCCGGGCTGGCCACCTTTGGCCGCCAGTGCAGCAGCCTTGGCTTGCTGTTCAGCCACGAAATCGGCGTAGGGGCCCTTGAAATCTTCGATCTTTCCGCCGTGAAAGTTCCAAATGCGCGTAGCCACTTCGTCGATCAAATCGTAGTCGTGCGTTACCAGAAGCACGGTGCCTTGATATTTCTGCAGCGCAAAATTTAGCGCGTTGATCGACTCTAAATCCAAATGGTTAGTGGGCTCATCCAGGACAAGAACGTTGGGCTTCTGCAGCATCAAGCGGCAGAAGATCAGTCGCGCCCGCTCGCCTCCCGAAAGACCGTGCGTGGGTTTCAAGGCATCGTCGCCGCTGAAAAGCATTTGCCCCAGCAAGCCGCGCAATTCTTCCTGAGCGGCCTGCGGTTTGAACGAACCCAGCCACTCGATCACCGTCATGCCCTTTTGGATCGAGTCACCGTGATCCTGCGCGAAATAGCCGACCAGCACGTTGTGGCCCCAAGCGACCGTCCCGCCATCCACCGGGAATGCTCGATCCTCGTCGTCGATGTAGCCCGTGGCGTCGCGCACCAGCGATTTCAGCAACGTGGTTTTGCCTGCGCCGTTGCGCCCGACCAGCGCGATCTTTTCGCCGCGCGCCACATGCGCCGAAAACGGCGGCACCACCTTCACGCCGTCATACGATTTGGTGATGCTGCGAATCTCGATCGGATTTTTGCCCGAATGCTGATCGAGCTGAAAGCGAATGAACGGCCGCGCGATATTCGATTTCGCCAGCGTTGTGGTTTGCAGCCGCTCTACTTCTTTCCTACGCGAAGTGGCTTGCGCTGAACGCGTTCCGGCGGAAAACCGCGCGATGAACTCCTGTAGCTGAGCGATTTTCTTCTCGCGCTGCGCGTTTTCCGACTCGATCCGTTCGCGCACGGAGGTTTTGGCCAGCACCATATCGTCGTAGCCGCCGTTGTACATGATCACGCACTGGTAATCGATGTCGGCCGTATGGGTGCAAACGCTGTTCAGGAAGTGCCGGTCGTGCGAAATCACGATCAGCGCGCCCTCGTACTCGCACAAATAATCCTGCAGCCAGTGAACGGAATCGAGGTCCAGGTGATTCGTGGGCTCGTCCAGCAACAGCGCCGACGGATTCCCGAAAAGCGCCTGCGCCAGCAACACGCGAACTTTCTGCCCGCCTTGCAGTTCGCCCATCTTGCGCTCGTGCAACTCGTCCGGGACGTCCAAGCCGTCGAGCAACCGGCCTGCATCCGCTTCGGCCGTGTACCCACCTTCCTCGCCGACGATCCCTTCGAGCTCGCCCAACCGCATGCCGTCTTCGTCGGTTAGCTCCTCGTGGGGCTTGGCGTACAACGCGTCGCGCTCAACGAGCGCGTCCCATAGCGGAGCATTGCCCATTATTACCGTGTCGACCGCTCGGTACTGGTCAAACGCAAACTGATCCTGCCGCAGCACGCCGAACTTTTTCGGCCGCGAGACCTCGCCCTGGCTGGCCTCGATGTCCCCGGTCATGATGTTCATGAGGGTGGATTTGCCGGCGCCGTTCGGCCCGGTGATGGCGTACCTGCGTCCTGCGAGAAACGAGCAGTTGACGCCCTCAAAGAGGGCACGCGCTCCAAAGCGCATCGAGATGTTCGTCAGCGAAAGCACAATTCCTAATTATACCGTAGCTCCGCTCATTTGCGTGCCATGGAGTCGCATTCTCGAAACTGACAGGGGCGCCGTTAACAGCCGTCAAACAAGGGCAGCGAGAGAGATTCTCGCGCGCCAGCCGAGCGACCCGGTAACTATTGCCGCACACAGGGCGCCAAAAGGGTCTGGCGCGGAGTACCGCGGCAATATAACCTGCGGCTTCCGCTACTGCTTGGTTAGATGACGATGAAGTATCACGATATTCTCGACACGGTGCGGCGCCCGTCCGTAGCGAAACCTTTGCAGGGCGTCTTGGCAGGAGCGTTGACCGGTATTCTCGCGCTGGCCGCGCTAGTTTCCGTTCGGGCCGGGTTCGACTTCGTCAAGGAATTTCAATTTGAAAGCGCCGCCAAACGAGAAGCTCAGCTGGCGGCGGCTACGGGCCGCACTGAGAGCGATATTCGCGGTTCCTTGTGTCAAAAAGCGCAAACCCTTGGCCTGCCTGTCGATCCAGATTCAATTGAAGTGCACGTCACGCCAGCCCCCGCGGACGATCAGGACACGGGGAACCTTTTCACAATGCTTGGAGTGCAAAGAAGGATCGTCAGAACCGGGCACGTTAAGATTGCTGTTTCGTACGACCTACCTTACCGCTATCCTGGCGGAACGGCGATGATTCACTTTCATTTTGCTGTGAGCGATCAAGACATCTGAACCGTTTGTGGTTTGCGATCTGGACGGTTGCCTGCACGGCCTGACGATCGCCACAGCTCTCGCGTGGCTTTTGCCGCGAAAATTCGTATGATGTTTGCTCATGATTCCTTCCAACCGGATCAGAGCCGGGCGAGCCCACACTTCAAGTTGCAACCGGCGCTCCAGAGAGGCTCGCGCACTGTGAACCCAGCGTTGGCTTCCAAACGAACTTCGCGCGCGCGTCGCCCCAAGGGGGGCCTCGATCCGGCGCGCTTCACGCCGCAGTACGACTACCGTGCGATTGGAAGGGGATCGGAGAAGGAAGAAGTTCTATATTGCGAAGGCGTCGCCATCCAGCGCGTCGCAGGCGAGATCGGCACACCAACCTACGTCTACAGCCGAGCCTCGATCGATTCCGCCTATCGGATGCTCGATCGCGCCTTCGGCTCGCTGCCGCATTCGATTTGCTACGCCGTTAAGGCGAACAGCAATCTCGCTATTTTGCGTGTGCTCGCCCGGTTAGGCAGCAGTTTCGATATCGTTTCAGGTGGCGAACTCGACCGCCTACGCCGCATCGGCGTGCCCGGCCGCCGCATCGTCTTTTCAGGAGTGGGTAAAACGCGTGACGAGATTCGCGATGCCATGCGCTACCCCGGCTCGCGCGCCGGTCGTGGCGGCATTCTGATCTTCAATATCGAATCCGCCGCGGAACTCGACGTTTTCCTCGATGAAGCCGCACGGCACGTGGCCGCCGGGGGCGAAAGACCGTCCGCCGCGATCCGCGTCAACCCCGATGTGCTCGCCGGCGGCCACCCGCATATTTCCACGGGACAGCGACATCACAAGTTCGGCATCGATTGGCCCGAAGCTCGCCGCCTCTATCTCGCGCACGCGAATTCTAACGTGATGGCATGGCGTGGCATCAGCTCCCATATCGGTTCACAGATTCTGTCCGTTGCGCCATACCGCCAGGCCGTATCGCGCCTTGCAGCTTGGGTTCGCGACCTCACTCGCAATGGAGTGCCGCTCGAGTCCGTCGATATCGGGGGCGGTCTTGGTATTCGCTACACGGACGAAACGCCCGTCGTGCCGAACGCTTTGGCCCGAGCGATCGCGGCGATCATACGACCGCTGGGTTGCCGATTACTGATCGAACCAGGTCGCGCTCTGGTGGGACCTTCTGGCGTGCTCCTCACGCGCGTTCTTTACGTCAAGGGAACTCGCAGCAAAACATTCATCATCGCCGATGCGGCCATGAACGATCTGATTCGCCCGGTTCTATACGACGCGCTGCATCCCATCACGCCCGCGGTTCGCAGCCCGAAATCCGGGCTCTCGCGAAAGCTCGTCGATATCGTCGGTCCCGTATGTGAAAGCGGCGATTTCCTGGCGCGCGATTTGCCGCTGCCGCCGGTCGCGCCCGGCGATCTGCTGGTGATCTGGGCCGCTGGGGCCTACGGCTTCGTCCAGTCCTCGAATTACAACGCGCGCCGCCGCCCGGCCGAAGTTCTCGTCGAAGGCCGCCGCTTCCGAGTGGTCGGGCGCCGCCAAACCTACGACGATCTAGTTCGCGGCGAAAAGGCTTAGAGGAAGAGGAAAATGGCGCTCTTTCCGGCGTTCCTCAAACTCGCTGGGCGAAGCTGCCTTGTTGTCGGAGCCGGCAGAGTGGCGGAAGAAAAGATCTCCGGGCTGCTCCTAACTGGTGCGGGGATTCGCGTGGTCGCCCCGAAAGCCACGCCGCGCATCCGCGCATGGGCCCGCCTGAAAAAGATCCGCCTGGTTTCGCGCCCGTTCCGTGCCAGCGACCTTTCGGGCGCATTCCTAGTGGTCGCGGCAACCTCTTCTCCCGCGCTTCACGCCGCCATCCACGCCCAGGCGCGCCATCGAGGAGTCCTCTGCAACGTAGTGGACGATCCCGATCACTGCGATTTCTATTACGGCGCGGTAGTACGCCGCGGCGCGCTCCAAATTGCTATATCTACCGAAGGTCACAGCCCGGCGCTTGCTCAACGGCTTAAAAAACAAATCGCGCGCGAATTCGGCCCGCAATACGCGTACTGGCTAGCTGAAATCGGGGAAATACGAAAGCAGGTATTCGCGGAGGAGAAATTATCACCTGCTCGCCGCAAGACTCTCCTTCATCGCATCGCGAGCGAAACTTCTTTCGTCGAATTCCAGCGTCGAACGAAAAGTAAACGCAAACGCCGCCGCAAATCACGCTAACAGTTCATTACAAAACCGCTTCACAACGGACCGCTTTCCTTTCATCTATAAGACGAACCGACCCGCACCTTCCACGGCGGCTGGTCTTAATCCCGGGGAACAATCACCCGTGGGCGCGTCCGCGTTTCTTAGCCAGGATTTCTGCTGCTCGCCGCCCGGCTTCGTTTACCAGGAAACCCATCTTGGGGTGCTCCGGCTCGAAATCGACATGTAATTTTTCTACACGCAGTTCTTGCGACGTCACCGGTCCGATCGAACCCACCGCGATTCGCTCGAACGCTCCGCGAACCTGTTCCTCGAGTTTCATTTCGCGCGCCATCCGGAGCAAGTGCGCTACCTGCACCGAAGTCGTGAAAAGCGCCACGTCGATTTCGCCGTGGGCGATTGCTTCCACCGCCGCTCGCAATGGCGCCGTGTCCTCTGGGAGTGCCCACTGATACACAGGCACGCGCGTCACTTTCGCGCCGCGGTCAGCTAGGCCCGCGATCAGTTCGGGATTGGGCGAGCCATATTCCTGCACCGCCACATGTTTATCGCGCAAGGGGAAAGACGCCGCATTCGCGTCGACGATGCGCAGCAAATCCTGCCACGTATTCGGCTCCGGCACTATGAGGCTAACGCGTACGCCTAATTCCTTGAGCGCCGCCACCGGCTTCGGACCGCGCGCCAGCACCATAACTCGATTCAGTGCTTCCAGGAACTTATCCAACGGATATGCCGTTTCTACAACGCGCGCCAGCGCGCGCGTTCCCACTCCGGTAAGGAAAATCACCATGTCGAAGCCGCCGGACAGTAGTTCCCGGGCAAAATCGAGCGCATCGATATTGGATTCCAACGGAACTTCGCGCATCGACGGCGCAACAATCGGCCGGCCGCCGTAGCTTTCGATCAGCTTGGACATCTCCGCGGCGCGCCGGCTTTCCAACGCCAGCACGCGCAATCCATTCAGTCCTTTCTGTTTCGATCGAGGTTCCGTCATCGTTGATATCATCCGCGGTGGAACCGAATTAATGGCGGAAATGCCGTACACCCGTCAACACCATCGCCATACCGAGTCGATTCGCCGCCGCGATCGAATCCGCGTCGCGCACGGAGCCGCCGGGCTGAATTACCGCCGTGGCGCCCGCTTTCCCCGCCGCCTCTACGCAATCGGAAAACGGAAAGAATGCATCCGACGCCATCACGCTGCACTTTAGCGAGAGTCCCGCTTCCGCAGCCTTTATTTCCGCGATCTTCACGGAATCGATGCGGCTCATCTGGCCGGCGCCGATGCCCACCGTCGCGCCGCCGCGCGCAAAAACGATGGCATTCGATTTCACGTGTTTGCAGACCGTCCACGCAAACATCATTGCGTGAATTTCGTCGGCCGTGGGCGCGCGCTCCGTTGCAACCTTGAGATCAGCTGTCTTCAACTCGTGCCGATCAGGCTCCTGCACTAGCACGCCTCCGGCAATCCGCTTCAATTCCAGGTGGGCGGGAATGGCGGCGCGCGGCATCTGCAGTAATCGCAGATTTTTTTTTGCCGCTAATTTTTCTAGCGCCGCCGGCTCATATCCCGGCGCCGCTATGCACTCCACGAACAACTTTGCGACTTCCTCGGCGGTGGCCGCGTCCATCACGCGATTCAGTGCAATTACTCCGCCGAACGCGGACACAGGATCGCACGCCAGCGCCTTCACGTAGGCATCGCGCAGCTGCTCCTGCTCCGCAGCGCCGCACGGATTGTTGTGCTTAATGATGGCAACTGCCGGGCCGCGGAAGTCCGATGCCACCGCCCACGCTGAATCGAGATCCACCAGATTGTTGTACGAAAGTTCCTTGCCTTGCAGTTGCTTCGCCGCCGCGAATCCGGCTGCCGGACGTCCCGCAGGCACGTACAACGCTGCCGCTTGATGAGGATTCTCTCCGTAGCGCATCGTTCCCCGACGTTCCAGAGCCACGTGCACGCGATGCGGCAATTTGTCGGGCGGTCCGATCGCCACCTTGCCATCCGCCGCCAAACGCTCAAGCTCCGTCGCAATTTCGCCGTCATAACGCGCCGTAAGCGCGAATGCCTTGCGCGCCAGATCGAGTCGCACAGCCAGGCTCAGCTCGCGTTTTTCGCTAAGCTCGTTCAACACCGAGGCGTAATCCGCCGGATCGGCGATCACTCCAACGCTCTGAAAATTCTTGGCAGCCGATCGGACCATGGCTGGGCCGCCGATATCGATGTTCTCGATCAGTCCTTCGGCGGTCGCTTCCGGTTTCGCGGCTGTCGCCGAAAATGGATACAAATTCACCACCACCAAATCGATTGGCTCAATGGCGTGCTGTGAAGCCTGGCGCTTGTCCTCCGCTTCCGCGCGCCGGAACAGTATTCCGCCGTGGACCTTCGGATGCAGCGTCTTCACGCGTCCACCGAGCATTTCCGGCCAGCCGGTAAGCTCCGCTACGTCGCGCACCTTAATTCCGGCTTCGCGCAGCAACTTGGCTGTGCCGCCCGTGGAGACAATTTCGATCCCGAGCGACGCGAGCGCCCGGGCAAACTCCGCCACGCCCGTCTTGTCGTAAACGCTGATTAACGCCCGTTCGATGGCCAAGCTGTCTCTCCACTCAAATGCGAATCTCGCCGCCCGCGAGTGACGATCAGACGCCGAGCAGCCGACGCGGCCAGTTTAAGCGTTTGCATGATTTTGCGAAATTGAAATCCGAAAAACAAATGGAGGTGGATAGGAAGGTCAGGCTCGAAGGTTCAGCGTGAAACGCGGGCTTTCAGCTTCACGCGCCCCGCCTCAACGCTCACCGTGTACTCGATTTCGCGCCCGCCTTTTTCCTTCAGGCTTTGCGTTTTCTGCCGCACGAATCGCTCGAAATCCTGCAAACTCGGGGCTCCGGCGCTTTCGCCCGTGCGATCGCGTGCTTCCATCAGCTTTTGGTAAAGTTCCCGCACTTTTCCGCCTTCGCGCTCCGGATCGGCAATAGAAGTCGCGAACGGTTTCGCCGCCGCTCGCTTGCCGCGTTTTCCGTTTGGTTCGGTTTCCGGATGCGCGGCGGCCCAATTCGCGGCTTTTTGCGCGCGTTCCGCCTCAATTGCTTTTGCCGCTGCGCCGAAATGGTGCTGTTCGACCCCGGCCTCTTTGTGCATCGTTTTTTTGCGCCACATATCACAGTACTTCGCATATGTTTGCGCCAAATTGTTGAACCGGAATCGCTGTGCGAAGGTCAGTTCGCCCGCCCGTTCGTTATATCGGCGCACCAAAGTGTCCGCGCGCCACTGCGTGTCCGCGGGAGGGCGCTTGCGTCCGCCGCCAAAAAACTGCTCGTACTCGATCTTCAGGGTGCGGATGTCGCGCTCGAGTTGGCTGAGTTCTTCGTCGATGGTGGCCATAGTGGTTTGGGGATACGGCTTGATTTCAGCGTAAAAGGCGCTCCCTGCGCCGTCAATCGCCGCGTGCGGAGCATTGTCGCAAAGGGAAATCCCGCCGCTCCACGGTTGCGCCGTTCGTTCGCCGCGTGTTCAAATAGCGGACGATGCCATCCTCTTCCGAGCCTGCCGCGCACATGCAGCCGGACGCCAACGCCCGTCTGCGCGAACTTCCCTCGGTTGATGAACTTCTGGGCCGCGCGCGCATCGCCGCGCTAATGCAGACGGCCGGCCGTGGCGTAGTAACCGACGCGGCGCGCGCCGTCTTGTCCGATCTGCGGGCGCAACTCAAGAAAAACGCGCACGAGGTTTCTCCTGGCGCCAGCGCCAGCGAACTGGAATCCCGCGTCGTCACCGAAGTTGAAGCACTGCTCGCACCCTCACTTCGCCGCGCCATCAACGCAACCGGCGTGATCCTTCATACCAACCTGGGCCGTGCGCCGCTTTCCGCCGCCGCAATTGCGCGCATCGCCGCCACGGCAGGCGGTTACTCGAATCTCGAATACGATCTTGCGGGCGGGCAGCGCGGCAAGCGCGATGTCCACACCGCACGTCTGCTTGCCGAAATCGCGGGCACGGAATCCGCGATTGTTGTGAACAACAATGCCGCGGCCGTCTTCCTGGTGCTCAACACTTTTGCGAAAGGCGACGAAGTGATCGTTTCGCGCGGCGAACTCATCGAAATCGGCGACGGTTTCCGCATTCCAGACATCATGGCTGAAAGCGGCGCCATCCTGCGCGAAGTGGGCACCACCAACCGGACTCGCATCCGCGATTACGAGCGCGCCATCAACGAACGGACGCGCCTGCTGCTGCGCGTTCATCCCTCGAATTTTCGTATCGCTGGATTCACGGAAAAGCCGTCGCTCGAAGAACTCGTCGCGCTGGGCCGGCGCGCGCAAATTCCCGTTTTCGAGGATCTCGGCTCGGGCTGCCTCACCGATCTTTCCGCCAGTGGAATTACCGAGCCGCTCGCGCGCGAAAGTTGCCGCGCCGGCGTCTCCATCGTTTCTTTCAGTGGGGATAAGCTGCTCGGCGGTCCGCAGGCCGGCGTGATCGCGGGGAAAAAAGATCTTGTCGAACGGGTGCGCCGCAATCCCATGTTCCGCGCGCTGCGTGTGGATAAGCTCACCATCGCTGCACTCGAAGCCACGCTGCAAAGCTACCGCCGCGGCGCGCTCGACGAAATTCCGTCGCTGCGCATGATTCGCCTTTCGGCCGACGCCATGGCCGCGCGCGCTGGGCAGTTCGCGGACAAAATTCGGCAAGATTTGGGGAGAGATGCCACCGTGGAGGTACGCGAAGGGTTTTCAGTGATCGGCGGAGGCTCTACTCCCGACCAGCAGTTGCCCACTCACTTGGTCTCGGTAACCAGCCACCGCTATTCTGCGGCCGATTTCGAAGAGCGGCTCCGCATGCCGGCCGCTCGCGGCCAGCGAGAATCGAGCGACCGAGCCGTTGGCAGTCCGACGGTAATCGCGCGCATCGAAGAGAACTGCGTCGTTTTCGATCTCCGTACCGTGTTTCCCGAAGAAGAATCGGCGCTGGCCTCCGCCATCGTCGCCGCCACGCGCACGCAAGGCCGCGAGGCGGCTAAGCCCGATTGATCGCGCTGGCCACGCACGCCGCGCCGAATCCGTTGTCGATGTTTACCACGCTCACATTCGACGCGCAGCTATTCAGCATGGTTAACAGCGCACTCAGGCCGCCGAAGTTCGACCCATAACCAACGCTCGTCGGCACAGCAATCACCGGCGCGGCCACCAATCCCGCGACCACGCTGGGCAGCGCTCCCTCCATTCCGGCCACGCAAACGATCACGCGCGCTTCCACGAGCTTTCGCCGATGCTCCAGCAAGCGATGCAGCCCCGCGACGCCGACGTCGTAAATCGCTTCCGCGCGATTCCCGAAGCTTCGCGCGGTAATCAGCGCCTCTTCGGCCACGGGAATATCGCTCGTGCCAGCCGTCACCACCAGAATCAAGCCCTTGCCGCGAATTTCGCTGTCGCGCTCGATGGTAATCGCGCCGGAAAGCTCGTGAAAGCTCAAATGCTTCGCCCGCCGCGCCACGCGCTTCACCGCCGCAAACATTTTCGCGTCCGACCGCGTGACCAAGATGTTGTGTGACGATTTCGCCCGCAGCATTCCGCGAACGATCTCCGCCACCTGCTTGGGCGTCTTGCCGCGCCCGAAAATCACTTCCGGAAATCCCTGCCGCAGCGCGCGATGGTGATCGATCTTGACGAATCCAAGGTCCTCAAACGGCAAATTCCGTAAACGGTCCAGCGCCCGCTCAATCGTCGTCTCGCCGTCGCGTACCGCCAGCAAAATTTTCTCGATATCTTGTGCGTTCATAGTCGCCGGTGATGCATGGGCCGCACCATTTCGTGCGACGGTCGATTCTAGCATCCCCGATAGCGTCCTCGACTCTCGCACGCTCGTGCTACAGTCGTAATGCGCCGCCGTTCGAGCGCGGTTTCATCGCGGCGTTGCCATTCTGCGAAGCCGTTGCGGTCGAAGAATCTGCTTTGGCCGCTTAGAATATGGCAACAACGAAGGACGCTCTCGCTCTCAGGAAAGCTCGATGGTGTGGCTCATCTGGACCGTGGTGGGCGTTCTCGCAGGATGGCTGGTCGCCTTCATTGTAAGCGACCGCCGTGCTGGCCTCGCCGTTGATCTCTTCCTCGGCCTCGCCGGAGCGTTTTTCGGCGGTCTCATCTCCAAATACCTTGGGCTTGGCCGGCACAGCCTTTTCGGCCGCGGTGTGATCTCTGTGCTCGCTGCCGTTTTCTTCCTCATCGTCTATCAGGTCATTAAACGTTCCTGAGCCATTCCGCGCATCTCTTTGATTGAAGATTTCCGCGATCGGCGCGTCCGGAAAACCCTGAAATGCGTGTCCGGCTCCCGAAATCCGATTTCGGAGGGATCAGCCGCGGTGGAGGATAGCCGTGTGAAGCTTCACAAACCTCTCAGAGCGTCCGAACGCCTCAGGAAGGCACCAAGGGCCTAGCCGCTCGCGCCCTGCCTCTCTAACAGCCTCTGAAGCCAGTTCCATCGCCTGCCTTCTGGGGCCTAACGTTCGCCACCCAATGCCCACCGCGCATCGCTCTCATCCGTGCTAGAGTGGTTTCCCCTGGCACCCGTCACATCTCAAGAGAGCCGCGACCGCGAGCTCTCCCGGAGGCACTAATATGTGGCTAATCTGGACGATCGTGATTGGCATCATTGCTGGTTGGCTTGCGGGCCTTATCGTAAAGGGACGCGGCATGGGGTGGATAGTCGATCTGATCGTCGGGATTGTCGGCTCGCTCATCGGAGGCTTCATTGCCGGCTTGATCGGCCTTGCCGCATACGGCTTGATCGGTCGCTTGGCGATAGCCGTGCTCGGCGCCGTGATCTTGCTCTTTCTTGTGCGCCTCGTCAAAAAAGCCTGAAGCCAGTTTGCCGCCGCTTGGGAGCCCCAAACGGGCGAGCGATTCTCAAAGGGCATCAAGAGGAGATGGCGACGCTTGCATAAGATGTTGCTCGGGACACGATGCTCGTTTATCTTGGCTGCCTGTTTCAGGGAACAAATCGATTCAGGTTTCGGCACAGTGATTTATGCAGCCTCGCTGCCAAAAGACAGGCAATTTTCAGTAATTTAGAGAGGAGCTGAGCCGTGAGAACAATGCGCTCGAGTCTCGCAATATGCTGCCTTGTGCTTGTTTCCGTTTTGTGCGTTGCGGTCGATGGAGCCCAAGCACCTAACGCCACGCCACCCTCGACGCCTGCGGTCACGGGCTCAGGCCCTTACAAGGCTGTCATGGAGATGGATCCGCGACTTCCCGGTGATACAGTCTACCGCCCCGAAGACCTGTCCTCATTGGGCGGCGCGCGCTTACCCATAGTCCTGTGGGGTAACGGCGCATGCGTGGATATTGGAAATTTTTACGCTCCGTTTCTAACGGAAATATCGTCGTACGGATACCTCGTAGTTGCGTTGGGCCCGATAAGGAAGTTGAAACCCATGCACTTCACCCCGCCACCGCCGCGACCACGGGGTGCGAAAGCGCCTTCGATGCCGACTTTCCCACCGCCAGCGACTCACCCGGCCCAACTTGTTGCCGCCATGAACTGGGCGATCGCGGAAAATCGTCGTCCCGGTAGCAAGTATTATCAGCACTTGGACAGCAGCAAAATTGCCGTTATGGGCCATTCATGCGGGGGGATCCAGGCGCTCGAAGTTGCTGCTGATCCGCGCATAACCACAGCCGTAATTTGGAGCAGCGGCTTATTTCCGAAGCCGTCGAAGATGGGAGGAGGGAAAACCATGAGCAAAAGCGACCTAAAACTCCTCCACTCGCCGATTGCCTATATCAGCGGTGATTCTCAGGACATTGCATTTGTAAATGGCAATGACGATTTCAAGAGAATCACATCCATCCCAGCATTCCGGGGCTACGAGAGAGGCGTGGGCCACGGAGGAACGTACAGCCAACCGGGTGGAGGCGAATTCGGCGGCGTGGCAATCGCATGGCTGAACTGGCAATTGAAAGGCGATCAACGTTCCGCCCTGATGTTTCGCGGAGCAGATTGCGGCCTGTGCGTGAATCCACGTTGGGTGGTTCACACGAAGAATATCAACTGATTCGCGAGTCGTCATTTTTTCCAAACCGATCGCGCTGTCGCCCCGGCGCGCCTTGACTTTGCCGAAACCGCTTGCCTAGACTCGTGGTTTCGACTGTCTCCTATGGCGAAATCTGGCGGCCTTACGATCACTGTAGGCATCGCTGGCGCAAGCGGCGCCGTCTATGCCCAATCGCTCTTGCGCCTACTCGACTCCGATCTGCGCGTCGCCAAGGTCTACCTGGTCGCAAGTGACGCCGGTCTTCGCCTGCTCTCCACCGAACTGAAGATTGTCGCCGCCGATCCGAAAAAGCTTCCGTCGTTGCTCGCCGGCTCGCCCGCGAGGAAAATCGAATACTTGCCAAATAAGGACATCGGCGCGAGCATCGCGTCCGGTAGCGCGCCGGTCGACGCCATGGCCGTCATCCCCTGCTCGGCCGGAGCGCTCGGTGCCATCGCAGCAGGCATCGCCAACGATCTGCTAACCCGCGCCGCTGACGTCTGCCTGAAGGAACGCCGGCCGCTTCTCCTCTGTCTTCGCGAGACGCCGCTCAATCGCATCCATCTCGAAAACATGCTCCGCGTCCACGATGCCGGTGCCACCGTGATGCCCGCTATGCCCGCCTTCTACTACGGCCCGCAGTCCATCGACGATATGATTGAGCAGTTCGCCTTTCGTGTGCTCGCGCAGCTCGGCTTGCCGCAAGAAAAGCAGTATCGTTGGAAGGGACGCAAGGAGTGACCCTCTCGTGGCCGTGCCGCTAAGCAAAAGCCGCATTCGCACTGTGCTCGAAATGATCAAGTTCGAGCACTCCGTCTTCGCGTTGCCCTTCGCACTGGTCGGAGCGTTGCTCGCAGCGCGCGCCAGCGACCGGTGGCCCACCATCTGGCAGCTCGTCTGGATTATCGTCGCCATGGTCGGAGCCCGCTCCGCGGCCATGACCATGAATCGCATCGCCGACGTGGAATACGACCGGCGCAATCCGCGTACCGCTCGTCGTGCTCTCGCCACCGGCGAGCTTTCCCTCGGTTTCGCCTGGGCGTTCACCATTGCCGCATCAGCCGTTCTAATAATCGCCGCGTGGCAGTTGAACCGCCTCGCGCTGGAGCTTTCTCCCGTGGCTCTCGCGATCCTATTCTTCTACTCATACACCAAGCGTTTCACCTCCTGGTCGCACCTCGTGCTCGGCTTTTGCCTCGGCATTTCGCCGGCCGCTGCCTGGATCGCCATTCGCGGCTCGCTCGATGAGCGCATTTTGATTCTTTGCGGCGCAGTCACGCTGTGGGTCGGAGGCTTCGACGTGCTTTACTCCTGCCAGGATCTCGATTTCGACCGCTCCGCAGGCCTGCATTCCGTCCCCAAGCGCTTCGGCATCAGCAAAGCGCTGGCCGTCGCGCGCGCGATGCATCTCTTAATGATTGGTCTGCTGGTCTGGCTCGCCTGGAGCTTCGCTTTGCCGTGGCTCGCCTGGATGGGAATCGCCGTGGTCGCAGTGCTGCTGGCTTACGAGCACTCGCTCGTCAAGGCCAGCGACCTCAGCAAAATGGATGCTGCGTTTTTCACCGTGAATGGCTATATTAGTTTAGTGTTCTTGTTGTTTTGGGGTGCGGCAGTTGTTGTGATGCGCCCATAAAGACTAGCGGAATTCAATGACCACCGTGCCTGCGGAACTTCACATCACCGACGCGCGCATCGAGCCCATCGCGCAAAAAGTTCTCGCTGGCGAACGCCTCACATCCGATGATGGCCTCGCGCTTTTCCAGTCGTCCGATTTGCTTTCCATCGGCTGGCTCGCCAACCACGTCCGCGAGCAGCGCCACGGCAACATTTGCTATTTCAACGTCAACCGGCATATCAATCCCACGAACATTTGCGTGGCGCACTGCAAGCTCTGCGCCTTTGGCCGCTCGCCGGACGCGCATGGCGCCTACGCCATGTCCATGGACGAGATCGTCGCCCGCGGCGCGCAAGGCGTCGCCGAGGGAGCTACCGAATTCCACATCGTTGGCGGCCTGCATCCCGATCTCCCGTTTGATTATTATCTGGACCTGATCCGCGCGCTCAAAGAGAACTTCCCGCACGTGCACCTGAAGGCCTTCACCATGGTCGAGGTGCATTACTACGCGCGCATCGCCAAGCTCTCCATCCACGAGACGCTGCTCAAAATGAAGGAAGCGGGCGTCGATTCCCTGCCCGGCGGAGGAGCCGAAATTTTCCATCCGCGTGTGCGCCGCATCATCTGCGATCACAAAGTTTCCGGCACGATGTGGCTTTCCATCGCCCGACAGGCACATGAAATCGGCTTGCACTCCAACGCAACTATGCTCTTCGGACACGTGGAAACGCTCGAAGAGCGCGTCGATCATCTGGTGCGCCTCCGCGAAGGGCAGGACAAATCCCGCGGCTTCGTTACATTCATCCCGCTCGAATTTCACCCCGCGAACACCGCGCTGGCTCACATTCCCAAGCCCACCGGCTTCGACGCGCTAAAGACCATTGCCGTCTCGCGCCTGATGCTCGATAATTTCGACCACATCAAGGCCTACTGGATCATGCTTACGCCGCGCATCGCGCAGATCGCGCTCCGATTCGGCGCGGACGATATCGACGGCACCGTCGTCGAGGAAAAGATCTATCATGATGCCGGCGCCACTACTCCTGAACATCTCACGCGCGAAACTCTGGAGCGCCTCATTCGCGCCGCAGGCCGCATTCCCGTCGAACGTGACACGCTCTACAATCGCGTCGATCGTTCGAAAATGCCGCCGGTGATACCACAGCCCGCAAGCACGTCAGGCGGTTTCGTCCCTGCCACCTCGCTGACCGCCAATTAGGCAGCGCGAAGATTTTCGGACCATCTTGGAATTTGCTATTGGAAAAACGCGTTGCGATTACCTATCCGCGGAGTCGGTTAATGAATGTGCGGTAGCTTAAACAAGTCGCGCGAAAACATCAGCTTCATCGTCACTTTGTCTGACCCAGGCGTGAGCCCAAAGCCAATGCCCGCCTCCACGTCTACCCATTTTGCGTAGTGGTCAAATACGCCCCACATCTCATGAAACTGCTGGTCCGGCGTATAAAAGTTCCGCAGCTCTCCCAGGTCGTCGTATTCCTCAACCGCCAGCGCCCAATCGTCGTTCACATGGTAGGCGATGCGCGTTTCTGGAGCGAAATCCAGGCTCTTGAAACCACCACGCCACGAGTTGTCCAATATCGGATTGAAGATGAAGTCCCACGGATGCAAATGCAACCCGATAATCGGGCGGATTTCGGAGGTGTGGTCGTTGGGATCCCATTGGCTCTCGTTGAAGCTGAACTCGAAATTCACTCCGTAGAAAAACGTATGCTCGTCCGCGTGTGGCTTTACGAATAGCAAACGCAGCTTTGCCCCGTTAAACGTCGCTCCCTGGTGCATTGAAACGCTGTACAGCGGCAAATACAGTCCCGCTTCCAGCCACGGCGTAACGCCGTAGGCCCACTCCGTTACTCCGTTCCACGATTTGTCCGGGATCACCGCGCCGGGGAACGCGGGAAGCGTCCGCCCATCGGGCGTGTAATTGTTGTGCCACGTCAGATTCACCACGCCGGGTGCGGCAATCGAGGCGTCGTAGACCTGAATTTCGTCGGTTTGTCCAAAAGCCGCCGCGGACGCGATCGCGAGGCCAATCATTAAAGCTGCGCACGCCGCTGCCCATCGCCCGGCGCGTATCCAAATCTCGCGGCGCGTGCTCATGCGTGCGGATGGGCCTTGTCGTAAATATCCATCAATTGTTTCACGCTCGCCTGCGTGTATCTCTGCGTCGTTGAAAGCGACACATGCCCGAGCAATTCCTGAATCGCGCGAAGATCCGCTCCATCCGCAAGTAAGTGCGTGGCAAACGCGTGCCGGAGCGAATGAGGATGCAGATTCCAGTTCGCATTAGCCAGCCGCGTGTATTTCTTAACCAGCGCGTGAACCCAGCGGTCCGTAATCCGCCCGCCGAAGTGGTTTAGAAACACGGCTTCCTGCGCCTTTTTCACTTTCGACGCCTTCCGCGCGAGCAGCTCTTCCCGCACCGGCCAGTACGCCTCCAGCGCCTCCTGCGCCTTCCGTCCGTACGGAACTACGCGCTCCTTGCGCCCTTTGCCCAGCACTCGCAGCATTTGGCCCGCGCGGTCCACGTCCTCCAAATTCAGCCCCACCAGCTCGCTCACGCGTATTCCGGCCGCGTACAGCAGCTCCAAAATTGCCCGGTCGCGCTTCACAAGTATCTTTACCGGCGCTTCTTTGCAGTCAGTGCCCTTTGCCTTGCGACGCGCCTTGGCCCGACGCGTTAAGCCACCCCTCGCCATCTCGTCCAGGAATCCGTTCATTTCCTCCGCGGTTGGAATCTCCGGGATACGCCTGGGCAGCTTCGGTGTGGCGATCAGTCGAGCTGGATTCTGCTTCACGTATTTTTCGCGCACGCAAAATTTGAAAAACGTGCGCATCGACGCGAGCCTCCGCGCCACTGACGCCTTCTCCAGCTTGCGGTCGTACATAAAGCCCACGTACTCGCGAAGCACCCGATGGTCGATCTGTTCGAGCGGTAGCGTCGTTTCCCCCGGCGGAGTTATAAACGCGGCGAACTGCTGCATGTCCCGCCGGTATTCTCGAATCGTGTCCGGCGAGACGTTGCGCTCGTACCGCAAATAATCGATAAATTTTCCGATCAGTTCGTTCATCTTCCCCGCGATCCCTGCAATGGCACCGATTATATGCCCGCGTTCGTGCATTCATCGCCGATAATCCGCATGCCGTTCAGCGCAACAAACATGGCTGCGCATCCGCGAAACACAGCACCGCTTCGCTAGACAATATGTTAGCGTTGCTCCGCCATCATGCGCATAGAAAGACGGTTAGTCAGAGACAATGTCCACGAAGGCGCAAGTTCGAAGGGCACGAGCGTGCGGGGACGAAGCGTCCGGCGCCAAGGATTGTTCGGCGTTCGAGAGGCGTTAACTCCCAAGATCCTCGCCGTCGTTTTGCTTGTGGCCAGCATACCTTTTTCAGCCTCCCTCATAGCGTCGCGGCTGTCCGCCAGACCGCTCTTCAGCTCGCAGCGTACATTGACCGTTGAGCGCATCTATAGCGCCCCAAGCTTAAGCGGTTATCTCTCTGACGGAATTGAATGGGATCCCAGCAGTCAGCGCATTTCGTTTTTCGATTCGGACGATTCCGGCGAGGACCTCGTCACGCTTGATGCGCAAACCGGCCGCCGCAAGGTTCTCGTAAGTTCCCGCGTACTTGAGGCGGCAATGCCGCCCATTATTCCCTCTGCTATCCAGTCCACCGGCCTCGGCCGCATCGAGCCACCCCGCTACCTTTGGTCTCCGTCGGGCGATGCGCTGCTCTTGATCGGCACCGAAAAGCTGGAGCTGCTCGATCTCCACACGATGACGGCGAAAACTCTCGTCGACGACAGCGCCGCTTCTAGCGCCGGAACGCAACGTTTCGCATCGACCTCCACCGAAATCGATGACCCTAAGTTTTCGCCGAATGGTAAATGGGTGAGCTTCGTTCGCGATTGGAATCTTTGGCTCGCCAATGCCGCAACCGGCGAACTTCGCCAACTCACTTCAGCCGGCAGCGAGGGGCTTCGCGAAGGCGATCTCGATTGGCTCTATCCCGAAGAACTCGACTGCACCACGGCGTACTGGTGGGCGCCTGACTCCTCGAAAATCGCCTACTACGAAATGAACGAGCGCCCCGTCGAACGCTTCCCCATCGTAGACATGAGCTCCGCCGCAGGCTCGATTTACTACACACGATATCCTGAGGCAGGCACCGCGAATCCTATTGTGCGGGTCGGCGTCATTTCCATTAGTGGCGGCTCGACTAGCTGGATGGACACGGGCGCAAATACCGACGTGTATGTTCCGCGCGTGGTCTGGCTTCCCAATAGCCGCCGCGTGGCCATCGAACGCCTCAACCGCGCGCAAAATCGGCTCGACCTGCTTTTCTGTGACGCTTCCACCGGCGCCTCGCAAACCATCGTCACCGAAACCGATCCCTACTGGATTAACATCGCTGACGATCTGTACTTCTTCTCTGACGGCAAGCGCTTTCTCTGGTCCAGCGAACGCACCGGCTATCGCCATTACTATCTTTACAACATCTCTGGAAAACTCCTCGTACAGCTTACCAGCGGCGATTGGCAGATCAGCGGCAATGGAGGATTTGGTCCCGGCGCAGGCAGCCATCCGGCTGTCGACGAAGCGCACGGTTACATCTATTTCATGTCCAACAAGGACAACGTTCTCGGCAGTCAGCTTTTTCGACTTTCGCTTGCCGACAAAAGCATCACCCGCGTCACGAAAGCGCCTGGCGTCCACGACCTAATCATCGCTCCTGACGATTCCGCGTTTGTCGACACCTACTCAAACGCGATGACGCCGCCGCGCCAGGACCTGTACCGAATCGACGGCTCTCGGACTGCAGTCATCAACAAAAATGAAGTTTCGGATCTAGGCGCGTATCATCTCTCGCCCGTTAAGTTCCTCACCGTTTCCGCCGCCGACGGCACCAAGCTCGACGCAGAACTCATCCGTCCGCGCGATTTCAGCCCAAAGAAAAAGTATCCTGTGCTGATTGACGTGTACGGTGGTCCACAGGAACAAAAGGTGCGCGATAGCTGGGGCTACTCGGATTTTCTGTGGGACGAAATGATGGCCGAAAAGGGCTACGCGATTTTCAGCCTCGATAATCGCGGATCCTGGGGACGCGGCCATGCCTTCGAAATTCCGATCTACCATCATTTGGGAAAAGTTGAACTCGAAGATCAGCTTGCCGGAGTGAAGTATTTGAAATCGCTTCCGTGGGTAGATGGCTCCCGCATCGGAATTTGGGGCTGGAGCTACGGCGGCACCATGACTCTCGACGCTCTCTTCAACGCGCCCGGCGTCTTCAGGGCCGGAGCCTCGGTTGCCCCGGTCACCGATTGGCGCCTCTACGACACCGCCTATACGGAACGTTACATGGGCCGTCCTCAGGACAATACTTCAGGGTATTACCAGAGTTCTCCTGTGAATCAAGCGGCGAATCTCCAAGGCAAACTCATGATCGTCCATGGCACTGGCGACGATAACGTCCACTTTGCCAACACCGCTGAGCTTCTCAGCCGGTTTATTTCGCTCGGGCGATATCCCGATGACCTTGTCATCATTCCAGGCCGCGGCCATTCCATGTCGGATCGTGCCGCGCGCGTCGAAGTGTTCCGCGAAATCACAAATTTCATTGAGGATAATCTTTAGGCTAATCGGCCGCGAGACAACCATCCAATAGGCCGTGGATTCTGATAAACTGTGCTAGTCGTGATTTGAGTTGGTGTGCAGTGGGACGCGCCCCCTCAGCGTCTCCGGGATTTTTAGAAAGACCAGGAAAAGACCTTGCCGAACCATCTTGCACCCCCCTCGTCGAAGTCCGCTGCGGATCGCGGTACCCGCTCCATGTTTGCGCTCTACATCGTTGCGGCGATTGCGCTCGCTGCGTGCTGTTGTCCTTTGTCTCGCGCGTCCAGCGAAGACGTGCAATCTTCGAACTCCGCGACTCAACATCATCTCGACGATTCTCCGGTCCTCGATTCCGGTTTTCGGCAGCTCTACGAGTTGAATTTTGCCGGAGCTCGCGCCCAGTTCCGCGATTTTCAACAGCAGCATCCAGACGATCCGGTCGGCAAAGCGGCCGAAGCCGCCAGCTACCTCTACGAAGAATTCGACGCCAAGGGCATCTTTACTTCGAAGTTTTTTCTGAACAACGAACTATTTCTCAATGGTGCGGTCGGCACTCCCGCTGAAAACCGCAATGTTCTTTTCCTCCGCGCCAATCGCGAAACGCGCCAAATGGCTCAAAAAATTCTGAAGTCAGAGCCGAACGATGTGCGTGCGCTGCTCGCCCTCACGCTCGCGGACGGCATGGAGTCCGACTACGACGCGTTGATCGTGAAGAAGCAGATGGCTGGCCTCGGACTGATGCGCCAGGCCGAACGCGAGGCCAATGCGCTGCTGGCCATTGATCCATCGCAAGATGATGCCTACGTGGCGCTCGGCGCGGCGGACTACGTGATTGGCTGCCTTCCATCTTATAAGCGCGCCTTCCTTTGGTTCGGTGGGATTCACGGCGATCGCGACCGCGGGATGCAGGAAATGCAGCGCGCCGCCGATCACGGCCACTATCTGCGTCCCTTCGCGCAAATTTTGCTGGCTCTCGCTTGCGAACGCGAACATCAGCCCACGCGCGCCCGCGTGCTTCTCTCTGAACTCACTAGCGAGTTCCCGGCGAATAAGCGCTTCGCCATCGAGCTCGCTCTGCTCAACGCCCGCGTTCCGGGCGATTAACTAGCCGGGCGTAGCAATTCCCCGATTGCAGGTTGCTGCGACCACTTCACTTGCACGCCGTAATCGAGCGTCGCGTTGCCGTCGGCCCAACAGGAACTTCGAATCCGATCGTGTTGGCGTCGAGTGTCGTCCACTTGTAGTTCGAGTTTTCGTCCGGCTACCGGCTCGCTCACTTCCACTGTCACGGGGGTAACTTTGTGATTTCTTGGCGTGATCTGGTATTCCATCCGCTCTGTTGTTCGAGAGGCTCTTGTAGTCCACTTTCTTGCGTTCGCACACCACACGTCAAACGCATCGCCCACGTCCACCCCAAGCACGACGAGTGATCGGCATGAACCAATCGCGGCCAGGTTATACGAAATGGAGCCTCACCCGCAGAGGAGGGCACGTTGAAGGGAAACTCGAAGCCGATTCAATTCGTGGGCGTAGGCGTTGCGAGAACCGACAAGTCAGCCGTGTGCCGGATCGGTGTGCGGCAGCATCGTTTCCAATTCGACCTAGGTGTTTACCGGCCTTGACGGGTGTGGCAGATGAAGCTTAGAGTTCTCGTCTTTCGGCGTACTGGAGGTTTCCGTGGCGGGCGCGGTGTTGAGCGGTTTACTTCTCGGGTTGATGATACTGGCGGTGACGGCTTTGATTCTCGCGCCGCTTACGGCCCTCGCCGTGATGTTCTGGCATTGGCAAACGGAATTGAAAGAGTCGATCAGGTCGCGCCAGGCTAGAACCACTCAAATTCGGTAGTCCCTCCCAAAATCGAACAGGTCAGGTTTTTCGTCCGGTAGCGTTCGCGGCTTGGGCGAAGCGTATCCCAACCGACCGTTCCGCAGAAGTCGTGATTGCGCTTGCGATGCCGGCTGTCCCGTTTTTCTGGCTGGCGTCGAGAAATCGGTCGGGCGCGGCGGACGAATAAGTCCAGTTTTGTTGCGGCTCTCCCCTGGATGTTGCCGTATCACGTCAGAAATCAATGACAAATTGTGGCATGCTACGTGCTTGCGAATCGGGTGATGCACGCAGGTTCAAGACCAGGTAAAACCCCCAAGCAGATCCACGCGCCTCTGCCGGTTTGGCATTATTGGGTGTACTGGGCAGGTGTACTGTGCACGATCGTTGCCGCTTTGTGCGCATTTGGGCTCGTCCATTGGCCGACGAGAAACCACGGGGATCCGGCGGGCAGCGGAATCGCGGTCGGCAGCGCGCAGGTTCGCCGATTCGGTTACCCTGCCAGTGTCGCCCTTCCACAGCGAAGGCTCTATCCATATTCGGTGATACCTGGCGGCGTACAAAACGCGCAAGAGTTGCGCAATGCGGTCGCCCACGATCCCCTGGTCGCTGTGCTGTACGCAAATTTCGATCTATCCAAGGCGCGCGTCGTGCGGCTGACACGGGATCGCGAAGTTTACGTTTCCTACCGCTTCGGCGGTCATATTTACTGGACGAAGAAGCGGCTTCTAGTGCGAGCCGGGGAGACGGTGATCACAGATGGGCAACACGAAGCGCGCACGCGATGCGGAAACCGCATCTCTGAGACGCCGATGCAGCCCGTCAGGCAGGACGAGCCTCTGGACGCGGCCGTCAATGGACCGCCGACTTTCCAGCTCCTTGCTGATAACTCAGAGCAACCGCCACTTTTGGCTTTCGACCCCACCGTCCCTGATTCGGTGGTTCCCGGAATGCCATTGCTGCCAGCACCCAGCTCGCGGCCCGTATCCGCGATTCCGCCGCCTTATTTCCCGATCGTGGGTGGCGGGCCTCCGTCGTTTCCGAACATCACTCCTCCTCCGCCACCACCGGTAGCCACGCCTGAACCGAGCGCGTTTTCTCTGCTCGTGCTGGGCCTGCTGATGCTCGCAATTGTGGCAGGCACGTCGACTCTCGGGAACAATCGAAACACCGAATCTCGCGAACGGTCGTCGCTCGACTGAGCGGCGGGGCCACATCCGAAGTTGCTGGCATCTAGCGCAGCGAAACGTACTTCTGCGAGGATGTTAGCCCTTCCTGTGCTGCCTCAAGATTGCGGATGGTCGGAGACAGTCCGTGGCGCTCGAAACACGATGCAAGCATCTTGCCGATCTCGTCGACCTTCTCCGTAGCGAGGGCAACGACGCTGGGACCTGCGCCGCTAAGAGCCACTCCGAGCAGACCGGGTATGCGCGGCAGGGAAAACACCTCCGACAACCCTGGGATGAGCGCCTGGCGAGGCGTCTGGTGCAGGCGGTCCTGCATGGCATCCCAAACCAAGTCGTAACGGCGATCTTCGAGCGCAGCGACGAACAGGGCGGACCGCTGCAGGTTAAAAACAGCATCCGCACGCGAAACCGACTGCGGCAGCACCGCGCGAGACTTCTTGGTCTCAAGCTCTAAGTCGGGCGTGACCACGATTACGCGAATGACTTTTGGCCAGCGTTTGCGGAGCGCGACGACACCGCCGTCAGGCTTGGTGAACGTGACCACGAAGCCGCCGAGAAGGGCAGCCGCCACGTTGTCCGGATGGCCCTCCATTTCCGTGGCGTAGCGCAAGACATTTTCCTTGGGGACGGAGCGGCCAACGACAAGATAACCCAGCGCTAAGCCAGCGACTGCCGCGGCGGCACTACTGCCCAGCCCGCCCGCGACCGGGATTTCATTCTGCACGGCTAGCCGCACGCGCGGCAGTTCAAATCCGTCGCGCTCTGCGGCCAAGCGCATGGCGCGGAAAATCAGATTTTGATCTGGGTCTTTCGGCAGTGAGGACGTGCCACGAACGCCGCGGCTGCGCGCTTGCGTGCGCGAGCCGGGCTGCGAGAGCAAAGTGGCTCGCACGCTGAGGTACATCTCAAGCGCCAGACCGAGGCAATCAAATCCGGCCCCCATGTTTGCAGTGGACGCCGGCACGCGGACCTCGAAAGAAGGCTGTCGGGAAGGAGTCATCGGATCGGAAGGCGCCGTCGACGGATCCGGAAAACAGAAGTGGAGAGGTAGATCGGCTGTCTCCTTAGCGTTGCTGTCCCAACAATTTCAGAATCGCGGATTTGGAGGCTTCCACGTGTTGAGGTGCGTTGGGGAATGCACCGTGAATCCGCAGCGACTCAGCGCCGTGACCACTTCCGGCTGAATCGAGCTCCAGGGTTCCGCGGTGATAGGCGCTCACATAGTCCGGATCCTTGAGCACGTGGCCAGTCAGCACGGCGACAACGGATTCTTCGGGCCGAATGTGGCCCGCCGCGATGAGTCTTTTGATGCCGGCCACGGTAGTGGCGGACGCTGGCTCGCAACCGATGCCGTCGCGTCCAATCATCGCTTTGGCATCGGCAATTTCCTGTTCACTGACGCTGATGATCTTCCCGCCCGAGCGCAATACGGCTCGTAATGCTTTTTTCCAGGAAACGGGCGCGCCAATCTTGATGGCGGTAGCGAGCGTGCTGGGATGATCCTCCATGAGAATCGATTCCGGAAGCGACGGTTCGGTGGAAGGTTTTGACGGAGGCAAGCTGGCAAAGAGTCGCGCCAGAGGAGAAGCGCCTTCCGCTTGGATGACGCTCAATTTTGGCAGCGCATCGATTAAGCCGAGCGCAAGTAGTTCCTCGAATCCCTTACCGAGAGCGGAGCTGTTGCCCATGTTGCCGCCGGGAACGACTACATGGTCCGGCGCCTGCCACTTCAGTTGGTTCATCATCTCAAACGCAACTGTTTTTTGCCCTTCG
>JBOGMW010000049.1:0-35963 GCA_050746805.1 Candidatus Acidiferrales bacterium | reverse complement strand
AACGGGTCCCAGCCGCCGGGAATGAGGGGCCGCGCGCGACCGGCGGAATCCACCAGCACGATTTTGCGCTCGCGGGTGATCTCGCCGATGGCGGTGAGCTGCGAAAATCCCGGCGCGCCGCGCAGCTTCGATACGTTGCGACGAGGGACGGCAAAGAGCAATTCGTAATCTTCGCCGCCATCGAGCGCGAGTTGCAGCGCGTCCAGGCGGGTTCCGCGCAACTTACGCGGCGGAAATTTTGGCAACTGCACGCAAGGAATGCGCTGCGCATCGATGCACGCGCCCACGCCGCTCGCTTTGCAGAGCCGTGCGAGATCGGTCGAAAGCCCGTCGGAAATATCCATCATTGCCGAGGCGATTTTCCGCTGCGCGACCCACGCCCCCAACTCGACACGAATCCTTGGGCAGAGATGCTGCTGCAACGCGGCGCGCGACGCGGTGTCGGCGGCTTTTCTTCCCTGTCTGGCACCGCGCAGCAGTTCGAGCCCCAGCTGCGCGCAGCCCAGACGGCCGCTGACGTAGATCAGATCGCCGGGACGCGCGCCGGAACGCCTCAAGGCTTGTCCGCGCGGCAGTTCGCCCAACACGGTGATGCTGATGAACACTTGCGGCGACCTGGTGGTGTCGCCGCCTACGAGCCGCACATCTAAGTTGCGGGCCGCGCGCTTCATACCCGCAAGGAAACCATCAAGCCAGCGGCCGGTGAGCGACGCAGGTAAAGCCAGCGTGAGCAGAAATGCGCGGGGAACGGCGCCCATGGCGGCGATATCGCTGGCGGCGCGGGCGAGCGACTTATAGCCGACCGAATCGGCCGGGTGCAGATCGCGAAGGAAGTGGACGCCTTCGACAAAAGCGTCGCAGGTGAGAATCCAGTCGGTGCTACTTGCAGGCGCGAGAATCGCAGCGTCGTCGCCTATACCCAACCTCATCCGGCTGAGGGCGCGTCCTCGACCAATCGCGGAAGGGACCGATTTGGCGATTCTGTCAATCAGTTGATCTTCTGCTTCCATCCTGTCCTTTAGTACAGTTGTGGATGCGTCCGGACTTGGGCTAGACTTTTAAACGGGCCCGATGCGTCGGATTATAGGTTCCCCTGGGAAGAGAAGCGAGTCCCTGGAGAAGCCGTCTGCGAGGCAGAATGAAGTTGACGGTGCAGGGGCCGACCGCTACAATGCCCCGAGTTTCGAACCAGTGCTCTCGGTTCAGACTAATGTTCGTAGGTCCAAAGTAATTCCTTGGTAGCAGTTCGCGGTGGGACGCTGCATGGGGCGGGCGCTCTCATCCCAGCCGTGGTAAGCATCACTCGGTCGAGAATTTAACGATGAAGGGCAAATCATACACGTTTTTTATTGGTTCCAGCGCCTCGGGCGACATGAAACGTGTGCGCGTGCCCGTCTATTTCCTGCATGTGCTTGTGATGCTTGCAGTTGTGGGCGGCGTTACAATCCTGGCGGGCATGGGATCGTATTCGCGATTGCTGTGGAAAGCAGCGAAGTACAATTCCCTGCGGCATGAACAAGAGGATTTGAAACAGCAGTATGCGGCACTGCAAACGCAGGTGAAGGACACTAATCAGCGGCTCGATTCGTTGCAATCGCTAGCCAGCGAAGTGGCCATGGCCTATGGAATCACCCGTTTCCATGCCACGCCTTTCAACTTGAATGGCAGTCAGCCTGACGCCGACGCAGATTTCAAGGAATCGGTGGACGAATTCAGCTATCTCGAGAAAAACGCGACAGCGGTAGCCATGTCCAGCGGCGGTGAGCGTTTGCTGCCCGCTTCGCAGCTGAACGCGCTCGGAATCGTGCCGACGCTGTGGCCGGTGGTTGGCCGCATCACCGCGGGATTCGGCGAACGCATGGACCCGTTTAGTGGTGAAGGAGCGTTCCATTCGGGAATCGACATCGCATCAACGTACGGTGCGCCGGTGCACGCCACGGCGGATGGCGTGGTCTCTGAAGTAGGGCCGGATGGCGGTTATGGCCGATTAATCGTGATCGACCACGGATTCGGCGTGACCACCTGGTACGCGCATCTTTCGGGATTTAACGTCCAGCCGGGCATGCGGGTGAAGGCGGGGGACGTGATCGGTTACGAAGGCGATAGCGGCCGCTCCACAGGGCCGCACCTGCACTACGAAATTCGGATTTACAACACTCCAGTGAATCCCTGGCCGTACCTGCGGCGGATCGAACCGGCTGGCCGGCAGACCGCGACGTCCAGCGGCGACTGACCTCTGCCGGTCAGATTCCCGACGCCTAGAAACTGGGCGTTGGCATCTCAGCTTCTCGCCGGTTGATTCACGTCGCGGGGTATACTTCGCTCAATTCGAAATCCCGCCGGAAGGCTTCATAATCGCGGCGCAAATTGCCGATCAGCTCGATGAATTCGGGACGATTGTGCAGCGTCCTGAGATGCGGATCTTTTTCGAAGGCGCGGTGATTGGGCAGGCCCCCTTCGGCGCAGCGCTTAAGTTCAGCTAGTGCCTTCTCCGGCTTTCCGCACATGGCATAGACGCCGGCGGCGCAGTGCCAAGAGTGATGAGCGTGAATTAGACTTCTCCGAGACGCCACAGCCTGATCTGTAATCTGCTCCGCGCGCCTGAAATCGCCCTCTCTGG
The DNA here is from genome assembly GCA_050746805.1 of Candidatus Acidiferrales bacterium. Taxonomy (GTDB): domain Bacteria; phylum Acidobacteriota; class Terriglobia; order Acidiferrales; family UBA7541; genus Palsa-295. The sequence continues at coordinate 33,343 of JBOGMW010000049.1, read as the reverse complement.
CGAGGATCATGCCTTCCATGCAATCCATCTGCGGCTCCTCGGGAAACATCTGCTGGGCAATCTTGAGTCTCTTGCGAGCCGTGTTCAATTCTCCGGTGTAAATCCAAGGTAAAGGAGATTGGATGTTGGCATGAACCAAACCGGGTTCCAGAGCCAGGGCCCGATCGACGAACTCGGCCGCCTTAGCGTAGTCCCCGATGTACAGCGCGGTGTAGGAGACGCTAGCAAAACTAAGTGCGAACTGGGGATTGGCAACCACGGCTTCGTCATAATCTTCGAGGGCCGCCTCGTGAAATCCCATGTGGAACAAGAGCGCCCCGCGATGGGTGCGGGCGCTGTACCGGCTTGGGTTGATCTTCAGCGCTGCGTTTAGGGCCCTCAGCGCGGGGCGGACCTGAAACCCGCGCGCGGGCGACCACTGGATCATTCCCCGCGCGCAGAGTGCGTCGCAGTTCACCGGATCCAATTCTAGCGTTCTCGCAATCGCGCGCTCGGCCCGCTCGAACCACTTGGGATCGGGATCAAGATGCGCTCCCATGTGATAGCAGACGGTGGAAAGCACACCCCAGGCGTCCGCGAAGTTCGGGTCGAGATCCAATGCACGCTCTAGCATTTCAACAGCCGCGCCGAGCTCAAACTTATTGAACGCGATCGCTTGGTCAACCGCCCGCATATAAAGCTCGAACGCCAGCGGGTGTCGTGTGGAGGGCGGCGTGACCCGAGCGGATCTCGGCGTGTGGCCAGGGGCGCGCGGTGTGAGGGAATCGAAGACGGAATCCGCAAGATGATCCTGCAAAGTGAATAGATCTCCCATATCACCGTCTAATTTGGCGGTATGGAGCGCCCGTTCGTCGTGGAACTGCCACACCTGGATCAGCACGCGCACGCGCGGCCCCATTTTTTGAATGCTGCCTTCCACCACCAGGTCGACATTCATTTCCGTTGCGATCTGCGTCCAGTCCGTCTTCCTGCCCGCATATTTCATGAGGCTGCTAATGGGCCGAACCACCAGTGCCGGACCGGAGCCAAGACGGTTGGCGATCGCATCTGCCAAGGCCACGGAGAGAAACCGATCCTCGGAAGCCGCATTGCGAAACTGAAGAGGGACGACTGCGACGGTCCGGCGACTACCACCGACCTGTATGGGTGCGACCTTATCCGGAAGCGAGAGTGACGTGATGGCTTGCGATAGTTCGGAAGCGCGCGCGAAACGCTGCGCCGGTTCCTTTTCCAGGCACTTCATCACCAGACGATCGAACTCCGCCGACAAACCCGGCTGGAGTTTGCTGGGAGGTGCAGGGACGACCGTCGCGATCTCATGCATAATTTCGAGACTGCTGCGTCCCTTGAACGGGTGCCGTCCAGTCGCAGCTTCATATAGGACGCATCCGAGCGAGAAAATATCGGAGCGCGCATCGACGGCTTCGCCGCGGGTCTGCTCCGGCGACATATAGCTGACCGTGCCGACAATGGTTCCCTCCTGGGTGATGTCCAGCGAGATCTGCGTCTGCTGTCCCAAATAAGCCTCGGTCATTTTAGCCAGTCCGAAATCGAGCACTTTAATCTTCTGCTTCGGATCGACTACGATGTTCGTCGGCTTGATGTCGCGGTGTACGATACCGGCCGCGTGGGCCGCATCGAGGGCGGAAGCAATCTGCGCGCCGAAATCGAGGACTTGGCTGGGCAGGAGCGGTTTTTCAGCGATCAGCTCGTTCAGAGTTTTCCCTTCGACGTATTCCATCACCAGAAAGTCTTTGCCCTGATGCCTGGAAATATCGTGGATGGAAACAATGTTGGGATGATTCAGCGCCGATGCCGCCCGCGCCTCGTTCAGGAGCCGCTGTCCATAAACGGGGTCCGTTCGGCCGCGCGGAAGAAGCTTGACGGCAATGGTGCGACGCAGCCTTGTATCGGTTGCGCGGAAAACTTCGCCCATGCCGCCAGCGCCAATCCGAGCCTCGATTCTATAGGGACCGAGCATCGCGCCTGGTTGCAGCGGAGAAGCCAGCTCCTCTGAAAATGCGGACAGCTCGAAGATTTCCGTGGCCGAGTCGCCATGAGCATCGATCAACGACTCTACTTCGCCTCGTAAGGCGGGATCGGGGCACATCCGCAGCAGGTATGCGTGACGATCCGCAGGCGACTGCTCCAAAGCGGACGCGAGAAGTTCTTTGATTTGCTGCCACTGTTCCGGCGTCATGTGACGGAGGCCTCTAGTTTCCGCTCGCGGATGTGAGCGGGGTCATGCCAGCTTCGCGGCCGCGAGGAGATTGTACTGCGATGCTAGGTGGTCCCCCGCAGTCGAGAATCGTCGCATTGTAGCCTAGTAAATACCGCTCATGCCACTCTAGGAGGCGGAACGAGTCTCGCACCAAGACTCGATTTCCATGCGCTGCGAGATCACATCAACCGATGGACGACCGTTCCTATTGGGCGGCAGGAGTTGAGACGCCAGGTTCCAAAGCGGGAGAAGCGGCTTGTTGCCTGCGGAGCCAGAAGGCGCCGGTAGTGACGATCAGAGCCGGAAGCAGGAAGCGCACGCCGTCGCGCAGCAGCGCGGCGGGGCCGGCTACTTCGGGTGGACCCACGCCGCAGCCGCAGTCGATTTTCAAGCCGCGCCGGTAGGCTGAATAGATCGCGATCATGAAACCGATGAACACAAGCGACGCGACGAGTGAGGAATAGCGCCGCCAGATTCCGCTGACCAGCCAAAGTCCCAGGAACAGCTCAACGAAAGGCAGGATGTGCGCGACGGCGTTTGCGCCGCTGGATGAAAGCAGGTGGTAGGATTCCACCTGAATGGCGAAAAGGGCGATGGAAATCTTGATGGAACTCCAGGCCCAAGGAAATCCGGACAGCGGCTTCAGCTTGCCGTAAGCGGCGGCCAGAAAGATCGATCCGAGGACAATGCCGCCGGTGATTAGGAGCACACGCACCAGCGACCGGCGCTGCGCTGGATTACGAGCGCAAAACACGGCGATCGCATCGCCGACAACGAAAACAACGCCCCACTCCGCGAGCCAATTCAGAAATATTCCGAGCGCGTCCATTTACGATTCTAGCGCGCCTATTGGCTAAGCAGCGAATCAAAAAATTGCTTCAGAATCGGCCAGGAGACGGCACCGTTGGCGGCGGGCAGGCGGCGCCCTTTATAAACGATCACGTAGGTGGGAGTGGCACGGACAGGGATCTGTTCACCCATGGCGCGATCGGCATTGATCGAAGCGTCCAGCGGGCAGGTTCCTGGCTGATCTTGGAAAGAACATCCCTGCATCAGCCTTTCAACTTTCCGGTAATCGGACATGGGCATCGCGGCGGACACGTATTTGGAGATGTCGCCGTCGGCGGCCCAGGAATCCTGATTATCGTAAAGCGCGCCTTCCACATTGGCGAACTCGCCCACACGCGCCGCGGCGTTGGCCCAGCGCGCGGCCTCGTAGCCGTACTTATGCTGCGGCAAGGGAAAATCGTGGTGCACTAAATACACTTTGCCGGACGCAACGTAGTCGTTGATCATCGGGCGAAGCGTATTCTCGTACAGCGCGCGGCACGAGGGGCATTCGTAGTCGGTGAAGACGATCATGGTGATCGGCGCGCTGCTGGAGCCGTAGCTTTTCACCGGAGCAGCCAAAGGCTCGATGGCCTTCGCGCGAGCGCGAGCGGTGTGAACGCGAGGCGACGCCTGGAGCGTGGCGCCGAGCACGACGATCGAGAACGCGGCCAGGGCGAGCGCCGACCTCCAAGCCCATGCCGATAACTTTCCGCGCGCGTGCTGCTGCAAGTCGTCTCGAATTTCCAAAGGCGCCTCCCTCTCGAACGCTAACCAGCGTAACGGCAGGCGGAGATTTTAACGCGAATTGCCCGGCTTGCGCTTATCGATGTTGGACTGCCAAACGCGAAATAGGTAACGTCCTTTACACTAGGATGCGTCGACGAAAGCACAGGTTCGCTGGGAAGTTTCGGGGGGCGGCCTGCGCATGAGGGAGGGAAGATCAGAGGAGCAGCGGAATAGCTTGGCAAGATTAACAAAACAATGCCAATGCACCCTATATCAAACAACTTGACAGTAAGGCACTCAAGTCGTATCATGCCGTTGTACGCGGCGGAAGCGACTCTGCGCGGGACTAGTAACAGCTTGGTTAGGAGCGGATTACATGAGCAAGATTATCGGGATTGACTTGGGAACGACCAACTCCGTGGTGGCCGTGATGCAAGGCGGCGAACCGGTGGTCATCCCCAACCAGGAAGGAGCGCGCACCACGCCTTCGGTGGTCGCGATTACCAAATCCGGCGAGCGTCTGGTCGGCCAGGTGGCCAAGCGCCAGGCCATCACCAACCCGGAAAACACAGTTTATTCAATTAAGAGATTTATGGGCCGTCGCTACGACGAGGTGGTCGAAGAGGCGAAGCGGGTGCCCTACAAGCTCGTCAAGGGGCCGCATGACGACGCGCGCGTGGAAATCGCGGGCAAGACGTACAGCCCTCCGGAAGTTTCGGCGATGATCCTTCAAAAGCTGAAGAGCGCCGCGGAAGATTTCCTGGGCGAGAAGGTGACGAAGGCGGTCATCACCGTGCCGGCGTATTTCAACGACAGCCAGCGGCAAGCGACCAAGCAGGCCGGCGAAATCGCGGGACTCGAAGTGCTGCGCATCATCAACGAGCCAACGGCGGCGGCGCTTGCGTACGGCCTGGATAAAAAGAAAGAAGAGACGATTGCCGTTTACGACCTTGGCGGCGGGACGTTTGATATTTCCATTCTCGAGGTGGGCGAAGGCGTGGTGGAAGTGAAGTCCACGAACGGCGACACGCACCTGGGCGGAGATGACATCGACCAGCGCGTCGTGGATTGGATGGTCGGCGAGTTCAAGAAAGAGCAAGGCATCGATCTGAGCAAAGACAAGATGGCTATCCAGCGGCTGAAGGAAGCGGCTGAAAAGGCCAAGATCGAGTTGTCGCAGCTGATGGAGACGGAGATCAATCTGCCGTTCATCACCGCGAACGAATCGGGCCCGAAGCACATGCAGATGAAGCTCACGCGCTCGAAGCTCGAGCAATTGATGGAAGATTTGCTGCAGCGCACCGTGGAGCCCGTGAAGCGGGCGTTGAGCGACGCGCAGTTGACGGCCGACAAGATCGACGAAGTGGTGCTGGTCGGCGGATCGACGCGCATTCCGCGAGTGGTCGACATCGTCAAAAACCTCTTCAATGGGAAAGAGCCGCACAAAGGCGTCAACCCCGATGAAGTGGTGGCGGTGGGAGCGGCCATTCAGGGAGGCGTACTGGGCGGCGAAGTGAAAGACATTCTGCTGCTGGACGTGACGCCTCTGTCGCTTGGCGTCGAGACGCTCGGCGGCGTAACAACGGTGCTCATCCCGCGCAATACGACCATTCCGACGCGCAAGTCGGAAACGTTTTCGACGGCGTCGGACAATCAGACATCGGTGGAAATTCACGTCCTTCAGGGAGAACGGCCGGTGGCCAGCGGCAACCGCTCGCTCGGAAAATTTCACCTAATGGGGATACCACCCGCGCCGCGCGGATTGCCACAAGTCGAAGTGACGTTTGATATCGACGCGAACGGCATCTTGAACGTCTCGGCCAAGGACAAGGCGACCAACAAGGAGCAGAAGATCACCATCACCGCATCCACAGGCTTGAGCAAGGACGAGGCCGAGCGGATGCGCAAGGAAGCCGAGTCGCATTCCGATGAGGACAAGGCGCGGCTTTCGGAAGTCGAATCGCGAAACAAGCTCGACAACCTGGTGTATCAGGGCGAGAAGTTGATCAAGGAGAACCGTGAAAAGCTGCAAGAGGCGGACGTCAAGGCTGGAGAGGAAGCGCTCGAAGATGCTCGTCGCGCACTTTCGGAAGGCGGCGTCGAGCGGCTGAATTCCGCAGCGGATAACTTGACCAAGGCCCTACATCAGATGGGCGAAGCGCTCTACAAGGCGCAAGGCGCCGCGGCTGGAGGCACTGAAGGTGGCGGCGATAGCGGTGCGGGACAAGCTGGCGGCGGTGCGCCACACGCACAAAGCGGCCAACCAGGCGATGTGGTGGACGCCGAGTTCGTGGACGTGGACGACTCGAAGAAGCCTAACTAAGTAGCTCCGGGTTTGGGCAGGCTCCGCCCGCCCATACCCGATTTTTCATCGTGATTTGCGGCGGCGGATTTCAAACCAATGGCAACCGCAACCAAAACCGATTATTACGAACTGCTGGGAGTTCCGCGGAAAGCGTCCGCGAAAGACATCCGGGCTGCCTACCGCAAGCTCGCGCGCAAATATCATCCTGACCTAAATCCGGGCGATAAATCGGCGGAAGAGAAATTCAAGCAGATACAGGAAGCGTACGAAGTTCTCTCCGACACGAAGAAGCGCCAGATGTACGACCAGTTCGGGTTCAACGCACCCGGGCCGGGCGGGGCTCCGCACCCGGGCGGCGGATATGGCGGCGTGTCGCCGGAAGATATTCACTTCGACTTCGGCGGATTCGATTTCGGAGGTGGCGGCGCAAGCGGCGCGACGAGCTTTCGAGACCTGTTCAGCCAGTTTTTCCGCGGCACCGGAGCGGCACAGGCGCGGCCAGAACGCGAGCACGGAGATGACCTCGAATACGCGATCGACATCAGCTTTGGCGAAGCCGTACGCGGAACCGTAAAAAAATTGAGCTTCACGCGGCTCGACGCTTGCCAGGTTTGCCACGGAACGGGCGCGGCGCCGGGCGATGCTAAAACTTGTCCCACGTGCGGCGGTTCGGGCCAAGTGACGCAAGTGAGCGGCAAGATGCGCTTTCAGGTGGCGTGTTCGCGTTGCGGAGGAACCGGCAAATTACAGAGCGTGTGCCGCAACTGCGGCGGCGAAGGGCGGGTGGCGCGCATGGACACGCTCGAGGTGCGCATTCCGCCGGGAGCACAGACCGGTTCGCGCGTGCGAGTGGCTGGACGCGGAAACGCGGGGATGCACGGCGGTCCCCCGGGGGACCTGTACATCATCACCAATGTGCAGCCGCATCCATTCTTCGAGCGGCGCGGCGACGATTTGTATACCACGGTGCCGATCACGGTATCGGAAGCATCGCTGGGCGCGAAGGTGGAGGTGCCCACTATCGACGGGCGCGCGCAGGTACGCATTCCGCCGGGCACCAACAGCGGCAAACGGCTGCGGCTGCGCGAGAAGGGCGCTCCCTCGGCGCGACAACCCGGCAAGCGCGGCGATCAGATCATCGAAGTGCAAGTGGTGGTCCCCAAGCCAGAGGACGAGCGTGTGCGCGATCTGCTGCGCGAGCTCAGCAAAGTGGACCACGAAGACCCGCGCAAGGAGATTTTCGCGCGCGCGGCTGTTTGATCTCAGCGAAGCAAACGAAGGAGACGCACATGGCAGCACGGCAAAGAAAAAAGGCCAAAGCCGGCTACATGATCAGCGCCGTGGCGGAGCTGTACCAGATTCACCCGCAAACGCTGCGGCTTTACGAGCGCGTGGGGCTGCTGACGCCGTCGCGTTCCGAAGGTAACACCCGCCTGTACATCGACTCCGACCTGGAACGCCTGGAAGTGATTCTGAATTTGACGCGGGAGCTGGGCGTCAATTTGGCGGGAATTGAAATTATATTGAATATGCGAGACAAGATGGCGGATATGCAGGCGCAGATGGAAGAGTTCATCAAGTTCGTTCGCAGCGAGGTGGCGCGAAACTTCGCGGCGGCGGGCGAACACCGCGTGCGCAACGCCATCGTGCGCGCCGCCCCACGGCACGCGATTCGCATCGAGAAGTGACGACGCGACAGGCATCGTGATCCGGATCGAGTGACGAGGGGAAAGGATTTCGCCTTCAAATTTCCTCTGAGGAATCCGCGCGGAGCACCCAGCAGGAATGCCTCCGGTTTGCGCTTTCCACAACGCGCAGAATTTTCACAGGCGTATCTGCTTGCGCATGCGCCGCACTGCGCATATTCTCGCCGCATGGCGAAAGCCGATTGTCCCACCTGCCATGGCAGCGGCTGGAAAATGGTCGAGCGAACTACCACCGGAGCGCAGGCGCTCTCCGCGGACAAGCCCGGCGCGTCTTCGGCGGGAGAGCCGAAGCTGGTGTGGGCGGTGCCGTGCGAATGCACGTCTGGCGACCGCAGCGGCCGAGCGCTGGGGAAGGCGCGCGTCCCGGAACGCTACCGGCACTGTGACTTTGAAAATTTTGAGACGGACAACGAGATCGAGCATGCGGGACGCGAGCAGCTTGCCTCATGGAACCGCAGCCTTTCGCAGGCCAAGCTGGTGGTGCAACGCTTCGCCGCGGAATTTCCCGTGGGCAACGAACACGGACTGCTGCTGATGGGGCCGTGCGGCGTGGGCAAAACGCATCTGGCGGTTGCAGCGATGAAGGAAATCGTGCTGCGCGGGCACAGCGGCCTTTTCTACGACTACCGCGAACTGCTGAAACAAATTCAGGATAGTTACAACGCCGAAAGCCAGTCCACCGAAATGGGCGTACTGGAACCGGTGCTGAAAGCAGAAATTCTGGTGCTCGACGATTTGGGATCGAGCAAGCCATCGCTCTGGACGCTGGAAACAGTGGGCCACATTCTGAATACGCGCTACAACGAAAAACGCGTCACCGTGCTGACCACGAATTTTCTGGATGGCGACGCCGCGTCTACCCCTATGCCTCGCGTGGCGGGCATGCGCTCGCCTGCGATCGACGATTCGCTCACCGAGCGCGTGGGACAGCGCATCCGTTCGCGGCTTTACGAAATGTGCCGCACCGTGGAAATGAGCGCGCCCGACTATCGCAAGGAAATCCGCAACATCAGCCGCCGCGCGTAGCAACCGCAAGCACGTTGAACAGGCTAGCTTACACGCCGCGAATCGTAGCTATTCGCGTTGCGCCTTTGTGATTTGCATCGCTCGCCTTACTGCGGTAAAGTTTACCTAGAGTTCTCCGACCGCCGAAGCCTACCAGGAGAGACATCCTACGGCGCGGCGGCGATGTCCCGGCTCTGCCGGGACTGAGGGTTCGGGTGGAAACGCCCGTTCCTCCCGTTTGGCCGATGGGCCGTTTGGAAAGGGGAATATCCGATGCGATAGCCGTATCGGGTGTGCGCCCAATTCCAACCGTGGAGTTGGGCTTTTTTGTTGTTGGAGAGTGAAGCGCGAGATGCCGTTGACAGACAAATTCGGCCGGCAAATCACCGATCTTCGTGTTTCGATCACGGATCGCTGCAATTTTCGCTGCGTCTATTGCCGCTCCGCGAATCCGGAAAACCACATGCCGGTGGACAGCCTGCTCTCGTTTGATGAACACGAGCGGCTGGTGCGCATTCTGGTAGCAATGGGCATACGCAAGGTGCGCGTGACGGGCGGCGAGCCGCTGGTGCGCGAGGGCGTGGAAGATTTTATCGCGCGACTCAAATCGTTGGGCGTGCAAGATTTGTCCATGACCACCAACGCGCATCTTCTGGCGGAACGTTGCGATCGCCTGGTGGCTGCGGGCATGGATCGAATCAACATTAGCCTGGATTCGCTGGATCGCGCGAAATTCGAACGGATCACTCGCACGAAATCGTTCGACAAAGTGATGGCCGGGATCGACGCCGCGCAGGCCACGCGGCTGCGCCCGGTGAAAATCAACGCGGTGCTGGTGCGTGGAGTGAACGACGACGAAGTGGAGGCGTTCGCGGGATTCGCGCGCGAACGCGGGCTGATCATGCGCTTCATCGAATTTATGCCGCTGGATGCCGACCATGCTTGGACGCGGGACATGGTGGTTACCGGCGCAGAGGTTCACCGGCGGATCACCGCGCTTTGGCCGCTAGTGCCCGTGGTGCACGAGCGAAGTGAAACGGCGCGCAAATACCGCTTCGCAGACAGCCCCGGCGAAATCGGGCTGATCTCGCCGGTGTCGCAGCCATTCTGCGGATTCTGCTCGCGCATCCGGCTGACGGCGGACGGAAAACTGCGCACCTGCCTTTTCAGCAAAGACGATCATGATTTGAAGTTCCTCCTGCGCGGCGGCGCAAGCGACCGCGAGATCGGCGACGAAATCATCTCCATCGTGGCGCAAAAGGAAAAGGGCCACCGCATCAACGAGCCGGGATTCGTGCCTCCATCGCGAACCATGGTTTTTATCGGGGGCTGAATCGCGGCGCCGCGCCGTTCGATCCAATACACGCGGAGAAAATCATGGCGGAAGAACAGCCGAAGTTTTTCTCTCTTGCTGAAGCGGAAAGCCTGCGGATGCAGCTAGAGCCGCTGCTGATCGAAGCCATCGAAGCGCGCCGCAAAATCGAGGATGTGGACGAAAAGCTCGGTGAGCTTGCCGAGCGCATTCAGCGTTCCGGCGGAATGCTGGTACCGTACGAGCAGGCGGCGAAATGGCGCCGGGAGCACAACCACTTTGCCGACGCGATTCGCAACGCCGTGGAACGCATCCACGCCACCGGCTGCGTGGTGAAAGACATCGAAGTGGGTCTGCTGGATTTTCCGTCGCGCGTCAACGGACGGGAAGTTTTTCTTTGCTGGCGGCTGGGCGAGGATCGCATCCGCTTCTACCACGGAATGGACGAAGGCTTCTCCGGGAGGAAGCCGATCGATCCGCGCGACGCGGGATATCAGAGTCCGATTCAATAATCGCGGCGCGGGCGCGCGGCAGGCGCTGCGTGTGAATGTTTTGGGCCGCGGGACCGATTGCTGTCGGAGGAAATCCGTGTCAGCTTCAGCCTACCCGGTACGCGCAACGCCTCCGCAGCGCGGGGAAACTGCGCCCGATTTCGAGGTAACTGATTCCACCGGCACGCCTGAGAGATTGTCCGACTTTTGCGCTACTGGTCCGCTCGTGCTTGTCTTTTATCGCGGTCACTGGTGACCCTTTTGCCTCCGCCAGTTGGCGGATTATCGCGACCACGAGGGCGGGATTCGCTCGGCGGGAGCGAGGCTCGCAGCGATCTCCGTGGATAACCCGGAAAAATCGCAAGCGGTGCGTGAAGAACTCCACCTCAACTTTCCGATTTTGTGCGATTCGCACCGGCGCGTGGTGCGCGAGTGGGGCGTGTACAACGCGCGCGAAAAGGGAGGCATCGCCAAGCCCGCCGTGTTCGTCATCGATCCCGGCCGTCTGGTTCGCTACGTATCGGTGGACGAAGTCGCTTCGCGCGTTCCCGCTTCAGAAATCGTCCACGTGCTTTCCGCGGGTGACGGCGCTCCAGCGCCGCGGCGCCACGCGCTAATTCCCCGCCCCGGCAACTTTTTCCGCGCCGTCCGCCATTCCATTCATTTCGGCGTGCGCGAGCCGGAATCCGAAACCAAATAATTCGCGATTTTTTCCGCGACGTGCTTGACTTCACTGCCTTTCGATATAGTATGCGTTGCGGGGAAATCTGGCATGCAGCACTTCTGCGAAGCGCTTCAGCACAATTCGTGGATTATCAGTATAAGTAGCTCGGAGATCATTTCGTCGTTCTTCTCAGTCTGCCATTACGCCGGATTCTTCCTGCTGGTCGGCTCGATTGCGCTGGTCGATCTGCGCGTGCTCGGCGTGGCGGGGCGCGGACAAACCGCGACGACGATGGCCAAGCAGCTTTTTCCATGGATGTGGACCGGGCTGGTGTTCGCATGCGTTTCCGGTTTTTTTCTGTTCGCCGGCGATGCAACTGACTTCTACGGAGCTCCGGTCTTTCGCCTGAAAATGCTGGTGCTGCTCGCTGCGATCGTGGTGGGAATCATCGTCGAGTGGCAAGTGCCGCGATGGGACCGACGGCCGTCGATATCGCTGGGCGCGAAATCGATCGCGCTGCTTTCGTTGCTGCTGTGGATCGCAACGATCCTTACGGCGCTGGAAGTGGCGGCGATCAACGGCGTGGGATAATTTTTGACTCCGTTCCAGTTGATTGCACGGAAACGAAAGGCTTGCGTGTATGAGTGCTAGCTTGATGGCGTTTGCCAAGTGGCTGCAGGACACGCATTGGGCTCTGTATATCAGCAGCTCCACTTGGGTGTACCCCTTCGTGCAACTGACGCATTTTTCGGGACTTTCACTGTGGATCGGCACGATTCTAGCGCTGGATTTCCGGCTGCTCGGGCTAGGGAAAAAGCGTCAGACCGCCGCGGAGCTTTCCAATAGCCTTTTCGCCTGGAATTGGGCCGGCTTCTGCATCGCAGTTTGTGGCGGGTTCATGTTATTCGCCACCTCGGCTACGAAGTACGTGGTGGACCCGGCGTTTTTGATCAAACTGGGGATACTGATTCCGTGCGCGCTGATCGTGCACATCATCAATCAGCAAAAGTCGCGCGTGTGGGGCGCCACGGCGGACACGCTCCGCATCGGAAGGTATATGGGACTGCTGGAACTGATTCTGTGGCTGTGCGTGATAACGGCGGCAGTCTCGATTCCGACGTTCGAAGCGCTTGGTGGTTGATCGCAAATGAACTCTCGCATGGCCCGTGCTGCGCTTTCGAGCGCACTCGCTTTCGTCTTCGCGGTTGCGGTCGCGGGCTGCGGCAATGGCACCAGCAACGAACCACTCGCGCCGCCGGTCGATCCGGCCACGGCCGCCTCGATCACCGGGAGGGTGACATTCGTAGGCACGCCTCCCGTTTTACGTCCGATTGATATGAGCGCCTCTCCCGCGTGCGTGAAAGCCAATCCTTCGCCCGTGGTACCGCCGGACGTGGTTACCGGCGCTAACGGCGCGCTCGCCAACGTGGTCGTGTACGTAAAATCCGGTCTCGGAAACTATCGCTATCCCCCACGGCAAACTCCCGTGGTGCTCGATCAGAAAAATTGCATGTACGCGCCGCACGTGCTAGCGGTGATGGTCGGCCAGCCGTTCTCGGTGGCCAATAGCGATCCGACCATGCATAACGTTCACGTGATGGCGCGCCACAACCGGCAATGGAGTTCGTCGCAGCCGGTTGATTCAGCGCCGCTCAAATCGACGTTCGAGCGCCCGGAATTCGCCATTCCCGTGCTCTGCAACATTCATCCGTGGATGCGCGCGTACGTGTTCGCGTTCGATCAGCCATATTTCGCCGTCACCGGGACCGACGGAACATTTGCGATCAAGAATCTTCCTCCCGGCACCTACACGATTGAAGCGTGGCACGAACCGCGCGAGACGCTCGACCAAACCGTTATCCTCTCGCCCAAGGAATCGAAGACGATTTCGTTCGCGTTCCGTTCACGCTCATAACGCTGAGCCCTCCGATTTACGTGCGCTGTTTCTAGCTATCGTCTTCGCAATCTGCTAATTTCTTGCATCGCGCTTTTGCGAGGCGATATCGCGCTGAAGCGCGGCGCCCCTTTCGCGCATCAAACGCAAAACCAACATGGCATCGCCGACGCCCATCCTTGCAGTCGAAAATCTACGAATCGCCTTCGGGCAACACGTTGTGATCGACGATTTGAGCTTTGAAGTTCGCGCCGGCGAATGCTTGGCCATTATCGGTCCGAACGGCGCCGGCAAAACGGTGCTGCTAAAAGCGCTGCTAGAATTGATTCCGCACCAAGGCCAAATTCGTTGGAGCCCACTGGCCCGTGTGGGCTACGTGCCGCAAAAAGTGGCTGCCGACCGCCAGCTTCCCCTGCGGCTGGGAGATCTGCTCGCATCGAAAGCAGCGGTGCAGCATCTGCCGGCCGGCGACATTGCGAGCGTAACGGCCGAGGTGGGCCTTTCGCCGATGATTTTCAACACCAGCGTAGGCCATCTTTCGGGCGGACAATTTCAGAAAGCGCTGATCGCGTTCGCGCTGTTGGGCCGTCCTAACGCGCTGCTATTCGACGAACCCACCGCGAGCCTCGATGAACTCGCCGAAGAGCACACCTACGACTTGCTGCACAAGCTGCAGCAGGAAAAAGGCATGACGGAAATTTTCGTCTCCCACGACTTGAGCGTCGTGTATCGTTACGCGACGATGGTCCTATGCCTGAGCCGCGGGAAACGCTGCATGGGACCGCCAAAGGAATTGCTGACGCCCGCGATGTTGGAAGATCTCTACGGCGGGCCGTCGAAATTCTACCGTCACATCGATCACCAATAGAACGAGCGAAAGGACTCGCGAAACTCGCGCCAGCGATACGCATGCACGAAGGCCACATCCTGCTACTTTTGCTCGCGCTGTGCTTCGCTCTGGCCGCCGGTCTGATCGGCTGCTTCGCGCTGATGAAGCGCATGCTGCTGGCGAGCGACGTGATCTCGCACCTCGCGCTGCCCGGACTCGGAATCGCGTATCTCTTCAGAGTGGATCCACTTTATGGCGGCGCGGCCACGCTGTTTTTAGGAACGCTTTTGGTTTGGCAACTGCAGAAGAAAACCGGCTTGGCCACGGACGCTTCAATCGGCGTGGTGTTCGCCGCGTCACTGGCCATTGGCGCGGCCGTCACGCCGCGCGGCGATCTGATCGACGCCCTTTTCGGCGGACTCCAAAGCGTGAGCGTCCTAGGTTTCGCGTTAGGCGCGACGGCATCGGCGGCTGTTATCATCTTGGTGTTTTTGATGAAAGACCGGCTCACGCTTTCCACTTTTTCACCAGAACTGGCGGCCTCTTCCGGCATCCATGTGGACCGCCTCGATCTGCTCTACCTACTGGTTTTCAGCCTCACGGTGCTTGTAGGACTGCGCTTCATGGGCGCGCTGCTAGCCAGTTCGTTGATTATTTTGCCGGCAGCCGCGGCGCGTCAATTTTCGGACCGCCTTGCGCGGTTTTTCGTAATCTCCGCGGCCATCAGCATGGTTTCAATTGTCGTGGGATTTTTGTTCAATACGTATCTGTTTCATCTTTCAACCATCGCGCCGGTCACGGTGATGTTTGCCGCGCTCGTTTTCGCCGCAAGCCTGCTGGTGCGCCGCACCTGATGGCGGCGCAGCCGCCGCCCCGAGGCCGCTTATCGTGCGCGCTTGTTGGCTGCCGCGCGCGGGCTAGCTCGACGCCGTCTTCGCTGTGCTTTTCCCCAGGAAATTCAGCAGCTCGCGATTCACTTCTTCGGCGTGTGTCCACGCGATATTATGCGGCCCGTCTTTCACTTCATGGAGCCGCGCGCCCGGAACCATTTTCGCGGTGCGCCGACCAGCCGCATCGATCGGCACGATGCGGTCCGCGGTGCCGTGAATCACCAGCGTGGGCACGTTAAGTTTGGCGAGGTCGGCGCGGAAATCTTCATGCCAGGTGGGCACGCACGCGACGCTCGCAGTCGCGGACGCACTCGCCGCTACGTTCCAGTTCGCCCGTACGGCTTGCTCGCTGATATTTTTTCCCAATAGCTGGTCCGTGTTGTAGAAGTTCTTGAAGAACTCGGTGAAGAACGCGTAGCGGTCCGCGGCGACGGCCTGCTCGATTCCTTTGAATACCGCTTCCTCGATGCCCTCTGGATTATCCGCGGTTTTCAGCAGATACGGAGGCACGCCGCTGATGATCACCGCCTTGCTCATTCCTCTGGTGCCGAACTTCCCTGCGTAACGCGCCACCTCGCCGCCGCCCATCGAAAATCCCACCAGCGCAAAATCGCGCAGCCCTAGATGCCTCACCAGCCTTTGCAAATCCTCCGCGAAGGTGTCGTAATTGTAGCCGCTGGTCGGCTGGCCGGACTTGCCGAAGCCGCGGCGATCGTAGGCGATCACGCGATAGCCGGCGTTCAGCAACACCGGCACTTGTTTTTCCCAAGATGATGAGCTCAGCGGGTAGCCGTGAATCAGAACGACTGCCGCTCCCGCGCCGTGATCCTCGTAGTAGAGTTGGATGTCCGCTGAGTTTTCTTTTCCTACCGTCACGTATGGCATGGCGATCTCCTTTCCTGAAGTTTCGCGCACGCGCGAAGCCGCGATGAACTTCGCGGGATTCTCGATCAGATGCCGCCCACCCCGGGGCGATTCGGTTTAGATCGGTTAAAACCGGACATTTCTACTTTGCGTTCACAGGCTTGCTGTTCGCGAACTAGGCTCAATCGCGATAACTTTCGACGCCTTCTGCCGCAAAGCCCGCCGAAAACGCATGGATGGGTATATATCCTGGTGTTGTCTCACACAGGTAATCCGCTTTCCTGAAATACATTGAACACCGGATCAGCCTCAGAGTGTGTAAAGGTGTTAAATAATAGTTTCTGTTCGGGCCCCCTATCGGATCTTTCCCGGATTGCATGGAAGCGAACGCATTAGTTCGAGGGATAATGAACCCGCAAACTTTCCCCACAGTCCAAGTAGGCGAACGGACCAATTCTTGCGGCAGACCGATCTCGAACAGAATTCTCCTTGCGCTGCCAGAGGAGGAATTTGCTCTGGTTCGCCTTCAGCTCGAGCCGATGGACTTGCCTTCTCGATTGAACCTCCACCAGCCCGATCGGCCCCTGGCATTCCTCTGCTTTCCGAATCGCGGGCTCATTTCAGTTGTGGTTACGACGAAAGACGGGCGAGCGGTAGAAGCGGGTCTGATTGGTAAAGAGGGCTGCACAGGCACGGCCCTAGCCGTCAATATCAATACCAGTCACCTCTTACACGTTGTCCAGTTGGAAGGCGAGGGCTGCACCCTGTCGCGCGCGGCGCTGGGAGCCGTGCTCCCGCTGGCCCCGAACCTCCGATTTGCACTGTCCCGATTTGCCATCATACAAGGCATGCAGACCGCCCAAACTGCAGCTTGCAACCGCCTGCGCGAAGTGGAGCAGCGCCTGGCCCGCTGGTTACTTATGGCGCAGGACCGCGTTGAGACCGCGTGGCTGGCGATTACCCACGATTTCCTGGCCACGATGCTAGGCACCGATCGTCCCACAGTGACCGTGGCCGCCAGAAGGCTCCAGGACCGGAAGGCGATCCAATACAAGCCCGGTGCAGTACGCGTGGTAAGCCATCGCACGCTCGAAGAGTCCGCCTGCGAGTGTTATCAAGTGATCCGGCAGTTCAACGGAGAACTGGGTATCAAGTAGCAAACTCCTGCCTTGCAAGTGTTTGACGGCCTACAGACAAGCACGTATCACAATTAATAAAGTCCCCCTTCCTCATGCACATATACAAGTTCGCGGCGCCACCGACAGCGTGACCGAGGAGAAATTGCTTCTGGCCGGCGGTAAGAGGCACGCCAAAAGTGCGCCTGTGCGCAACACCATTCTGCTTTCCCTGCCGGAAGCTGAATTCCGCTGCGTTTCGGACTCCTTAGAGCACGTCCAACTTTCGCGCCACCACAGCCTGCACGAACCTACCGAAGTGCTCGATCACGTTTACTTCCCGAACGGCGGATTGATTTCGTTGGTCGTGGCAACGGAAGACGGGAAAACCGTCGAGGCCGGAGTGGTCGGCAAGGAAGGAATGGTTGGCACTCCGCTGGTGGTTGGACTGCGTCACAGTCCCCTGCGCGAAATCGTTCAGATCCCCTCGGACGGCTTTCGCATCAAAGCCGCCGCACTGCAAGCCGCGTTGCCAGGAGCGCCCGCGTTTCAGATTACGTTGTCCCGCTACGCCGTGATTCAGGGAATGCAAACCGCTCAAACAGCCGCCTGCAACCGACTGCATGACGTGGCGCAGCGCCTCGCCCGCTGGCTCTTGACCGCAGTCGATCGCGTGGACAGCGATTCCCTGCCCATCACCCACGACTATTTGGCGACCATGTTGGGCACCGATCGCCCAAGCGTCAGCGTGGCAGCTGGGATTTTACAAAAGGAAAACTCGATCAAATACACGCGCGGCTCCGTGAAAGTATTGGATCGCGTGGCGCTCGAAGAGTCCGCGTGCGAATGCTACCGGGTGATACACCAACTCAACGACGACATGGATTGACTCGGTGGAACTTGACGGAAACCCCGCTGATCGCCTAAGCCGTTCTTCGCGGTTTCCGCGACGGACGCTTGCGGCGTCGCTTCGGAGCCTGGT
Source organism: Candidatus Acidiferrales bacterium (assembly GCA_050746805.1). GTDB lineage: Bacteria > Acidobacteriota > Terriglobia > Acidiferrales > UBA7541 > Palsa-295. Next base: position 15,508 of record JBOGMW010000049.1, on the reverse strand, counting down.
TGCCTGAAAGAGCCTCAGTCGGCCGCCCGTCGCCGGAGACGTTCGATCGCGTCGTCTGCGGTGTCGGCTCGCCCGGCAACGTCTGATCGCTGAACACCGTTTTGCCGGCAAGAACGTCACGGATGGCCCGCAGAATCGCCCGTCCATCGGACTTCTGCACTACGCCTTGCAGACCGGCATCCCGCACCGCGCCCTCGGCCGCCGCCGGGTCAAGCCACGTGTAAATCAAAACTGGGGTCCCCGGCAGGATCTCGCGAATCGCCCGGCCTGCGCTGATGCCATTTAGCTTTGACATCCGGACATCCAGTATTACCAAATCGGGCTTCAGACTTGCGGCTATCTCAACGGCCGCTTGTCCGTTATCGACGGCACCGCAGATTTCCCAGTCTTCTCCGGACTTGTTAATCAAGCGTTCGATCGCGCTTCGGACAATGGCTTGGTCGTCCGCGATTAAGATATGCACCATTCTCCAAAACCGTTCTTTCGCGACCAACACGTGAGGCTGACCAACTGGCTTGTGTAGGATACGCTACTTTGGAACCGGCGGTGTCGCCTAGCCGGTAAATCCCTGCAATCTCACAGGGCTGAAGGATCAGCTTCCTGAAGGTATCTTGTGCGATACGCCACAAATCGATCAGCGAAACGAGCGCCGGAACGACGGTCTCGTTGCTACCAGCCAGAGAACGTCAATCGAGACCGACACGACGGACCAGATCCGCAAATCGCGGGTCGCTGCGAATGGGATCGAAGTACGGATGAACTTTGACGAACTGCAGCATGTTGGATTGTTCCTTGTACGCTTGTTCGAGCCAGAAGAATGCCTCGTCGTTGTCGCCCAGCCCCAAATAGGCGTTCACGAAAGCCGCTGCGGGAACGTACCCTGGCTTTCGCCGTGCTTTCAGTTCTGCGAGGATCCGCAGCGCGTCAGCTCTGCGTCCGGCGTGCGCATACGCGCGAACTAACGCCCCTAGTGGGCCAGGGCCGCTGTGCGACATGGAAACGGCCCTCTCCAGCACGGGGATTGCATTGCCGGGCTGATCGTTCGCGATCAGCACGAATCCCAGGTCCACCAGAGCTCCGAAGTCGTCTGGTCTTTCCGCCAGCGCAGCGCGCAAGTCGCGCTCGGCCTGGTCGTAACGGCGGGCCTGAAATAGCGTCCAGCCGAAGTCCTCGTAAGAAACCGCCAGCGGGTCGAGTTCGCGGCCGCGCTCAGCCGACGCGACGGCCTCGTCCGCGCGTCCGTGGCAGGTAAGCCACAAAGCTAATCCTTCGTAGGCAGGCGCGCTATTGGGATTCAAATCCAGGGCGCGCCGGTATTCGGCCTCAGCTTCAGCCCAGTGCCATTGTTCTTGCAGCGCGTTCGCCAGCAGTACGTGCGCTTCCGCCAAATTCGGGTCGAGCTCCAACGCTTTCCGGGCTGCGCTCATCACCTTCGGACGCGTCTGCTCGGCCACGCCGCCTACGAAGACCGTACCGAGATTGCTGTATGCTTTGGCGATACCCACGTAGGCGGGCGCGAACGTGGAGTCTTCTTTAAGTGCTTGGTCGAAGTACGGAATGCTGGCCTCGAAATCGGCTTTGGACGCGCTTCTGTTGAGCGCGAATTCGCCCTTCGAATAGCTCTCGTAGACTTCAGGGGAAACGGGATGTGAGGCAGCGAGCCTTTCCCGCTCGTCGCCCGTTAGCGTGACTTCCACTTTCTCGGCGATGGATTGCGCCAAGTCGCTTTGCAAGCTAAAAACATCCCGCAGCTCGCGATCGTATGTCTCCGACCAGAAATGTTCGTCCGTCGCAGCGCGGATCAGTTGGACGGTCACACGAATGCGATTGCCATCGCGCATCATCGAACCTTCCACAATCGCGCCCACGTTGAGGGTCCGGGCAATTTCCGGCACCGATATTTGTGGATTTTTGAAACGCATCACCGAGGTGCGGGAAATCACGCGCAGATCGTGAATGCCGGATAGGCGTCCAATCAGCGCGTCCGTCATACCGTCGGCAAGATATTCTTGGGATGGATCTCCGGTGAGGTTCCTCAACGGCAGCACGGCCAAGGACCTGATTTTCGGGCGCGTCGCGTCTTGCGCGCGGTCGCGCGACATGATGTAAACCACGCCGAGCAGCGCCACGGTGGCAAGTCCAGCCAAAAGCGCCCAACGCGAATAGCGCAGCGCCGTGATCCCCCGGCGCTGACCTTCCACAAAAGTGGGCGACTCCTGCTCCGGTTCCTTGTCTCCATCGATTGCGACCGGTTTGCGGCCTTGCTGCCAGGCGTCTAGCTCGGAGCCTAAGGCATATACGGAGCCGCGCTTATCGTGCAGGTGCCGGTGAACCGGCATAGCCTCGCGCTTCTCCCAACGCTGGACGGTGGTCACGTCGCGCCCCAGATGAGCCGCGATCTCTTTCCAGGAGTCGAGCCGCTCCTCAATCGGGACCTCAGATGATGGCTTGCCAGAGGATACTTCGCCCATCGGTTCTCCTGGCTAACAGGCTAGCGAGAGACGTGACGCGATTGTAACTCGCTCGCTCGGAAACGGCAAAAGACGGCATTTGACGGCAATCGGCCCGTTCCGTTCATTGCTGTTTGATCGCCTGCGCGCGATGACCCACTCTGTCCGGGCGCTTAGCGGGTCGAAACCGCAGCGCATCTGCGCCGTACATCCGCGAGTTCTTGCCTCTAGTGGCCGGGATGTTCGGCGACTGCTGAATCTCAAACTTGGAGGTCTCCGATGAAGGGCAAAAGTCTCTGGTTCGCGGTATGTTTCATCGCGGTGTGCGCTTTAGCCGTAGGCTGGCGAACATCAGCACGGGATCAGGGTAGTGCGGATGGACACGGCTCGCCGGTCCATTTTCATGGCGTAATCAACGACTATCCTGTCTCAACGAACCCGACTATGGGTCCGTGGGAACTTCGCGGCCCGTGGTCCCTGGAATTGCACCCACGTTCCGGTACGGCAGATTTTTCGGCGGCGCTGACGATGGAATTCTCCGATTCAGAAGTTTTAGCAGCTGGGACTGGGGCCACTACCGACGCGCGGCATCAGCACACCCACCAGATCACCATGAATGGCGCCACCGCCGTTGAGAACCCACCCCAGAGCGATTGCCCTTCCGGCATCACTCCCTTCCCTACCTACACCTGGCAGCTGGAGGTCACCGGTATGGCCAATGTTGCGGGAAATGGAGGATTCGCTTTTGGGTCAGGGATCTCGGTGCCTCTGCAAGTGTGCATTGGCGGTGGCCCAAACGTTCAGGCCTCGAACGTTACGCTGGTGTTTACAAACCTTGCGAATGGCGAGCCGTCGCTAGCGACGTATCATTTCGGGGCGCAGGCGATCCATGGGGTGGTGCGTGCCGCCAAGCCTGATGACGATGACTCGCGAGGAAGCCACTAAAGCGATAGACGGGCACAGCCGCCTTTGGCCGTGTCCGTCTTTCACCTTCACGGCTGAGCACGCGGGGGCTATCTGGTGTAGGTGCCAGTAGGATCGGTCTTCACGTCGTGATCCATGAATTCCAGCCAGAACCCCTGCGGGTCGGCCACGAACATAGTGCGGGTAGTTTTGGAGATGAATACCGGCTCGTCGGACTTGCTCTCCGTGTGCAGGTGCGCTGCCTTGATCCGCCGCATCATCACGTCGTCGTCCTTCGACATGAAGAGGAAATGCGCGGCGCCGGCATCCTGAAAGTACGGGCGCTTGAAATTTTTGCTGTGGCTTTTATATTCGACCAGCTGCATCACCACCGGCGAGCCCGGAACCATGGCTTGCGCCATCCGAAACTGGCTGTGCGTGCCGGTCAGCTTTTCGTACGCCGCGTCGCCCATCCAAGGGCTCAGCCAAAATTTGAAATTGGGCCCCACGAGGCTCTCGTAGATCTTGGCTGTCTTTTCCAGATCATCGACGACAATGGTTACGCGCGCGCCGAGCACGTTGCTTCCCGCAGCGGCGGTCGTCGCCAGCGCGGGAGTGACCTGTATCAATTTCACGGGATATCCGTCCGGGTCGCGCACCATCACCGCGCGAATTTTTCCGTCGATCCCCGGCCACCCTGAAAGTTCCACGGGATTGCCGCCCTCCGTAATTACGGGCGTGCGCTCGCTTTTCAAAACCGCCAGCGTCTTATCCAGGTCCGCCACGATAAGCGTCAGATAGGACGCTCCGGGATCAGTCAGCGGCGGGTTGAACCTGTGCTTTGGAATCCCTTGGATATCGATCGCCTCGATGGTCATTTCCGGACCGCCCTGCGCGGCGGAAGTCCCCGGAATCGGAAGCAGCACCACACGGCTGGTTTGAAGGTAGGGATTCGAAACGCCCTGAGCTAAGGCTGCAACTTCCTGCAGGCCCTTGTTCACGAAGAATGGCCGCGGCTGTTCACGCTTGCCCACCAACCCCAGTCCAATCAGGTCGTGATAAAAATGCGTTGAGAGTTCAACGTTGGTGATCTGCCGTCCTAAATGCCCAGGACGCAGCACGTCTCCCGGCGGCGCGATTCCGGTTGGCGGCGCATCAAGAGTCGCCCATGATGGCCGCGAAGTCTGCGCCGAAGCCCTGGAGGCCATAAAGAGCAACATCGCACCGATTGCCAGCCATCCAAGGACAGCCGTTTTAGCGGAAAGTGGTGAGCGCACCGGAGACCCCTTTTATGCCGCGCGGAATTTTACGACTACGTTCTTCGCGGTGTGCATCATACGCTTCCGGCACAGGCGCGACAATGGCGGTCCTGAATCCGCTCAGTTGCGTTCTTTTGCGGGCGCCATCCACTAACTTACGAACTCTGCGGTCAAAAAGAGAATCGCACGCGGCGCCGTGACCGCCCTGGCCACTGCTATCCGCGCGACGGCTTTTGCCCTCACTCAGGTCCAGCCTGAAATTGGGTTAGGGCCGAAGCCTGTATCCGCGCGCAGGCGCAAGGCCGCGGATTCCCATTTTGGGAATCAAGTATGATGCGTTCGACACGCGTAGTATCGCTAGCGTAACGTAGCGTTTTGAGATAGGCTCTGCGGCCTTAGGCGACCAAAGGCTTGGGGCCACCCGCAATGCTCTTTAAATCATTCAGCGCAGCAGTATTTGGGATCGATGCCTATCTGGTGGAGGTGGAGGTAGACGTCAGCCCGGCGTATCAGGGTTGCTTCAACGTAGTGGGGCTCCCGGACTTGGCGGTCAAGGAAAGCCGGGAAAGAATTCGTTCGGCATTGCGGAACTGCGGTTTCGATTTCCCCTCCAATCATGCAGTGACGGTGAACCTCGCGCCGGCGGATGTGCGCAAGGAGGGATCGGCGTTCGACCTGCCGATGGCATTGGGACTGCTGGGATGCCAAGGACAATTCTTTGGGAAAATTTTGAACGAATACGTGTTTCTGGGCGAGTTGTCGCTGGACGGCGGAGTGCGCCCGGTGCGGGGAGCCCTTTCGGCGGCTCTGGCGGCGCGGGAGCGTGGAATTGGGAACGTGGTGGTGCCCGCAGCGAATGCCTGCGAGGCGGCGGTGGTCGAGGGCGTCCGGGTATTCCCGGTGAAGACTTTGCCGGAGGCAGCGGACCTAATCAACGCTCCGGAATCGTTTCAGCCGGTCGCTGTCGATACGTCGCGAATGCTGGAGGAGTCGAGCGAATACGCGGTGGATTTGCGCGACGTGCGCGGCCAGATGTCGGCGAAACGGGCGCTGGAAGTGGCATGCGCGGGAAGCCACAACATTTTACTGATCGGCCCGCCAGGCGCGGGCAAAACGATGCTGGCGAAGCGCATTCCAACAATTCTGCCGCAAATGTCTCTGGAAGAAGCGATCGAGACGACGCGGATTCACAGCATCGCGGGGGTGCTGGACAACGGGCGGGGCTTGGTGGGAACGCGTCCGTTTCGTTCACCGCACCACACCATAAGCGACGCGGGACTGATTGGCGGAGGAGCGATCCCACGGCCGGGGGAAGTGTCGTTGGGGCATAACGGCGTAGTGTTTCTGGACGAACTGCCGGAATTTCAACGTAACGTGTTGGAGGTAATGCGGCAGCCGCTGGAGGACGGATGCGTGACGATCGCCCGCGCTGCAGTGTCCGTCAGTTTCCCTTCGAGATTCATGCTGGCGGCGGCGATGAATCCGTGTCCGTGCGGATTTTTTGGCGATGCCACTCGGGAGTGCCATTGCTCGCCACCGCAGATTCAGAGATATGTGTCCAAAATTTCGGGGCCGCTGCTGGACCGCATCGACATTCATGTGGAAGTGCCTGCAGTGAAATACAAGGAGCTGCGCGGGAACGGAACGAGCGAGGATTCAACGAGCGTACGCGGGCGCGTGGTGCGTGCCCGGGAAGTGCAAATGGCGCGCTATCGCAGCGATAAGCGGATTTACGCCAACGCTCAGATGCCGCCGCGACTGATTCGGCAGCATTGCGCGATATCAGCAGAGGGCGAGAAGTTGTTGGAGACCGCGATTCAGAAGTTGGGTCTGTCGGCGCGCGCACACGACCGGATTTTGAAGGTGGCGCGCACGATCGCGGATCTGGAGGGGACGGAATCGATCGCGCCAAAACATTTGAGCGAGGCGATTCAGTACCGGACGCTTGACCGAACGTATTGGGCCTGAGGCTCTGCTCTTAGAAATTGCGACGGAGTCCGTACGGGTAAATCCGAACCGCGCGAATTGGGCGGCCGCGGGTATTTACCGGGTTCAGCCTTGACAAGGGCAGCGCCTTACCCTAATTTATAAGGCGTCATGAAACTGCTGCAAGCACGCCATATCCATCGCCACCATCACACGACCTCGTGCCTGCGGCGGTGCGGCTAGCTCGCAAGAAATAGCTGGACTCATCGGCCCGCTGGCGCGACAGGCGCTGGCGGGCTTTTTATTTTGGGGGAGATGAAATGGAGCTCGACTTCGAAAAAGAAGGTGGACTGATTCCGGCCATCGTCCAGGACGACAGCAACGGCGAAGTTTTAATGCTGGGATTCATGGATCGCGAAGCACTTGCTAAGACGCAACAGACGGGCTTCGTCACGTTTTACAGCCGGTCGCGCAAGAAGCTTTGGACGAAGGGCGAGACCAGTGGGCAGAAGCTGCTGCTACGCGAACTACGGGTTGACTGCGATCTGGACGCGGTGCTTGTGCGCGCTGAACTGGAAGGTGGCGCAGTTTGCCATGAAGGATACCGCAGCTGTTTCTTCCGTCGCATCGAGCGTGACGGGTCCGCGACCACGGTAGCCGAGCGTATCATTTCGCCCGAAAAGCTTTACGGCAAAGGGAAGAGCCAATGACCTGCTTGAAACTTGGAATTCCAAAAGGAAGTTTGCAGGACGCTACCGTCGAACTCTTCGCGAGGGCGGGTTGGCGAATCTCCGTGAATTCGCGCAGCTATTATCCCGGGATCAATGATCCAGAGATCGAGTGCATGATGGTGCGCGCACAGGAAATGGCGCGCTACGTGGAAAACGGAGCAATCGACGCGGGTCTTACCGGCAAAGACTGGATCATGGAGACGGGCGCGGACGTCGAAGAAGTCGCCGAGCTGGTCTACTCGAAGACGGGACTTGGAAAAGTCCGGTGGGTGCTGGCCGTGGCCGAAGATTCGCCGATGACGAGCGTGCGCGATTTGGAAGGCAAAGTCATTGCCACGGAAGCCGTCCGCATGACCGAAAAGTACTTGCAACGGAACGGCGTGAACGCTCGCGTGGAGTTTTCCTGGGGCGCCACGGAAGTGAAAGTTCCGCGCCTGGCGGATGCGATTGTGGAAGTCACTGAAACGGGATCGTCTCTGCACGCGAACCATCTACGAATCGTGGACACATTACTGGAGTCGTCCACGAGGTTCATCGCCAATCGCAGCGCATGGAACGATTCGTGGAAGCGGGAGAAGGTCAGCAACATCGCTATGCTGCTGGAAGGTGCGATTAAGGCGTACAACCGCGTGGGCCTGATGATGAATGTGCGCGAGGGCGATCTCGAGAACGTTCTGGCTGCGCTGCCGGCATTGCGAAATCCGACAGTGGCACACTTGAGTGATCCTGGCTGGGTGGCTATCAACACGATTATTGAAGAGAAAACCGTGCGGCAGTTGATTCCCAAATTGAAGGCGGCGCGAGCGGAAGGCATCGTGGAATATCCACTGAACAAGGTTGTGTACTGATGCGCATTGTGCCGCTGACGGAATCCACCGGGAACCGATTCTTGGCTTCGCGACGCGCGAGCAGCCGCGAAGCAGAGCGCGTGGCGCGGCGCATCGTGGAGGACGTGCGACGCCGAGGTGATGCGGCGCTGTATGCATGGACGAAGCGTCTGGACAAAGTAGCGCTCACGCCGCTAACAGTTTGGGTATCGCGTGCGGAAATCGCAAAAGCGCGTAGGAGCGTGTCGCGCGAGTTTCTCGCGGCGATCCGCCACGCGGCGCGAAATATCCGAGCGGTTGCACGCCGCCAGTTGCCCCAGGAGTGGACGATCGAGGTTGAGCCGGGCGTCCGTGCTGGGCAGCGTGTGCGCCCGATTGAATCGATCGGGTGCTACCTTCCGGGCGGACGTTTTTCGCTGGTTTCCACACTGCTGATGACAGTGATTCCCGCGCAAGAAGCAGGAGTGAAAAACATCTTGGTGGTTAGTCCTCAACCGGGAGCGGCGCTTCTAGCCGCAGCCGATGAATTGGGCATTCGGTCCGTGGCGCGGATCGGCGGAGCGCAAGCCATCGCGGCGCTCGCTTACGGTACGCGCTCGATCCCATGCGTGGACAAAATCTGCGGGCCCGGCAATCGCTACGTCACGGCCGCCAAGCAGATCGTGAACACATTTTGCGCGATCGACATGCTGGCAGGTCCGACGGAAGCAGTGGTGCTGGCCGCGCGCGGGAATCCCCGATTTATTGCCGCGGATTTGATCGCTCAGGCCGAGCACGATCCGGACGCAGTTTCACTTTTTGTGACTACGTCGTCGCGACTTGCACATGAAGTTGCCGGCGAGATCGAGAAGCAGCTTGCGGCGCTACCTTCGTCAAACCTCGCACGGCGTTCGCTGGAACAAAATGGCGCCATCCTAGTCGCGCGAGGGCCCTCGGCTGCGCTGGAATTTGTGAACCGCTTCGCGCCCGAGCATCTGAGCTTGCCAGAGGGAGAAGGCGGCGCATGGAAGCGGTTCGATTCGGCCGGAAGCGTGTTTCTGGGCGACTATAGCGCCCAGACGTTTGGCGACTATGCGAGTGGGACGAACCACGTGCTGCCAACCGGCGGCGTCGCGCGCGCGCGCGGAGGGCTCTCGGCAGCGGACTTCGTGAAATGCATCAGCGTGCAGGAAGTGTCGCGAGCGGGCTTTCGCAGACTCGCTCCTGTGGCTGAGGAATTTGCGCGAGCCGAAGGGCTAGTTGCTCACGAGCGCTCTGTGGAGGTGCGCAAGTGAACTCCGCCATCGCGGTACGCAGGTCTGTGAAGCAAATGCGGCCTTATCACCCGCCGCTCGAAGGCCGCACGGACAAGCTGCGCATGGATTTCAACGAAAACCCCATCGGTTGCTCGCCAGCCGTGCGGCGCGCCCTGGCAAAGCTCAGTGCCGCCTCGATTTCCGCTTATCCCGAGCAGGAGACTGTCCGAAAACACGCTGCGCGGCACTTCGGCGTTCGTCCGGATGAGATTTTACTTACGAACGGCACGGACGAAGCGCTGAGCTTGGTAGTCAACACCTTTGTTGAGTCTGCCGACCGGGTGCTGCTAGTTGAGCCGACGTACGCGATGTACCGCTTTTATTCCGAGCTAGCCGGCGCGCGAATCGTCGCCGTCCGATACGACCATGAAATGCATTTCCCGTGGCAAGAGGTGCTGCAGGAGTTGCGCAGCGGTCCGCGCGTGTTTTTCTTGCCCAATCCAAATAGCCCAACGGGCAACCTCCTTGCGCGCCGTGAGTTGCGACGCATTTTGCAAGCAGCGCCGCGAACCATGGTCGTGGTCGACGAGGCCTATTTTGAGTTTTCGGGCGTTACGGTTATTCCATGGATTCGTAGGCACAAGAATTTGATCGTGACGCGCACATTTTCGAAAACCTGCGGGTTGGCCGGCCTGCGAATAGGCTGTCTATTCGTGCATCGCGAGCTGGCGGCGCAGATGCGCAAGGCGCAGTCTCCGTATCCTGTAAACGCAGCCGCACTGGCTGCGGCGGATGCGGCGATGCGGGACCGCGCGTTTATCGCGAAAACGGTAAGCGAGGTGATTCGCGGGCGCAAGGAACTGGAGATCGGTTTAACGCGCCTTGGCATTCGCTCTTTTCCGAGCGCTGGCAATTTTATCCTGGCGCGCTTCGGCGATCGAGCGAAGGCAATTGTAGCGGCGCTCGAACGCACTGGAATCCTGGTGCGCGATCGGTCCAGCGATTTCGGCGGCGAGGGATACGTGCGAATCACCGTCGGAACGCTCCCACAGACTCGGCGTCTGCTGCGCGAGTTGAAAGCAGTCCTATGAGAACTGCCACACTTCGCCGCGCGACCAAGGAAACCGAAATTCGGGTGCGGCTGAATCTTGATGGCCGCGGTAAATCGCAAATTGCCACCGGCGTCCGCTTTTTCGATCACATGCTCGAACAAATCGCCCGGCACGGCGCGTTGGACCTAGATCTCGCGGCGCGGGGCGACCTGGATGTTGACCAGCACCACACGGTGGAAGACGTCGGCATAGCGCTCGGTGAAGCGGTAAAAAAAGCGCTGGGGACGAAACGCGGTATTTTGCGGGCCGGATATTTTCTGATGCCCATGGACGATTGCCTGGCAGCCGCGGCCATTGATTTTTCCGGTCGGGCGTACTGCGTCTGTAACTGGAAGATATCGGCGCGGCGCGTGGGCGATTTTCAAACCGAGTTGATGGAGGATTTCTTTCGCGCCTTTGCGTATGCCGCCTCGGCCAACGTGCATTTGAAACTCGTGTACGGCCGGTCGTCGCACCACCAGGTCGAATCGATTTTCAAAGCATTCGCCAAGGCTCTTCGCTTCGCGGTCACGCGCGATCGACAGCTGCGGCGAGTGCTGCCTTCCACGAAAGAGATGCTGTGAAGATTGCGATCATCGATTACGGCGCGGGCAACCTGCCGTCCGTGGAGCGCGCGCTTCACGGGCTTGGTGGGGAAACTGAGCGAGCCACGCAGCCGGCACAAGTGGCTGCAGCTCGCGCCATCATTCTGCCAGGGGTAGGCCACTTCGGGGCATTCGTGGCCGGTCTTCGCGAGCGTAGCCTCGACGAACCTCTGCTCGCAGCACACGCACGCCGCATTCCCATTCTCGGCATCTGCCTCGGTCTCCAGGCGATGTTTGCCTCCAGCGAGGAAGCGCCTCAAGAGCGCGGCTTCGGTTTTTTCGACGAGAAAGTCACCGCCATGCCGACGAACGTCAAATCCCCGCACATCGGTTGGAACCAACTGCGGCCGACGCGCGAAAGCCGGCTGCTTCGTGGTGTGCCAAACGACGCGTTCTTCTATTTTGCGCACTCATTCGCTGCTCCTGCCTCCGCGGCGGCTACGGTCGCGGCATGCGATCACGGCGTCTCCTTTGCGGCCGTTATCGAGCGTGAAAACTTGTACGGCGTGCAGTTCCATCCGGAAAAATCGGGCGAAGCCGGCGAGCTGGTGCTCCGCAATTTTCTGGAGACGCTTTCGTGACGCTCGCCCGCCGAATCATTCCATGCCTCGATGTGGACGCTGGCCGCGTAGTTAAGGGCGTGGAATTCGAGGGATTGCGCGACATGGGCGATCCCGCGGAACTTAGCGCCCGTTACAATCGCGACGGTGCGGACGAACTGGTCGTCCTCGACATCAGCGCGTCGTTTCAGGGTCGCGCTACGTTCCTTGAAACGATTCGCCGCGTCGCAGAGCACCTGAACATTCCACTCACGGCCGGCGGCGGAATCCGCACCGTGGACGAAGGCCGCGCGGTTCTGCTCGCGGGAGCCGATAAGGTCACGGTCAACACCGCGGCGGTGCTGCGACCCGAATTGATTTCCGAGCTATCGCAACAGTTCGGCGCGCAGGCCGTGGTCCTCTCACTCGACGTAAAGCGCAAGGATGGCTCATGGGAGGCTTACGTACGGGGCGGGCGTGAGGCGACTGGTCGCGATGCAGCCGACTGGGCTGCCGAAGCGGTGCAGCGCGGCGCAGGCGAAATTCTTCTCACTTCTATCGACAAAGATGGCACCCGCAGCGGTTTCGATTGCGAGGCTACGGCAAAAATCGCGGCAACCGTCCCGGTGCCGGTGATTGCTTCCGGGGGCGCCAGCACGTTTCAGGATTTCTTGGCTGTTTTCACCGACGGTTGCGCCGATGCCGCCCTCGCCGCTTCGATTTTTCACCTGGAAACCCACTCCATATGTGAGCTAAAGAAATTCTTGGCTACGCGCGGAGTGCCAGTTCGCCGCAGCCGATGATCATTCCTTGCATCGATCTTCAGGGAGGCAAGGCCGTGCAGCTCGTCCACGGCCGCCGTTTGGCGCTGGCAGTGGACGACGTGCTCGGTCTGCTCGATCGCTTCCGAGGCTATCCGATACTTCACTTAATTGATCTCGACGCGGCCATGCGCAAGGGATCAAACGCGAAATGGATCAAACAGCTTTGCCGCCGCGCGGATTGTGAAATTCGCGTCGGAGGCGGCATCCGCACGGCGGCTCGCGCGGCGATGATTCTGTCGTGGGGGGCAGGCAAAGTAATTATCGGCAGCGCAGCTTTTAAAAACGACATGATCGATCGCGAGTTCCTTTCCGACTTGCGCCAGCGCGTGGGCCGCAAACGCGTGATCATCGCGTTGGACACCGAGGGCGGACGCATCGTCGTCCGTGGTTGGCGCGAAAGGTTAAAGCTTCGGCCAGAGGATGTGATCCCAGAGATGGAACCTTTTTGTTCCGGTTTTCTGTCCACGTTCGTGGATAACGAGGGCTCGATGAAAGGGACCGATCTTTCATGGTTTCGCAAGTTGCGCCGCTCCACTTCTCTTCCCATCACGGCTGCAGGCGGAATACGCAGCATGCGCGAAGTGCGCGCCCTCGAACAAATCGGCATGGATGCGGCGGTGGGAATGGCTATTTACACCGGAAAACTCGCTGCCGATCGCACCGGATTGGGGAGAAAGCTTGCTGCGCCTAAGCATTGAGTGGCCTGCCGTTAACGGCACCAACTGCTACAGCTCTCGCGCAGATCAGGCATCGATGGTGTATAGTTTTTATTGGCGCGGCCATGCTGAACGCCCGGTCGCTCTGCGCTCCAGGCCACTTCAATCACTCTGCGCCGCATCTTTGGGAAAATGAAAAAACCGTTGCAAGTGATGAAGTTTGGCGGCACGTCTGTGGGCGATGCCGCGTGTATTGGGCGCGTGGCCCAGATCGTGCGGGAGGCTTCGCGAGAAGATCCCGTGGTCGCGGTGGTTTCCGCGATGAGCGGAGTCACCAATCGCCTGATCGAAGCTGCCATTCATGCCGAAGCGGGCGACCTCGAACGCACAGGCGCAGCATTTGGAATGCTGCGGAAGCACCACGAAGGCGCGCTTGGCGCGCTGATTCGCGGCGAAGAGAAGCGCAAAAAAATTGCCGATCGCCTCGATCAAATCTTTTCCGAAGGTGAGCGGCTCTGTAAGGGCACGGCGCTGCTCCGCGAATTGACGCCTCGCACCCTGGATGCGATTTCCAGTCTCGGCGAGCGCCTTTCTGCTCCGATGGTTGCCGGCGCGCTGGAGGAACTCGGGGTGCCGAGCGAAGCCATCGAAGCCACGGAATTGATCGTGACCGATACCTGCCACGGCGGCGCCGATCCTCTAATGGATCGCACGCGCGAGCGGTGCGAAGCGCGCCTGTTGTCGCCGCTCGGACAGGGCCTGGTCCCCGTTGTCACTGGGTTCATTGGCGCAACGGCGGACGGAATTCTGACTACGCTCGGCCGCGGCGGGTCGGATTATTCAGCTACGATTTTGGGCGCTGCGCTTGGCGCCGACGAAGTGATCATCTGGACGGACGTGGACGGCGTGATGACCGCTGATCCGCGCCTTGTCCCCGAAGCCCGCACCATCCCAGAAATCTCCTACCGCGAAGCCAGTGAATTGGCCTACTTCGGAGCGAAAGTGCTGCACCCGAAGACGCTCCGCGCCGTTCAACAGGCCGGCATACCGGTGTGGATTCGCAATAGTTTCGCTCCTTCGCGAACGGGCACCAAGATCACCCCGCTGGGCCGCAGCAATGGCGGCGGGGTGAAGGCGCTCACGGCGATCCGCGACGTGGCGCTGATCACCGTCGGCGGCCCTGGAATTGTTGGCGCGCCGGATGTCGTGGCGCGTACCTTCTCAGCCACCGCCCAATTGCGCGCCAATCTCCTTCTCATTTCCCAATCATCGTCGCAGAACGACATCTGCTTCATCGTCGCCGGTTCAGACGCACAGCGCACCGTCGAAGCCCTGCGCAAGGAGTTTGCTCAGGACGTTGCTCACGAAAAAGTGGAGCACATCACCGTGGATCCCAGCATCGCCATTGTCGCCGTGGTCGGAGAAAACATGCGCGGCGTTCCCGGTCTGGCTGGACGGGCGTTCAGCGTGCTGGGACGCGAAAATGTGAACGTAATCGCGATCGCGCAGGGTTCGACCGAAAGCAACATCTCGTTCGTGGTGGATGAAAAAGACGTTAAGCTGGCGCTCGTTGCCACACATCGCGAATTTGGGCTCGGTGCCGCAGTGCAGCAAGAAGTCACTACGAGTTCCGCGAAATGATCCAGAAGTCGGCCAGCGTCGCCGAACCGGCCGCCGCGAACGTCGTGCAACGTTGCATTCTGCCCGCTTGCAGGGCGGAGTACGGGATTCGCGAACGAATCTACGTCTGTCCTAAGTGCGGCGGTCCGCTTGAAATCGATTGCCGCGTCTCGGCTATTCGCGAACGCGATGCTTTGCGGAAAACCTGGGAGGCGCGCTCGATATCGCGCGACCCGCGGGACATCAGCGGAGTCTGGCGCTACCGTGAACTCCTGCCATTTGACGAGTCGGCTCATCTCGTCACTCTCTTCGAGGGCAACACTCCGATCTACGGAGCCCCTCGCTGCGCGAATTATTGCGGATTGGATGCTCTTCGCCTGAAGCATCAAGGCTGCAATCCCACGGGCTCGTTCAAGGACACGGGAATGTGCACCGCCGTGACGCAAGCGGCCGTGCTCGGCGCGCGGACCGTTGTTTGCGCCAGCACCGGTAACACCGCCGCAAGCTTAGCCGCTTACGCGGCGCGGGCCGGACTCCAGCCACTGATATTGTTGCCTCGCGGTCAAATATCCGCAGCTAAGCTGGCGCAGAGCATGGACTACGGAGCGCTCGTCTGCGAAATCGATGGCAACTTCGACGAGTGCATGCGCTTGATTCAGGAACTAGGTGCGGACCCCTCGATCTACGTCGCTAATTCCATCAATCCGTTTCGGATCGAAGGGCAAAAAACAGTTGCGTTTGAGATGATGAACCAACTGAAGTGGCAGGCGCCGGACCATGTAGTCGTTCCCGGCGGCAACATGGGCAACAGCTCCGCTCTCGGTAAGGGATTCGAGGAACTA
>JBOGMW010000048.1:0-7077 GCA_050746805.1 Candidatus Acidiferrales bacterium | reverse complement strand
TGAACCCTATTGTAAATCAGGCGTACACCATCCGCACCGGGATTCGTTCCGTTCACTACTAACCCTTTGGAACGGAGCTGCGGTGCTTCGTGATGATTTCATCCACGATGCCGTACGCCTTCGCCTGATCGGCGGTCATGATGAAATCCCGCTCCACGTCCCGTTCGATTTTCTCGAGCGCCTGACCCGAGTGATGCGCCAGCAGCTTGTTAATCGACGTGCGGGTGCGGATGATTTCTTTGGCATGAATGTCGATATCGGTGGCCTGGCCCGAAAGTCCGGACATCCACGGTTGGTGAATCAATACACGCGAATTCGGTAGCGCGTAGCGCTTCCCAGTCGTTCCTGCGGCCAATAACAGCGCCGCGATCGACGCCGATTGCCCGATGCAGTAGGTGACCACATCGGGTCGAACGAACTGCATCGTGTCGTAGATTGCCATACCCGCTGAAATCGATCCGCCGGGAGAATTGATGTACACGGAAATATCCTTCTCCGGGTCCTCGGATTCCAGAAATAGCAGTTGCGCCGTCACCAGATTCGCCACGTGATCGTCAATCGGTGTTCCGATGAAGACGATGTGATCTTTCAGCAGCCGGGAGTAGATGTCGTAAGCGCGTTCGCCGCGGTTAGTCTGTTCGACAACCATCGGAACGAGCGTTGTGGCACGCGGAGTTGCGTCGTCAGACAGTTTCATCGGGAGTATCGTTGCGCGCTGAGGTGACCCGAATCACTTTTCACCTTTGGCTGTTTTTTCGATTCGGGCCGTGCGGTAGAGCCAGTCGATCGTTTTGTCACTGCGCAACTTCGATTTAATCCTATCGAGGGCATCTTGCTTTGTCAAGCGAGCGCGCAGCGATGTTGCCGATTCTCCACTGCGTTCCGCGACGGCCGCAAGCTCTTTGTCCAACTCTTCGTCGTTAATTTCGATTTTTTCCGCGGAGGCGACCCGATCGAGCAGTAATTCCGCTTTCACGTCCGCCACTGCGCGGTCGTGCTGCCGCCGTCGCATCGCTACCCAGTCCACGTTTACGGCGCGCGGATCGACCCCCTGTGCTGCCAGGGAACGCACTGCGCGATCCAAGCGCGTATCCATCTGGCCTTCCACCAGGGCTTCGGGCACCGGAAAATCGTGCTGTTTCACCAGTTCGTCCAGGATGCGCTCCTGCGCCTGCGATTTCTCTTGCTGCTCTTTCGCCGCTTCCATGTTCTCGCGAAGTTTCTTGCGCAATTCATCCAGCGTGGAAATCTCCGCCTTCTCCCCCGCTGCTTCCTTCACAAACTCATCGTTCAGCTCCGGCAGCTTTTTCTCTTTTATGCCCTGCACTTCCACCGTGTAGTCGTATGCTTTGCCGGCCAGCTTGGGATCGGGATAATCCGCCGGATATTCTGTCCGAAACTTCTTCGTTTCACCCACGTTCACGCCGGTCAAATTTTCCGTAAAGCTCGCGAGCGTCTCTTCCGAACCCAAATGCACCAATATATTGTCCGCTTGCACCGGCTCGCCGCCCTCAACCGGCATTCCCATCAGCTTAATTGAAACCGAATCGCCATTTTGCGCCGGGCGCCCTTCCACCGGCACGTACACCGCCGCGCGCTCGCGCATCTCCTCGATCGCTTTGTCCACCTGCGCATCGCCGACTTCGATTTCATCCACTTGAACGGTCAGATTCTTGTAGTCGCCCAGCTCGAATTCCGGAAGCACCTCAAAGACCGCCCGGAATTTCAGCGGCTCACCGTCCTTGAACTCCACCTTATCCACTTCCGGGCGCGTCACCGGCACCATCTTCTTTTCGTCCAGGGCTTTTTCCAGATACTCCGGTACCAGCGATTGCAGCACTTCACCCTGAATATCGTCCGCGAATCGCCGCCGCACCAACGCCACGGGCGCCTTGCCCGGGCGGAATCCCGGCACGCGCGCCACGCGGGCGATATCGCGCGCCACTTTTTCCGTGGCTTTTTGGACGTTCTCCGCCGGTATTTCCAGCTCGATTTCTCGTTTGCAGGTAGCTTCGGTCATGAGTTAGGCAGCTTTGCTAATGAAGGTGAGGTTTCCGGCGGACGTACGCCCGCCAAATTTCAAACCCCAGCCCGCCTTTCGCCTTGTTTCAATCCGGAAGAGAAGAGCAGGTGGGAAAACCCAGTATAGGCAAATCATTCCAACACGTCAACGCTGTCGCGGCATTTATACCAGCACGTTAAAAGCTGTGTCTCATCAGCGGCCCGGATCCGAAGCTTGAATTGTTCCATTGCCCGTTTTTGCCTCGGAAGCAGAAAATGTGTTATATCGACACAACCTCGATTTTCCTATGGTTGCAGATCGGGTTAGACATATGATTAGCCCGCACACGGTGAGGCTGGCCGCGGAGCGCACTGTCGGTTTTCCACCTCGCGTGCTGCGCCAGGGTTTCGTCAAACAGTTAATTGCGCCATTTTCTGAACCCGCCGCACCCGTGTGGGTATGCGCTGCTCGATTGCTGAGTCGATCAGAAATGAACTGCGCGTGAAAAGGATTCAATGAAAATTTTATTGTACAACCCTGATAACGGCATAACGCGAAACTTCATGCCGCACCTTTGGATGTTTTTGCTGCAAGCGCTGACTCCGGCGGGCCACGAAGTAACGTTGATTGACGGCAACGCACAGCCGATGGATGAAGAAAGCATGCTGCGCTATGTGCGTGAACACAACATCGGACTGGTCGGCATCGGAGCGATGACCCGAATGATCGCCAAAGCTTACCGTATGGCTGACGCAGTGCGCGGCGCGGGCGTGAAGGTGGTGATGGGCGGCCCTCATGTGACGGAACTGCCCGATGAAGCGCTCGGGCGCGATGGCGGTCCGCGCCACGCCGATGCCGTCGCGCTCGGCGAAGCCGACGAGACGTGGCCCAAAATCGTGGAAGACGCAGCACGCGGAACGCTCAAGGATGTCTACACGCCAGTGGACGATCTTGGAAAAGAACGCAAACCGCCGCTTCGGCCTTATCCGGTGATTCCGTGGGACAAGATCGATCTGCATCAGTTCAACTTGCTTCCGGGCATGTTGCATCCGCTGCTGAAGCGCGTGGGGGCGGGATGGGGAACGTTTCGGATCGTTCCGGTGGAGTCTGGGCGCGGCTGCCCGTACGGGTGCGAGTTCTGCACCGTAACGGGTTTCTTTGGCGACTCGATCCGCTTTCGCACCAATGAGAGCGTGGTGAACGAGCTATTGCTCCTGAAAGCGCGGGCGCGAGAAGAGGGCGGCCAGATTGCCGTGTTTTTTATCGACGACAATTTTGCCATTAATGTAAAGCGCACCAAATCACTGCTGCGAGACATTATCGCCGCCAACGCACAGGTGCATTGGGTAGCCCAGATCAGCGCAAATTTGCTGCGCGACGAGGAGCTCGTGGAATTAATTTCCGCCGCGGGGGGTAAATGGATCTTCATCGGAATGGAGTCGATCGATCCGGCGAATCTTGCGGACGTCAAAAAGGGCTTCAACAAACCAGCCGAGTATGGGGTGGTTCTGGACCGGCTGGCGCGGCACAACGTGTTTGCCATCACGTCCTTTATCTTCGGGATGGATAACGACACGCCGGGTGTTGCGGAGCGAACCATGAAGGAAATTCGCAGTTGGCCTCCGGGGCTGCCTATTTTTGGATTGATGACTCCGTTGCCCGCGACGCCGCTGTACAAAAGGCTGGAAGCTGCTGGGCGGCTTACACGTCCGAAGCACTGGCAGGAATTCATACCTTTCGCAATGGCTCACACGCCGTTGAAGATGAGCATCGATGAAGCTCATAACGAGGTCCGCATGGGATGGACGAAGTTTTACAGTCCCGAAGGGATCGAAAAGGCGGTGGATTCGCTCAGCCACAAGCCGCTGGGCTATCGAATCAACATTTTTATTGCGCGTCTGTGCTTCCGGGGAATTTATTTCCCCCAAATGGGCCGCCTCGCATGGCTGAAAACGGCTTTCGAAAATCGGCGTACGATTTTCAAACTGCTCGCGCAGGGATTTGGAAAGGGGCTGCATTCCCCGGCGCCTTCGGTCGCGTCCGCACCGGTTGCTGAGGAATAGCACCCACGCGTTGTATTGAATCTCGATCGCCGCGTTTTGCAAAGCGGGCGCCCGAAATTGGATAGAGCTTTCGGATCGTACCCAGAAATCCGCTTTCGGTACGGGAATAAAACGTTCAACATTCTGGATGCGGACCTCTGAAGCATCTGAGCACACGCCCGCTCGAAAGTGCTACCGATCGAAGACCGCCAGACTTACACTTGCCTTGGGTGGGAACCCGCCACGCGTACCTTGCGTCTCACACAATCGAATCTCATTGGGAGCGCGCGTGAAAAAATTGAAATGCGTGCTGTCGCTTCCGGGCGACAATCTGTACCTGCGCGAACAGACATTGGCGGCGGAAGCGGCTACGAACCGTCTCGGCATGGATCTAGAGGTGATCTCCGCCGATATGGACCCGATTCTGCAGAGCCAGCAGTTGCTCGCGCGTGTGCAGGCGCAGGAGTCCGAGCGCCCCGACGCGATTCTGCTCGAGCCCGTGAATGCCACCGGGCTGCCCCGCGTCGCGGAAGCGGCAGTTGGGGCCGGGATTGCCTGGGTGGTTAGCAATGCGCAGGTCGATTACATCTTCAAGCTTCGCCGTCAGGCCAAAGCACCCGTCTTTCTTGTCTCTCAGGACCACGTTGAAATCGGGCGCTTGCAGGGCCGCCAGATCGCCGCGCTATTACCTTACGGCGGTTCGATCCTATATTTGCGCGGACCAGCCATGAGTTCCATAGCCTCGCGCCGGTTCGAAGGTCTCGAACGCGGCAAGCCGCAAAATGTCGAAGTGAAGGCCGTCAAGGTCCAGGGCTCTACAGCGGACAATGCCTGCGCAGCCGTTACTTCCTGGCTCACTCTTTCCACTGTGCGTGCGGATGCGACGCATCTGATCGTCTCGCAAAACGCCGATTTCATCTTCGGCGCCCGGAAAGCCTTTGAGGCTAAATCCAACGGCCCCGAACGCGCCAAATGGCTCGCCACCCCGTGCCTGGGCGCCGGTGTTTCGAGCCAGCTCAAGCCGCTCGTGGACCACGGCACACTGCGCGCGGCGCTGCTCACCTCTCTCACCATGGACAGGGTTCTCGACATGCTCGCGCAGGCCATCAAAAAAGGTTCGCAGCCCCCCGAGCACACCTTCGTCGAAGCCCACTCCTATCCCAGTTTCGAGGATCTGGCGAAAAAGCCCGTCAACACCAAGGCCTAAGCGAGAGTTCTGCATTCGATTCACTTGCCGGCTCTCCATGACGTGCGAGCTTGATTCCAAACATCGCATTGCTATCTCGCCCGGCTCGATGTATGTTTACCCGCGCCAGCAGCCCCGAAAGCACGGCGAACGGGGAATGGTCATCGTAAGGGGCTCGCTGGCTAATAGCTTTCAGGCGGTGCGGCTCATGACTCGATTCAAGTCGCTTCCAGTTGCGATCGCAATCGCGCTCTTCACGTTTCCGGCCGTCGCGCAGCAATCCGGCAAGATGGCGGACACGAAGGAAGCGCCTGCCAAGGAAATCGTCGGCGCAGTGCAGTCTTTTAGCGGCAATATTCTGGACATCAAGCCGCCCACCGTCGCGCCCGCGGTCTGGGTCACGATCCCCGCGAACATGAAGGTTGACCGCGCTGCGTTAAAACCCGGCGTACAGGTCAGCGTCGAGGCCCGCTGGGCCACCGTCACCTACATCGCGCTGAAGCCGCCGAAGATCATGCCGTCGAAAAAGCACACGGCCGAGTAACGCCGGGCCGAGCAGCGAACCATCGCGTCGTGAGCGCGGTAGGTATCTCAAGAGGCCTCTTGAAATTTAGGCCGCAACTGTCAATAATTCCCGCCGCATCCTGGAGGAACATCGCATGCAATCACGTTGCGCTCGCCGTACGCTCCTGCTCGCATCTCTCTTCATCGCGTTCGTAACCTATTCCTCGCAAGCGGCTGGTGCGCAAAACCATTGGATTCCCACTTGGATCGCGTCGCCCGAGAGCGCGGTTATCAACTTGCCCGGATTCACAAGACGGCCCGCTGGCGCAAATAATTCCGGCCCGGCGAATAACCGGCCTTTGTTTCCGCCTCCGCCGCCCGTGGAAAATCAGACCGTGCGCATGGTCATCCGCACCAGCGCAGCGGGCTCCTCCGTGCGCGTGCAGCTCTCGAACGCGTTCGGCCCCGCTCCGCTGCCAGTGGGCGCGGTCCACATCGCCCTGCAGGACAAGGGCTCCTCAATCGTCACTTCGTCGGACCACGCTCTTACTTTCAGCGGGCAACCGTCCATTGTGATTCCCGCGGGCGCCGAGGTGCTCAGCGATCCCGTCAACATGAAAGTCGGCCGGCTCACTTACCTCACCATCAGCGTCTACATTTCCGGCAAAGCCGAAGATCCGACCGATCACCTTACGGGGCTGCACACCACGTACTTTTCCGGTTCCGGCGACTTCACTGGCTCCGCCTCGATCACGCCCGTGCGCACGAGCGAATCGTGGTATTGGATTTCGGCGGTTGATGTTCTCGCGCCTGCCAAAGCTGGCGTGATCGTTGCGTTCGGCGACTCGATTACTGACGGCGCCACTTCCACTCCCAATACCGATAGCAGTTGGCCCAGCCAACTGGACGACCGCATACAGAAAGACAAGGCCATGGCCGGAAAGTGGTCAGTCGTAAATGCGGGCATCTCCGGCAACCAATTGCTGGCTGACGGCATGGGTGTTGCGGCTCTTGCACGGCTCGACCGCGACGTATTCAGCCTTACCGGGGTGAAGTGGATCATCGTGCTCGAGGGAATCAACGACATCGGCCTCTCCAGCCTCACGCACAATCCGGCCGACAAGGTGACCGCGCAGCAGCTCATCGACGGTCAAAAGCAGATCATCGAACGCGCCCATCTGCGCGGCATCAAGGTGATGGGCGCCACCCTCACGCCGTTCAAAGGCGCATCCTATTACAGCGATTACGGTGAACAGACGCGCGAAGCAGTGAATAAATGGATTCTCACCAGCGGGGCGTTCGATGCGACAGTCGATTTCGATAAGACGGTGGAGGATCCCGCG
>JBOGMW010000047.1:0-20431 GCA_050746805.1 Candidatus Acidiferrales bacterium | reverse complement strand
CCGGCGTCGAGCATTTTTTGCGCGAACATGGCGAAGCCTTCGGAGATCGGCGGATTGATGGTCTGGCCGAGGTCTGTGGAGAGAACGATGCGCTCGGGACCTACTTTGCGGACGGCGGCGAAGTACGGGTCCCACGGAGCTTTATTGGTGTACATGGTGGTGAAGCAGTGCTCGATCACGGCGCCCATATCGGCGACTTCGAGTTGCTCGTCGGCGGTCATGTTTTGCGACGGGAATTCGGCGTGAGTGACCAGCACCCGCTTGAGTCCCATTTCTTTGGCGGTTTTCACCAGTTCTCGGATTTCTTTTTTGGAGAGGTGGCCTGTGGCGAGGATCATGTCGTGCTTGCCGATCAGTTCCAGGCAGCCGCGAGCGGCGGCGCTTACTTTGCCGTTTGAGTCGAGCACGGTGAGCGGTGGTGGGGCAATTCCGGTGGCGGAAAGCTCGCGCTGAATCTTCGCCCAGAAGGGTAGCTTGTCCGTGGGGCCGTCGCTGCGGCCGGCCTTTTCGTTCTCAGCGTCCACGGTGGGCATCCAGACGATTTTGTTGCCGGAGCGGCCGGCGATTTCGAGAGCGACAGGATTCAGCCCGCCTACGCTGTGATTCAGGGTGATCGCGCCCATGGCTTTGATTCCCGGCACGGCTTTGGTGACGACCTTGGCGCGCTCGTAGGTGGGTGCGTAGTGCGATTTCAGGACGAAGCCCTTCAATTTGTGGGCAAGGAATTCCTTGGCGAGATCGAGATCGTCGACGCGGCGCGCAATGACATCGGGCGCAACGTGGACTTGCAGGTCATATCCGCCTTCGATTGCTTGCCAGGCTGCGTCGGTGATAGCGATTGGAGCGGCGGCGGTTTCGGTAGCCATGTTTGTTTCCCCTTGTAAAGATTCTCTGAATAGACCGAAGGCGATCGGAGCAATTAGGCCAAAATCGCGGCAACGAGACGACACGCAAGTCTGACAAGCCCTGCTAGGTGGTGTCAACCATCTTTGCGGGTGCACGCAGCGGTGATTCTGGCGGACCTGGCGGGAAATTCGGGGCAGATGCGTCCGGACGAACTGCTGCCGCGCCGCTTCGGCGCGGGCTCGATCGTCGAGGCGTGATCAGCTGCCGGAGCCGCCCAGTTTGCGTTTGCGGTGAAGCTTGACGGCGGAAGAACGCAGCGTTTCCGGGACGTTTTTATTGGCGCAAAGTTTGGCGAGGTCAGTGGACGTGAGGCGCGGGAAGAGATGCAAGGAGACGTCGAGAGGCGTCTTGGAATTGTTCACCAGGTTGCGGACCACTGAGTAGCTTTTCATGAACGAGCGAGTGAGAGAGATGCCGCGCAAAGTCTCGGCGGGAAGACTGGTCATGGCGGCGAAGCTTTCCACCTCCGTACCCGTCAAGCGCGGCGATTGCAACACGCAGCGCTGCACCAGCCTATTGGGATCGCGAATCAGAAACATGCGCTCGGAGCGGCCGCCTTTGAGCGCGAGCGTGAGGCGCTGAACGACGTTCATGTGCGCCACGCGCTGCTGCAGTGACTCTCGTTTGCCTTTGTCGGGCTCGATTTCCGCGGCCACCTCCTCGATCTCGTTCATCGAGATTGCGCCCTTTTCCATTTCGTTCAGCAAATCGCGCTGTTCGGCCGTGGGTGCTTTGGACTTGTGCACGGCCATGACCAGTTGAGGATCGCTGATCAGGCGGTCGAGATTATCGAGAAGCGCCTGGATCCCGGCCGAGGTGAGAAAGGGCGCGACGCGGGTGACGTCGGACGTGGCGCAGGCGGGGCTCTTCGCGAGCGCATCGGCGACGCCAGGCTTATCTCCCAGATTGTCCGAGCAATACGCGCTGAGATGCGGATCGATTTCCGTACGCGCGAGAGCCGCGAGAAAATGCTGCAGAGGCTGGGTAAGAAGGACGCCTTGGGCGCGCTCGGCGACCGCGGGATCCGGGTCGAAGGCCAACACGGCTAGCAGTTCGAGGCGCTCGTCCGCAGCGAGCGGGATGCTGCCGGCGCAGATGGCCACCTTCTGCTCCGGGCGGGCATGGCCGGAGCAAACCTGTGTGCGCAGTTCGCTGCTAATGAGGGTCTCCGGAGGGCGCAGCCAGATCACTGCGCGTGAGAGTGACCGATCCGGGCTCGCCAGGCGTGCCAATGGGAGGAACGGTTTGGCCGTTGAGTTCGAGTAGCAGGGCACTCGATTCGCTTGATGATACTTCGAACTTGTCGCGCGCCTGGAACTGCTTCACGTCGTTCACCTGAACAGGACCTTGAAACACCACGTTACCGTCGGCGATAACTTTCACGTTCGCGGACTTACCGGCTTCCAATTTGAGCGTCAGCAAGGCGGCGTTTGCTGGAGCCGCGCTGGCGCGCGAATTCCGGCCGGCGGATTCCGCGGGCGCGGCGGACGAGACGGCGGACGATTTGGCATGGAGGCTGTGTACGCGAGCGGATACCGCCGAAACGCCGAGAGACAACCCGGCAGAGATTTTCGCGCGATTGTGAGTGTAAATAAAGATGCCGCCGGCCACGAGCAAAACCACAACGCAAACTGCAGCGACAGGGCCCCAGTTTCGGGGCATTTTTTGAGAATGGAGGGCGACGTGACGGTGCGAGTTTCCGTTGCTTTTCGTGTCCAGATCGTACTCGGCCACGAGGCTATCTTCGTCCATGCCGAGATACCGGGCGATGGAGCGGAGGAAGCCGCGATTAAACACACCGCCAGGTAATTGGTCCCAGCGCTCGTTTTCGATCGCTTCGAGGAAGCGCGTATTAATGCGCGTAGCGGCGGCGATCTCCTCCAGGGAGACACCGCGCATCTCTCGTTCGCGCTTGAGATGTTCGCCGAAGGCTGTTGAAGACATCCGTCAGGGACCAACAAAAATATAGGCGTGAGGGCCTTGGAGTGTCAATGTTACACGAAGGGGCCTTGAAAGTCGCGACGGCCTGGGTGATTGGACTTTCGGCAATGGCTCCGCAATGGACGTTGCAGTTTGAGAAAACGGTTCACTATAATCCTGATGTTGCCCTCCGAATCCCAAGACGCGAAACAAGCCGCCGCCGAGTCCGAGCGGCGATCGACGGATCATAAGCTATTTCCCGGTGTCGAACGCCGTCGGCACACCCCGGTCGCCGTGGACCTCGCCGAGAAAAGCGAAGTCACCGTATTCCACGAGCTTGGCAAGGCGCTGACTTCATCGCTGCAACTCGACCAAGTGCTGCGCACCATCATGGAAAAAATCAACGAGGTGCTGCGGCCGGACACGTGGTCACTGCTGTTGATGGACCCGGACAAGCACGAGCTTTATTTCCAAATCGCGACTGGCAAGGGCGCGGACGCGCTGAAGGACGTGCGCATCAAGCTGGGGCAGGGGCTGGCTGGCTGGGTAGCGGAATCAGGCGAAGCCGTGGTGGTGCCGGACACGAGCAAGGATTCCCGATTCTTCGGCAAAGTGGATGAGCGGACACATTTGGCGACGAATTCGATTGTGGCCGTGCCGGTGCGCTTTCGCGACCAATGCCTGGGCGTGATCGAGCTGATCAATTGCATCGGACCCGAAGGATTCAGCCAGCGCGACCTGGCACTGCTCGAAGCTTTGGCGGATTATGCCGCGATTGCCATCGAGAACGCGCGCCACGTGCAGCGCATTCACGAGCTGACCATCACCGACGATTGCACCAGCCTGTACAACGCGCGGCACCTGAATTTCATGCTGGATACGGAAATCTATCGTTCGCACCGGTACGCGTTTGAATTTTCGCTGATCTTCATCGATCTGGATCACTTCAAGAGCGTGAACGACACGCACGGACATTTGATGGGATCGAAGCTGTTGAACGAGATCGGCGCGGCGATCAAGGAGCACTGCCGGCTGATCGACCTGGCGTTCCGCTACGGCGGGGATGAATTCGTGGTGCTGCTGCCGCAAACTTCCAAGGACAATGCCTTAGCCGTGGCGCACCGCTTGCACGATTTGATCGGCGAGACGGTTTGGCTAAAAGATGCCGGGCTGAATGTGCGTTTGACCGCGAGCGTGGGCGTCGCGTCGTATCCCGGCGATTCGCGCACCAAAGCCGAACTGCTGCACCTGGCAGATGAAGCTATGTACATGGTGAAGAACACCACGCGAGACAACGTGGCCGTGGCCGGCGCAGGCATTGTTTCGTCCAGGGAATAGCGAACCGGGATCTGCCCAGAAACTTCCGCCAATCTCACCGCACTAGCGCGATCTCACGCAGTTCGATCCGTCATAATGAACTGATGCGTTCGCGCCGCAGTTGTAGTGCGCAAACCAGTTCCCTATACTCGGCTTCTAACTGAAAAGGGGGCGCGAACTTTGCGCAATCGCGAGGCGGCGCGCTACGCGCGCTGGTCGGCTATCGCCGCGGGGCTGATCGTTCTAGGCGTAGCCGGCACCTACATCTATCGAGCGGTGCTGCGGGCAGGCGCCCGCAGTGAAATGCCGGCAGCGGTCCCGGCGAGCGTCGAGCGGCAATCCGCGCAGTTTACGTTTTCAAAAGTGGAACAGGACCGGACGCTTTTCACGATTCGCGCTTCGCAAGCCACGCAATACAAGGACCACGACCGCGCATTACTCCAGGACGTCTGGATCACCGTTTACGGTCGCGACGGAAGTCAGAACGACAACATTCATACGCGCGAGTGCAGCTACGATCCGCACACTGGAGGAGCACGCTGCAAGGGGAGTGTGCAGATTGATATCGGCGCGCCTAAAAAATCAGTGGCAGGCTCGTCCAGCACACCAGCCCTAACACTGGTGACCAGCGACTTGCTATTTGCTCGTGACACGGGCAACGCGTCCACTGCCGCGCCGGTGCATTTTACTTTTCCGGGCGGCGGCGGCAGCGGCGTGGGCGTGGATTACAGCACGCGCGACGCGACTGTGCGGGTAGAGCGTGCCATTCAATTTCAGCTGGCTCCATCGGAGAAAACCGGCGGTTTGCCGGTGATCGCGTCTGGGAGCAGCCTGGAAATCCATCGTAACGACCGCATGGTTACGCTGAATGGACCCGTGAGGGTTCGCGAGGGCGAGCGCGAACTGTCGGCGGAAAAAATTTCCGTCGGATTCGATGCGGCAAACCGGGCTCGCCAGGTACTGGTGGAAGGGCAGCCGCAAATTCGCACTAACGAAAGTGGAAGCGACGTGGCGGTTTCTGCGGCGCAATTCCAAGCACTGCTGAATCCCGCGGGATGGATCGAAAGCGTGACGGCTGAGGGAGATGTCCACGCGACGCGACATGCGAAGGTTGGGGCAGGCAGCTTTTCGGCGCAGCACGTCGAGTTCGCGATGGTCCCGGGGCGCAACTTGATTCGGCGGATGACGGCGAGGGGCGGGGTGGTCGCACGGTCGCAGCAAGGCGCGGAATCGGATGAATTGCGGACGGGCGCCTTGCTTCTCGAGTTTGTGAACGCCGGAAGCCAGGCGGAAAAGGGCGGCAACGCCGCGCCCGACGAAATTGCGAAAGAGCAGATCGAAAGCGCCGAGACGCTGGCGCCCGCGACGTTGGAATTGGCAAGAGGCAATGAGACAACCGTGGTCAGCGCCAAGAAATTGGTCGCTCAGGCGGGAGCGGATGGCCGAATTCGAAAATTGTTGGGACACTCAGGCGTGACCATTCGTAGAGTTACAGCGGCAGGAACGCCGCAGATCGTTTCCGCAACTGAACTTGTAGCAACGCTCGGCCCGCGAAGCGAGTGGGAGACGGTCGATGAGACTGGCGGGGTGCGCATACGGCAGGACGACCGGCAGGCCACCGCAACTAGCGCGCGAATCGATCGCGGCACGGGCGCAGTTAGTCTGGAGGGTTCGCCAACGGTAACGGACGGCGAGAGTCGAACGACGGCGAAAGCGATGGCGTTCAATCAGGAGTCTGGAGCACTACGGGCCTCGGGTGGCGTGGTATCGACATTTCAGCCAGCCGGCAAGCAGGAGACGATCGGCCTGGGCAACGGAGCGGCCCATATTTCCGCGGAGACCTTGACGGGTTCGACGAGTTCCGGGGATGTGACGTATGAAGGGCACGTGCGCCTTTGGCAGGGCGAATCTGTGCTAGAAGCGGACCGGATCGACGTTTGGCGCGGCGAGAAAAAAACGCGAGCGTCCGGCAATGTAGTGGCCGTTTTTCCGCAAAGCGCGGGACCGTCCATTCCAGATTTCTCGAGTGCGAAAAAGAAATCGGCGAAAGGTTCCGAGCCGACCCTTTGGAAAATTCAAGCGCCGCTGCTGACCTATTGGGCCGATCAGGGAAGGGCGCGTCTGGAAGGCGGAGTCGTGGCGAGATCAAATCAGGGGACGCTTCATTCGCAGACTCTGGATGTATATTTGGGCCGGGCGACGGCCAAGCCTAGGACAAAGCAGCTGTCTGCTCCGGCCATGGCGGCGGCCGATTCCGAATTGACAAATTTCGGCGGCGACCGCCGACTGAGCAAAGCGATTGCGCGAGGGCACGTCGTGGTGGTGCAGGGCGATCGGCATGGGCTCGCGCAGCAGGTGGAGTACACGGCGTCGGATGGCAAATTTGTACTTTCCGGTGGCCAGCCCACGGTCACCGACGGTTCTAGCAACACAGCAACGGGCAGTTCGTTGACCTTCTATGTAGCGAGTGATACGATTTTGATTGATTCGCAGGAAGGTTCGCGCACACTGACTGAGCATAAGGTTGAGAAATGAACCGGCATGTTGAAACTCCGGGCCGTCGATCTTCGGAAGTCGTACAGAGGGCGGAAAGTCGTCGACGACGTAAATCTGGAGATTCAACAGGGCGAAGTGGTTGGGCTGCTCGGGCCGAACGGCGCCGGTAAGACCACGACCTTTTACATCCTGGTCGGCCTGGCTCGCCCAGATTACGGGCGCGTTCTGTTGGACGCCGAGGATATTACCGACCTCCCCATGTACCTCCGGGCCCGCAGCGGCATCAGCTATCTTCCCCAGGAACCTTCGGTATTTCGGAAATTGACGGTCGAGGAGAATCTGCTCGCAGTGCTGGAAACGCTACCAATGACGCCGGAGCAGCGGCGCGACCGAATCGAGGAGCTTTTGGCGCAGATGGGACTCGAGGGAGTGCGGTACAGCCAGGCATACGTGCTTTCAGGGGGCGAACGCCGCCGCCTGGAAATCGCCCGTTCGATGGTGCTGTCACCTTCGTTCGTGCTGCTGGACGAGCCATTTGCGGGAATTGATCCGCTTACGGTAGTGGACATCCAGAAGATCATTGCGGATCTGAGCGGCGCCGGAATTGGTGTGCTGATCACGGACCACAACGTACGTGACACGCTGGCGGTGACGAACCGCGCATACATCATTAATAGCGGCAAGATCCTGGCAGATGGTACTCCCACGACGCTTTCCGACGATCCGGAAGTCCGCCGGATTTATCTGGGCGAGAAATTCCGGCTGAACTGACATGAATTACCTCGCTCCAAAACTGCATCTCCGGCTGGCACAAAAGCAGATATTGACGCCGGGGCTCGTCCAGATGGTGAGCGTGCTGGCGCTCAACCGGCTGGAACTGCGCGAGATGATCAATCAAGAAATCATGGCGAATCCGGTGCTCGAGGAACTGTCCGAAGAGTCCACGACCGCGGAGAATTACACGGACGAGGCGTTCCTGAAGAAGGAAACGGAAAACGTACCGGAAACGCCGGCGGCCAATCCCTTCGACGAGTTCGACTTCGGATCATTTTTCACGCAGTATTTGGACACAGGCGCGGAACGGGTTGCCAGCAGCGAGCATGAAGAAATCGAAAGGCCTTCGTTCGAAAAGTTCCTTTCGTCAGCGTCCAGCCTTGCCGATCACCTGGAATGGCAACTGAGCGTCAGCATTTGCACGGAAACGGTGCGCGAGATAGCGGACGAGATTGTCGGCAATCTAGATGAAAACGGCTACCTAATGGCCACGCTGGAAGAGCTCGCGCAGAGCGGCAACTACTCAATGGAAGACGTAGAAGAAGCATTGGCGATGGTACAGGAGTTCGATCCCCCAGGAGTGGGAGCGCGCGACTTGCAGGAATGTCTGCTAATGCAGATCAAAGTACTGGATCCGCAGAACACGTTGGCGCAGCAGATCATCACGGGGCATTTGAAGTCTTTGCAGAACAATCAACTGAAGGAAGTGGCGCGCGAGTTGAACCGTCCAATCGAGATGGTGAAGCGCGCGGTGGATGTGATCAAGCACCTCGATCCCAAGCCCGGACTGCGCTACAACAAAACTGAGCCACGCCTGGTCGAGCCGGACGTGCAGTTCCGCAAGGTTGATGGCGAGTGGCAAGTTTTCATGAACGACGATGACGTTCCGCAGCTTCGGCTGAATCCGACGTATCGCCGGCTGCTGGCGCGCGACGCGGCTGATCGGGACGTCCGAAATTACGTGAAGGAGCGCTTCACGGCCGCGATTCAACTGATGAAAAACATCGAGCAGCGCAAGCACACGATCTTGCGCGTCTGCCAATCGATTTTGCGCCGGCAGGCCGATTATCTAGACTACGGCCCGGACAGCCTTCGCCCGATGATGATTAAGGAAGTAGCTGAGGAGGTAGGCGTGCATCCATCGACCGTCAGCCGGGCGGTGGCGAATAAGTACGTGCACACGCCATCTGGCGTGTTGGAGCTGCGCAGCTTTTTCTCGGAATCGGTCAACGGCCCGCAAGGCAGCGAAATGTCGCTACTTTCGCTGAAGCGGCGCGTGAAGCAGATGATCGACGAGGAAGACACGGCCCACCCCCTCACCGATGAACAAATCACCAAGAAATTGAGCGACGAGGGCATTCAGGTTACGCGCCGGACCGTCGCGAAATACCGCGAGGACATGCGCATCCCGAGCACGCACCGCCGCCGGGTGAAGGCTTAGCCGCTTACACCGTGAAGCGTTCGGAGAAGAAACGCAACGCCCGGCAGCTAGTTATCCTCACGGGCTTGTCGGGATCGGGCAAGGGCTCGATCCTGAACACCTTTGAGGACCTCGGCTTTTATTGCGTCGATAATCTTCCCGTTGCACTGATTCCCACCTTTACCGAACTTTACGAAGAAGGCCGCGGCGAAGTGGATCGCGCGGCGCTGCTGGTGGACGCGCGCGAAGGCGCGGAAATCGAGAAGCTGCCGCGCATCTACCGCAAGCTGCGAAACGCGCACTCCGTTACGCTCGTATTTGTGGAGGCGAGCGATGAAGCGCTGCTGCGCCGCTTCAGCGAGACGCGTCGTCCGCATCCGATGGGCAATGGCGATTCGGTGATTGAAGGAATTCGCGCCGAGCGCCGCCGCATGGCTCCGATTCGCCGGCTGGCGAACGTGGTGATCGACACCACGAAATTCACGGTTCACGAGCTGCGGCAGTTCATCATCGGCCAATTTCAGAATCCAGGCCGGCGACCGCTGCTCGTTTCCGTCGTTAGCTTTGGCTTTCGATACGGAATTCCCGCCGATGCGGACCTGGTGTTCGACGTTCGTTTTTTGCCGAATCCGCATTTCATTCCCAAGCTGCGTCCATTCAGCGGCAAGGATCCGCGGGTGGCCCGGTACATTCGTTCATTTCCTCAAACGGGAGAATTTCTGCGCCGCATCGAAAGCCTGCTGACTTACCTGATTCCGCACTACATCGGCGAAGGCAAAAGCTATTTGACGGTGGCGTTGGGATGCACCGGCGGCCGGCACCGTTCCGTGGCGCTGGCTGAAGTGATCAGCCGAAATCTGCAGCGCAAGGGGTACGTTACGAAAGTGGTGCATCGCGACATGGATAAGACTTCTGCGTGAGAGCGGCGGCCGACCTTCGCGCATCTGTCGGCGTGGGGGCTGCAGTCCTGACGTTGGATGGCTCTGCGAATGGACCGACGGCGCGTTTATGGCTTGCAAGACGCGCTGGTCCTGCTTACGCTAGCAGGCTTGGATTTCGGGCAATTCGGCGGGATCGGCCAATAGTATCGCAATTTACGGCGGCTTTAGAAACGGATCGCGGGGATCCGCGCGCTTAACCTATGGACATTTTTCCGCAGATCACCGAACGGCAGGAAATTCGCAGACTGCTGAGTTACTTGCGGCCATATGTTCCGCTTTTTTCGCTGGGCGTGATCCTGATTGCGTTCATGGGCGCGATGGACGGCCTAATCGCATTTGCAATCAAGCCGGCGCTCGACGTAGTTCTCACTCGCCACTCGACCAGCCACACCCTGACGCTGTTTACGATCCCCGGTACGCACCACGTCATTAGTCTCAATTCGTTCGTGCCCCATCAAATTCACTGGGTCTGGTCGATATTCGCAGTGGCGCTGCTCGTTATCTTTCTTTCCAAGGGGATCGCGGAATATTTTGGCAGCATCCTGATCCAGTACGTCGGCCTTTCGGGGATCACCGACCTACGCGATCAAACGTACAGTAAAGTTGTGCAGCAGCCCGTCGGCTTCTTTCAGCACAATCCGGTAGGCCGCGTAATGTCGGCTACGATCAGCGACATCGAACAGATCCGCAGCGCGTTTTCAGACTGGCTCGCCGATCTGGTGCGGCAAATCTTCAGCTTGATCGCTTTCGTGGCCGTGCTGTTGATAATCGACTGGCGAATGGCTTTGGGCTCGGCGGTGCTTGTGCCGTTGGTGGTGCTTCCCGTAGGTAAATTGGGCCGAAAGATCCGCCGGTCGTCTGAAAAAAGCCGCTCGCGCTTGGCGGACCTGAGCCAAATTCTGCAGGAAACAGTCAGCGGCAATCGCATCGTGAAGGCATTTGGCATGGAGCGGTTCGAAATCGACCGCTTCCGCGAAGCAGGGCGCAAGCTACTGCGGGAAAATATGCGCTGGATACGAGCGTTTGCCATCACCTCGCCGATGATGGACGTGCTGGGAGCTGTGGTGATCTCTGCGGTACTACTGTTTGCTCGGGGCGAAATCAATGCCGGGCGCATGACGATCGGCGCATTTGGCGCGTTTACTTTTGCGTTGTTTAAGGCATACGAGCCGGTGAAGGCCATCGGCCGCGCGTACCAGCTCTTCCTCCAGGCCGCCGGTACCTCCGCGCAGGTGTTTGCGTTCATCGACCGTCCGGAAGAAGTGATGGAAGCTCCAGGCGCGAAGTCATTGCCGCGGTTTTCAAATTCCATCGAATTCGATCGCGTGTCGTTCGCATATGAAAGCGGCCCTCTAATTTTGAGAAACATCAACCTGGAGGTTCCGGCGGGCGCAGTGGTTGCATTCGTAGGATCGAGTGGCGCAGGAAAAACGACACTGGTAAATCTGCTGCCCCGCTTTTACACCACGGTGTCCGGATCCGTGCGCATCGACAGTTACGACGTTCGCGAGATCACGCTGCGTTCGCTTCGCGAGCAGATCGCCATCGTCACGCAGGAAACCATCCTCTTCAACGACACTGTTTGGAACAACCTCTGCTACGGGCGCCCCAACATACCCAAGGCGACCGTTGAGGCGGCATCGCACGCGGCGCTGGCGCACGACTTCATTATGCAAATGCCCAAGGGCTACAACACGGTGATCGGAGACCGTGGCGAACGGCTTTCCGGCGGGCAACGCCAACGACTGGCTATCGCGCGCGCGTTGCTGAAGAACGCGCCGATCTTGATTCTTGACGAGGCGACATCGGAACTGGATTCTGAGTCCGAGATGCTGGTACAGCGCGCGCTCAACAATCTGATGGCTGGCCGCACCGTGTTCGTGATTGCCCATCGCCTTTCGACCATTCGCCGCGCCGATCTAATCGCCGTCCTTGAAGGTGGCACGATCCGCGAGCGAGGAACGCACGAAGAACTTCTGATCCGAGCCGGGATTTACGCGCGTCTGTATGAAATGCAATTTCGCGACGCCGAGCCGGTGACGCGCAGCGTGGAGCCTGCCTAAAGATGCCTGCGCCAAAATCGCAATCAGTAGCGGCGGGCGCTGCTCCGGCGGCATCGAAGGCACTGAAATCGATGACCGGCTACGCCCAGGCGCAAGCCGTGGGCAGCGGGTGGACCCTTCGAATTTCTGTGCGCAGTGTAAATCATCGTTTCCTCGATTTGCATTTGCGCTTGCCAGACGGATTTGAGGCGCTCGAGCCGCGCATACGCCAGACCGTGCGCGAACGCATCCGCCGCGGTCATATAGATGTAGCGCTACGGTACGATGTTTCCGGCCCCGCTGCCGTTGGCGTGAACCAAGAAGTGGCCTCCAGTTACGTGCAAGCGGCCAACGCGCTGCGCGAGCAATTTGGAATTCGCGCTGAGCCCGATCTCGCTTCGATCCTCCGTTTACCGGGAGTGATCGGACTGCCCACAGCTACGATCGATGACGATCTCTCGCAGCTCGAAGAATTAGCGGGTGAATGCCTTGGTGAGGCGCTGGACCGGCTCGACCGCATGCGCGAGCAGGAAGCAGCGGCGCTGCGAGACGAAATGGCCAAGCACCTTGTGAATTTGGCGATCCTCGCATCTCAAATTCGGACGCTCACGGAGCGCGCGCGACCAGCGTACGCGCGTCGGCTGGAAGCCCGGCTTAAGGAACTGCTCGGAGATACGGTTCTCGACCCGGCACGCATCGTCCAAGAGGCATCTCTCGCCGCTGAACGCAGCGACGTATCTGAAGAACTCACGCGGCTGGCCAGCCACATCCGTCAGTTCGAATCGATGCTGTCCGGTTCCGCGGACGTGGGCAAAAAACTCGATTTCCTGCTGCAAGAAATGCAACGCGAAGCCAACACGCTGCTTTCGAAGACGCCCGGAAGCGAAACCGAGGGCCTGCAAATCACGGAACTGGGACTGGAAGTGAAATCGGAGATCGAAAAGATCCGCGAACAGGTCCAAAATATCGAATGACTCCGCCTGCGCCATTGGTGATCATCGTTTCCGGCCCCTCCGGTTCCGGAAAGTCGACCCTGGTGCAGAAAATTTTGGAGCTGCCGCGAACCATGCTGTCGGTTTCGTGTACAACGCGCCCACCGCGCAGGACGGAAAACGCAGGTAAGTGGTACAATTTCGTCACCGAAGCCGAATTCCAGCAGATGGTGACACGGGGCGAGTTCCTTGAATACGCGCAGGTTTTCGGGAAGAATTGGTACGGGACTCCGAAGAAGTGGCTGGATCGGGCGTTCGCCGAAGGCAAGGATCTGGTCCTCGAAATTGATGTAGCAGGCGCGCTACAGGTAAAGCAAAAGCTACCGGAAGCGGTGGCCATTTTTGTGGTGCCGCCCTCCCGCGCGGACGTGGAGCAGCGTATACGCGCCCGGGGGCAGGATTCCGAGGACGAAATCCGCCGGCGATTGGAGCGCTCGCGGCAGGAAATGTTGAAGTATCCAAGTTACGACTATGCGGTAATCAATGACGATCTCGAACGCGCCGGGCGTGAGGTGCAGGCCATCACGCTGGCTTCGCGTTGCCGCATCACGCGGCAGGAGCATCACATCCGCGAGATCGTGAAGACATTTGGAGGCTGATTCATAAATGGCTCTTACTCAGGCACCGGACAGCAAATTCGCCTATGTAGTTCTTGTGGCGCGTCGCGCCCGCCAACTCATGATCGGTGGGCGCCCCCTGGTGGACAACCCGCATTCTCGCAAGAATACGCGGATCGCTGAAGAAGAATTGCTACAAGGCCGCCTCGAATACCAGTTGCCGGAAGTGCCCGAAGGGGCTGAGGGCCGGGACGGCAAGCACCGCAAGTAAGCTCGGTGTCCCGGCGCCTGTCGGAGTTTGTACCCGGGCGGCTGTGGGAACACTGGCGCAAACAGCGGTCCGAATGCTCGGTCCAACAGTGGATTGACGCGCTATGAAAATCGCTCTCGGCGTGACAGGTGGTGTCGCGGCATATAAGTCCGCGGAACTCGTCCGCCGCCTGCAGCAAGAAAAGCTCGACGTCCAGGTGTTGATGACTCGTGGCGCGCAGGAATTCATCACTCCGCTCACCTTCGCAGCCCTTACCGGAAATAAAGTAATCACTGAAATGTTCGCGCGCGACGACGCCGCGCCTGCTAACGTCGAAAGCGCCATCGAACACATCGCCGTCGCGCAACGCATCGATCTACTGCTGGTTGCGCCGGCCACCGCGGATGTCCTTGCGCAATTCGCCCACGGGATCGCTAGTGATTTTCTGACCACTCTCTATTTGGCGACGAAAGCGCCTGTAGTCGTCGCACCGGCCATGAACGTCAACATGTGGGAACACCCGGCCACGCGCGAAAATGTTTCCACGTTGCGCGCGCGCGGCGTGCACGTCGTCGAACCCGGTGAAGGTTATCTGGCTTGCGGAATGGTTGGTGCCGGCCGGCTGGCCGCCACCGAAGCGATTGTTGAAAAAGTTTGCAGCGTGCTGGGGCTTCGGCACGATTTCGAGGGCCAAATGGTTCTGGTTACCGCCGGGCCTACCCGCGAAGACGTGGATCCGGTGCGTTTCCTTAGCAATCGCTCGTCCGGAAAGATGGGCTACGCGCTCGCCGAAGCAGCGCTGCGGCGCGGCGCCCACGTTGTTCTCGTCAGCGGTCCCACGAATTTGCCAACGCCGCAGGGCGCCGATTGGATGCCCGTGCGCACCACGGAAGAGATGCGTGATGCCGTGCGCGAACATTCTGCAGGAGCGAACGTCGTGATCATGGCGGCGGCGATTTCGGATTACCGCCCAGCGGCGACACAGGCGCAAAAGATCAAGCGCGCTGGCGAACGCCTCACGTTGGAACTGGAGCCCACGCCGGATATTCTCGCCGAGCTTGGGCGCAACCGCCGCGACAACGGCACCGGCTCACGCCAGATTCTTGTCGGCTTCGCAGCCGAAACCGCCCGCGTCGTTGAAAGTGCTCGCGAGAAGTTGGCGCGCAAAGGCGCGGACATGATCGCGGCTAACGATGTTACGCAGGAAGGCGCGGGCTTCGACGGTGATACAAATATCGTCACGCTATTCATGCGCGATGGACGGGAAATTGAGCTGCCCAAACTTACGAAATTCGAAGTCGCCAACCGCATACTCGATCGCGTCCTGGAAATTCAGAAGCGTTAGTTCCCATCCGCCAATTCGAATTTCGCGGCCTTCGTTCGCGACGCTTTTCTGCCCGCGCCA
Source organism: Candidatus Acidiferrales bacterium (assembly GCA_050746805.1). Lineage (GTDB taxonomy): Bacteria > Acidobacteriota > Terriglobia > Acidiferrales > UBA7541 > Palsa-295. The sequence continues at coordinate 5,411 of JBOGMW010000047.1, read as the reverse complement.
TCCGCTGCCCTTTGTTATAGTGTGCTTGCAACCGCAGCAATCATCTCGAAGCTGATAGCGGATTCGAAAGGCTCAATGAACAATTCGCGAGCGGAAGCCTGGCTACGCTACGCCGACGAACTAGGCCTGGGGCCTTTTTACCTGGATCGCGACTCATCGCGGACGCAGAACATCGAGCCAATTCCTGCTTCCGCGCCAGTGGTCCCATCATCTGCTGCCTCCGCCGGAGCGCAGGGTGCACTTGTACCGGAGGCAACCATGCCAAAATCCGCGCCGTCACCGGCAATTATTCCGCAGGTCGCAGGTGCGTCTCTATTCGAGGAGCGCATTGAGAATGATTCGCTCGATCGCATCCGCGAAGACATCACTCCGAGGTGCACGCGTTGCAAGCTGCATAAGGCTCGCAAGCAAATCGTCTTCGGTGTAGGCAATCCGAAGGCGCAGTTGGTGTTCGTTGGCGAAGGCCCAGGCCGCGATGAAGATGAACAAGGCGAGCCTTTTGTCGGGCGCGCCGGCAAGCTGCTGACGCAGATGATCGAGGCGATGAGTCTGCGCCGCCAGGACGTTTACATCTGCAACGTAGTGAAATGCCGCCCGCCCGAAAACCGTTTGCCGGAAAAAGACGAGACCGCCACCTGTTCGCCTTATCTGATTCGCCAGCTAGACGTGATTCACCCCAAAGTGATCTGCTGCCTGGGCGCTTGCTCGGCGCAGACGCTCCTCAACACTGCGCAGGGCATTTCGCGTTTCCGCGGCGAATGGTTCGAGTTTCGCGGCGCGAAATTGATCGCCACTTATCATCCTGCCTATCTGTTGCGCAATCCAGCTGCCAAAGCCGAAGTATGGAAGGATTTGCAAAAAGTGATGGCGGTCCTCGGGCTGCGGCCGGCGAAGAAGACAAAATCGTCCTAGACCGCTCGATTTACACCCCGCCATACGAATTTCTCGCTCTGCTACACTATCCGCACCGATGGCATCCCGTTACTGCGAAGTCGCGCTTCCCGTACCGCTGCGCTCGGCATTCACGTACGCCGTGCCGCTGGCGCTAGACGGCGAATGCCTCGTTGGCCGCAGGCTGGTCGTGCCGTTTGGCCGACGCGCCATGATTGGTGTGGGCATTACCGAATCGCAGTTGCCGCCAGCAGCGGCGCCGGCCACCTCGCAGATAAAAGAAATCGCCAGCGCGATGGATTCCATTCCAGCGCTCACACGGAATCTAATAGCACTGGGGCAGTGGATCAGCCGCTACTACGCTGCGCCCATCGGCGAAACGATGCGCGCCATGCTACCGCCAGAAATCGAGCTCCGCCGCGACCGCGAATACGCACTCACCGATACGGGCCGCGCGTATCTGGGCGAGTTAGTTGCCGCCGAAGAGCGTACCGATACCGAGCAGCACGAATTTCTCCTGCTTCGCTTGCTGGAACAACCGGCCTCCAGCCGCAAGCGGGTAAATGGAGATATCGCCGAACAACTCGTCCGCCTCGGGCACCTGACCGCGCTTGACGTGCTGCGCGACCGCAAAACGCGTACGCAGAAAATCGTCGCGTGGAATCCGACAGCCGCGCGAAATGAACTGACGGCAGATGCTGCGCCAGCCGAACAACGCATCCGCGAAACACTCACGTCAACGCACGGGCCACTGCCACTTCCACTGCTGCTCGAAAAGACTGGCATCTCCCGCGCAGCCGTCGCGCGCCTCGAGAGGAGAGGATTGCTCAGCATATGGGACGAGCCGCACACCGCGGCCGAAGATCCGTGGGATACGGATTTCGCGCCGCCGTCAAACGTGCTCAACGCTGAACAGAACGAAGCTCTCGGAGAAATCTGGCGCTGGCTGGTCAGCGGGCAATTCACCGCCGGCCTGTTGCACGGCGTCACCGGCAGCGGAAAGACGGAAGTTTATCTGGGCGCGATCGCCGCGGCACTTTCGCGCGGCAAATCGGCCATCGTTCTCGTTCCGGAAATCGCGCTGACACTGTGGGTCGGTCGTCTGGTGCGCGCACGCTTCGGCGAGGGCGTCGCAGTGCTCCATAGTGGCTTGGCCGATAGCGAACGTGCGCGCGAATGGTGGCGCGTCCGACGCGGAGAAGCGCGCGTCGTGGTTGGCACCCGCTCCGCTGTGTTTGCGCCGGTCGAGGATTTGGGCCTGATCATCGTCGATGAAGAACAGGAATCGGCTTACAAGCAGGAGGAAAATCCGCATTACCACGCGCGCGATACGGCCGTATACCGCGCCCGCCTCGAAGGCGCCGTCGCTTTGCTTGGCTCTGCTACGCCTTCGCTTGAGACGTATCACAATGTGCGCGCTGAAAAATACCGTTTGCTCCGGCTGGCCTCGCGAGTTGAAAGCCGCCCTCTTGCCGAAGTCCGTATCGTGGATCTGCGCGAGGATTTCCGCGTCCATCATCGCGCCGCACCCATTTCCAAAGCCTTGCGGCAAGCAATCACGATCCGGCTGGCCGACAAAACCCAGGTGATGGTGCTGATCAACCGCCGCGGATATTCTTGGTCGCTGCTATGCCGCAGTTGCGGAGCGTTCGTGCAGTGCCAGAATTGCAGCATAGCGCTCACCTACCATAAAACCCGCCAGCGTCTTGAATGCCACTATTGCGGCTACATCGCCAAGCCGCCGAAGCAGTGCCCGAAATGCACCGGCGAGTATATGTATTTCGTGGGAGACGGCGCCGAGCGTGTGGAGGAATATCTTCGCGAGACGTTTCCCGATGCGCGAATCGCGCGGCTCGATCGCGATACCGTACGCACCAAACGCGAGTACCAGAAAGTTCTGGGCGCGTTCGCCAAAAGCGAGCTGGACATTCTCGTCGGCACGCAAATGGTTGCTAAGGGCCACGACTTTCAGCGTGTGACGCTAGTCGGAGTCATCGCCGCCGATTTGGCGCTTGGCCGCCCCGATTTTCGCGCCGCGGAACGTACGTTCCAGTTGCTCACCCAGGTTGCGGGGCGCGCCGGCCGCGGCGAACTTGCCGGAGAAGTGCTCGTCGAGACTCACTATCCCGAGCACTACGCCATCCAACTAGCCGCGCAGCAGGACTATCTCTCATTTTTTGAAAAAGAGGCGCATTTCCGCCGCGTGCTGCATTATCCGCCATTCACGGCTCTGGCGAGCGTTCTGGTGCGCGACCGCAAAATCGAAAATGCCATTCGATGGTCGCGAGTGCTGGCCGCGTACTTAGCGCCGTACGAAAAGCGCGGGATGAAAATCCTGGGGCCCGCTGCGGCTCCGCTCGCCCGCCTGCGACGAGAATACCGTTTTCAGTTTATCTTGAAGTCGACCCAACGCGCGGCGTTGGGGCAAGCTCTTGCGGGCTGCTTGGATTTTTGCGCTTCTCACGAGATTCCACCCACCGCCGTGATCGTCGACGTCGATCCCACCAATTTGTCGTGACTGGGTTTCGAGCGGAGCGCTTGCGACCACTCGCGATCATCGCGCTGGCCACGGCGTAAAGCTCAGCACAAAAATCGCTAGCGCAGCGATGGCCCACATTCGGCGGGAGGCGTCGAGCGGCTCCCATGAGTTCATCAAAGGCGGATGCCGGAATCGAAGGGAGAGCGCCACCAGAATGATTCCCCAAAGTACCCATCCCGTCCACCCGTAAACGCCCAACGCAATCAGGGCAAGGCCGATGGCCAGCGAAATACGCTGATGATGGCGGCTAGTCAGGCTATAAACGATGTGCCCGCCATCGAGCTGCCACATCGGCAGGAGATTCATGGCGGTTGCGAGCAATCCCACCCATGCAGCCCATCCCACGGGGCCGAGCAGAATCCAGTTTGTGTTCACGCCGGGATGAAACATCCAATCGAATAGCAAAATTAGCGGCGGGCTCCCGAAATGAATCGCCGCGTTGGCCTGCACTCCCGGAACGATCTTCGCGGTGGCCACGGCCCACGCCATCGCTGGAACCGCGAACAAGAATCCCACCACCGGGCCTGAGATACCCACGTCGAATAGCGCTTTACGCGTGGGAATCGGCGACCGAATCGCAATCACGGCCCCAAAGGTGCCGAAGAAATCTGGCGCGGGTATAAAATAAGGGTAACTGACATCGATGCCGTAATGACGTCCCGCAAAAAAATGTCCCAACTCGTGGGAGAGCAGAATCAGCAGCAGCGTGAACGAAAACGGAATGCCCAACAAAATCGTCGCCGGGTGATACCAAGCTGATTCGAAACCGGAAAAGATGCTTTGGCTCCCGGAAAACGGCACCACGCCCTGCGCGTAGGACTGCGCGTAATCTATCCCGAAGAGAAGCGTGGAAACCAGCGTCAGCAGAAAAAGGGTCAGCGAAGGCCACAGTTTCTGCCTGCGGGGCGAGACAACGAAACTCCTCGGCTGATCACTCAACACCCGAAATTGCGGGTCGACGATCTCAACGGGAATTCGGCCGTTTGCGTTGCTTTCGCTCATGCGCGGCCGATACCTTTAGGAAAAGTGCTCATATCCTTTGGATGCGCTACGTTGCGAAACGGCGTAAATGGGGGCGCGCGCGGAGGCGCCCAGACACCGCTGCTACGCTCGATCGACGCGCTACGATTTGGTTGAGGAGGCTGGGAGCGACTGAAGTTCCTTGCCTGGCTTGAACCGCACCGCTTTGCCTGGAGGAATATTCACCTGCTGCCCCGTGCGAGGATTGCGCCCGATCCCGGTCTTGCGAGGCTTTACGTTGAAGACACCAAAGCGCCGCAGTTCGATCCGGCGGCCGCCGCCGAGCGCTACTTTCATCGCTTCAAAGACGCCTTCGACCGCTTGTTCCGCTTTACTCCGGGGTATGTTGGTTTTTGCAACGATGGCGTTAACGATATCGAGCTTGATCACAAATGCCTCCTGCTGAGCGGAACTCCATGCTAGACAAGGGGTTGCGCCTTGTCAAGTAACTCTCCACCCGACTAGTGGCGAATTCAGGCCAGTTGGTTGATGGACGCTATGTGGTTTCAGAAATCCGCGTTTCAACCGTTGCGTCTGGGCTCGTTTATTTGCCGGTCACCGGATTCTTGTAGTGATACGGCGGCACGTAAACGTCTGGATAAAGCTTGTACGTCTCTGTTGGAGGCTCGTCCGGCGGGAATCCAGGAATCGGTCCCGGAGGCGGATCGCCACCCTGATCCCAACCCTTGTAGTAGTTCACGTAATAAGTGAAGTAGGCATGGAGTTTTTTAATTTTCCATACGCCATCCTCTTTCACGTACTCATTCTCGTAAGTCGCTTCTCCCCACTGTGCGGATCGATGCAGAATGCCGACCTGCATGATCGAGCGCCAGCGGCCCTCCGCCGTCTTTCCATCGGGCGCCACGTCAATTTTCGGCTGCAGTTGCATGTGGTTGAATAGTGTCCCGTACTTGAGCTCAGGCAGTTTGTGCAGGTACGCGCGCACGCGGTCCTGCCCCTT
>JBOGMW010000046.1:0-43434 GCA_050746805.1 Candidatus Acidiferrales bacterium | reverse complement strand
CTGCCCGGTACGTTCCTCGGCGTGTGGAATCTCATCAAGATCAGTAGCCGCGAGGAGGCGGAATCTATTTCGCCTGCTTGGATTCAGGCACATGGCCATGCGCAACTGTTCGGTTGGGTCGGCACGTGAGCCGGTAATCGGCGTCGAAATTGGCTTCTTCCACCAGCGGAAAATGTTCTTCATGCGAGATCTGACAGATAACTACCGCGTTTTAGACCGAGCGGGCCGGAGCGCATTATAACGGAGAGGCTAGGAGATGTGCGCGTTAGTAGAGGGGCGTTCACGCTAGCGAGCGACAATCCGAAGCTGCCCCGGACGGCGAGAGCGTGGGGCGGGCTTTACCGTGATCTCAACATCTCGGCCAAGTAGATTCAGAAAATGCATGAGACGCCCGGTCGAGAAGCCCTAAAGCTGACCACGCAAAAGCCAGGAGATTTTTGGTTGGTCGATCTTCAGCATGTGGGCGGCGCGAGTTTGGGTGAGTCGCCGCGCACGAAGCATTTCGTTAATGTGGATCGCAAGCTCGGCGTTAACGAGACGTTTTTCGGGATTGGGCAGACCGATGTCGGCGAAACGTTACTTCTGCCCTCCTCAACCTGAATCGTTTTGGTCATGCCTGTTACCCCTCCGGGCCGCAAGAATCATTCTTCCTGAGACGCAATTGACTTCACTTGTTCTTTAAGAAAAATCTCGATGCGATTTGTAGTCCAGACTGCGATTCCGGTTCCAAAGAAGTCCGCGTCCTCGGACCACACGCCACACGCCACACGCCAATCCGAGCGCGGCGGCCAGCACGGGCCAGTCATCCTCGTCGCGACCGCGTAAGCGGAGTCGGGCTTCACTTTCAAAGGGTGCATAAATTTCGGGAGTGACTGGCTCAATGATTTGTCGCAAATAGCCAAGTGGACCGGAAAGATCGTGCGGTTTACCACGCTTCTTTAGGAGAGGAGGGAGATATTTCTCGGCGTCCGCGAAAGCAACATCGGGAGCGAAGAATCGGACACCCTTGGCAGCGTAGGTGTCGATGAGCTCCCGAACACGGCGGCCCAGCACGGCACGGCACGGATGAGAATGTTCGCGTCGAGGATAATCATCTCAGCGGGCTGCGCCCTTGCCGCGCCGCCGCACTTCTTTGAACTCGGTGACGATCTCTTCTTCGTCAACATCCGAGAGTGCTTTCGCGAGGCGGTCCGCAGCGGCTCTGAGTTCAGAAAGCTCGGCTGCCTTCGGATGCTTCCGACGTGTGGGAACATAGACACCAACGGTTTCGCCGCGCCGGGTGACGGCCACTGGAGTATCCGATTCTAGGAAGCTTGCGATGCGTTCGCGAAATTCGCGAACACCGACTTTGATTGTAGTCATGGGCACTGCTCCTTATGTACACCTTAGTGTACACATTAGCGCGGGTTCATGCAAACGGTTTTGGAGGCAAGGAGAGGAAGTTTGGGTGCGGGATTGGGTGCAGCTAAGGAGGGTGAGAATTGGCTTGCGGTGCGACAGGCCTTGCTGATCGAACCTGAGTTTTGGAGCAATCTTGGAGCAACCTAAGAAGAGCTGGAAAGTGATAAGCGCAACCGAAGCAACGACTTAGATTGAATTCCTGCCTGCTTTGCAAGCAGGGGGTCGCCGGTTCGATCCCGGCCACGTCCACCAACTTTTCTTCGCTGCCGTGCTATGCGACTGAATTAGTGATTCGCAGGATCTCCGCGAGTTCGCGCACGATGCGATGCGGTCGCCGGGTGCGCGGCTGCGCGGCCCAGTGTTGCTCGGTCGACATTCCAGTGGTCACGCCAAACCCGACGGCTTTGCCCCGCCGCGCCATAATCATTTCCACCAGTGGATCGTCGCCCACAACTCCGACCCGGCGCATCGGAATTCCAAGCCTTTTCGCAACCAACTTCAGCGCGTTCAAGGAAGGTTTACCGGTGAGGATCATCGGAGCTCGCGTGATTTTGCGTACAGCCGCGGTGATCGCGTGCGAATATCCCATGGTCTTGCCGCCAGCGGTCGCGAAGAACGGCACGTCGGAAGCGACGTAAAGCACCGCGCCATTCCAGATTGCTTTGCAAGCCACCTCGATGTCCTTCATCCCGCATTCCGGATGCCACGCGATATAAACTGCATCCACCTCTTCGGCGCGATCTTGACCCGTGAAAATCGTTTCGAAACCGGACTCGGCCAGCGCCTCGCCCACTCCCCGAGTGCCCAGCACCAGCACGCGTTTCACGCCCCGCTTCAACATCAGGTCAGCCGCAACCGTGTTGGGCGTCAGCAACCCCTCGTCGGGAATGGGCAGTCCCAGAGCGCGCAGTTTTGGCGCTTGTTCAGACACTCGATACGCTGTGCCGTTTGTGAGCACCACGAATGGCGTGCCGCGAGACTGCAACTTGCTAAGAGTTTCGACGGCGCCCGGCAGCAACCGGTATCCTCCAAGCGAACGATCGCTCAGAATCAGCGTGCCGTCCAGATCGAACATGAAGCCCCCGACGGTTCCCAGCGGCTCCTTCCAGCCGTTGCGCGAAGATTTCATCCCTGCGCCTCCACCGCAGTAGGTTCGCCGCGCAGTTCGAGCTTGAACCCGGATTTCTCGATTGAAAGATAAGTGATGTCTCGCCGGGCCGTCAGTTGCCGAATGAGGTTTAGCACTGGAACGCTTTCGGGATCGTAGGTCCGCTCCGCGGGACCCGCCTGCTTCATCGCGTCCACTTGACCGGCGGGCATCGTGGCGCGCAGAAGAAATTCTTCGTCGCTCAGTTCAGGGCCGATGCGCTGGCGCAACTCGGGAAGCGGCGGCATACCCAGTTCCTGGCGAAGTTCCCGCGCGCGCGAAGACGACTCGATCCGGTCCATCACCTCAGGCGCGATCGCCACATTCGGACGCCCGAATTTTCCCAGCGCGTAGCGAATGATTTCGTCGGGAATCACGCTGTAGCGTTCTTTCGAAGTCACGTTCAGCACCGCCTGGGTGATCAGCATCTGCGCAAATGGAGTCATCACAATCGGCCAGCCCAGTTCCTGGCGCACGCGGCCAAGTTCCTCGATTACCGCGCCTTCCAAATGCGAGACTCGCATCTCAGCGAGATGGCGGCGCATCGTCCCAATCGTTCCGCCAGGAAGCTGATGATGTAGATAAGCTGCGTCGAATGCCTGAGGATGGCCGGCTGGAAGGCCCTCTGCTTCCGCGAGCCGCGAGAAGTAGCGGCTGACTTCCGCCAGCGCTTCGTCGTCGATATCGATTTGATGGCCGAGCCCGCGCAGATTGGAAACCACGCGCTCCGACGGCGGATTCGAAATGCCGTCCGAGGCCGCGCCCGAAGCGCACTGCACGGCGCTAACGCCCCACTGCGGCGCGTCCATGTACGTCAACTCGCCCACGCCAATTGTGCAATGCGAATGAAGTTCCAGCGGCTTGTTACCGATCGCCGCAACCACGGCGGGAATCAGAGTGCGTGCGCGAAGCGGCGTGAGCAAGCCGCCCGGGTCCTTGATATACACAGCGTCCACATCCGGACTATTCGCCAACGTGCGAGCGCGCGCGACGTAGTGCGCATCGTCATGAATCGGGCTCAGCGTGAAAACGAGCGCACCCACTACGTATTCGCCACCAGCCGCTTTGATCATGCGCGCACAGGCTACGTTTGAATCGGCGTCGTTCATGGGATCGGCCAGCGCAAACCGGCGCATGCCATTTTTGACCAGCGTTTTAAATGCGAGGCCCATGAACTCAGGACTGGCCGTTTGCCAGGAGATAAATCGAAAACCCGTGGAGAGGAATTGCAGCGGCGTATTCGGTGTGGCTTTAGCCATCAGCCGAATGCGTTCCCACGGATCTTCTTTTTTGTATCGAACCGCGACGCCCATATGCGTTGATGTAGTGAAGTCGATCGCCTTGAATCCGACGCGATCCATCGCCGGAGCAATCGTCAGAGTCTTTGCCGTATCGACCCCTAGCGCCGACCAAAGGCACTGGTTGCCGTCCCGCAGAGACGTCTCGACGATTTGCACCTTAGCCATGCGCGCGCGCCTCCTGCATTTCGCGCCGTCTTTCCAGGAAGCGCGGCAAATACGACGTGTCCACGCCGCCTGTTTGGAATTCCGCGTCTCTCAACACCTCTTGATGAAACGCGATGTTTGTGGCAACGCCGTCGATCTTGGTGGACGCTATCGCCCGCCGCATTCGTTCGAGCGCATGCGGGCGGTCAGCCGCATGCACGATAATTTTGGCCATCAGCGAGTCGTAAAATGGCGAGATGCGCGCGCCGGACCTAATGTACGTATCAACGCGAACGCCTTCGCCCGACGGCCACACCGCTTCTCGCACCGTGCCGGGACTCGGATGGAAATCGCGTTCCGGGTCTTCCGCGTTGATCCTGCACTCGATCGCGGAGCCCTCGCGGCAAACGTCATCTTGCTGCAAGCGCAGCCCGCTGCCGTCCGCAATTGCAATCTGTTCCGCCACAATATCGACGCCGGTGACTGCCTCAGTAATCGGATGTTCCACCTGTATGCGAGCGTTCATTTCCAGAAAATAGAATGCGCCGCGGTCCTCGTCGACGAGGAATTCGACCGTCCCCGCGCTGCGGTAGCGGAGCCGCTCCGTAAACTGCACAGCCGCCTCGTGAATGCGCCTGCGAAAATCCGAGGTCAGACCAGGGGCAGGCGTTTCTTCAATCAGCTTTTGATAGCGGCGCTGCACCGAGCAGTCTCGTTCGCCAAGATGAATCACGCCGCCTTTGCCGTCGCCGAGAATCTGCACTTCCACGTGCCGCCCTCGCGCGACGAAGCGTTCCAGATACACGCGCGAGTCGCCAAACGCGGCGCCTGCTTCCGCCGCGGCCATATCCATCGCCGCGGACAAATCTTCCAAGCGGTCCACCCGCTTCATGCCGCGGCCGCCGCCGCCTCCCACAGCTTTGATCAAAAGCGGCGGACCAATTTCCCGGCCCAGCACCATCGCTTCGCCGATCATCTCAACCGCGCCGCCCGGAGCCGTCGGAACGCCCGCCGCCTCAGCTTCCGCGCGAGCCCTCAATTTATCGCCAACCGCCTCAATCTGGGCGGCCGTAGGCCCGACGAAAATCACGCCTTCCTCTTCGCAAACTCGCGCCAATGCGGGACGCTCGGAAAGAAATCCGTAGCCTGGATGAATGGCGTCCGCTTTCACCCCAAGCGCCGCCTGCACGATCGTTTCAACTTTGAGATAGCTATCCGAAGCGCGCCCCGGTCCAATGCAGATCGTGCGATCCGCCAAGCGCGCGGGCAGCGAGTCCAAGTCAGCCTCGGAAGCCGCCAAAACCGTTTCTATTCCAAGCGCCTTGCATGTGCGCATCACGCGAACGGCAATTTCCCCGCGGTTCGCGATCAGTACCCGCCGGATCGCCATCGTCAGGCACCCGGCCGGACGCGCATCAGAATCTCCCCGTATTCCACTAGCGCGCCATTTTCAGCTAACACTTCGGCGATCTGCCCCTTCACGCCCGCGCGCACCGAGTTCATGAGCTTCATCACTTCGATGATGCCTATCACCGTGTCCTCATCCACCTTCGCGCCCGCCTCAACGAAAGGCGGCTCTCCAGGTTTTGGCGCACGATAAAAAATGCCGAGCAGCGGAGATGCAACATCTCTGAGCCCAGCCTCCGACGGCGGTTTCGCTTTTCGCGGCTCCGCGCGCGGACGGTCCGTCTGCGATTCGTCTGCTGGTTTCGGAGCGGACACAGCACCCGCGGAATCGATAGTTTCTCGCGCGACCCCGGCCGAGCCACGACGCAGATTCAGCTTCACGCCATTCATTTCGAGCGACAGCGTGTCGAAGCTCGAAGAGTCGAGCAGCCGCAGTATCTCGGCCACGTCCTTGGCGCTCAATGTCATCGCCGGCCCCCGAAAATTTTCATCACATGCTGCAGTGGATCCTCCGCGGGCTTGGCAACGGGCGTAAGCTGCTTGGACGACCAAACCGTTTCGGGCCTGCTCTGCAACAGCAGCGTTTTCCCCAACTGGTCGATGGCCCATTCAATATCCTGCGGCCTGCCATAGTGGCGTTCCACCACGCGCGCGAGGTCCTTCAACTCAAGTAGCTCCTTATCAGTCAGGGATGGCGCGCGCCGAAGATCCTCCGGAGTCTCGAACTCTTCCACGCCTCCACTCGGCGAAGGCAGATGCCGCACATGCTTGTCGGAAATCTCGCGTACCAAAATCTCTCCAGTGATCTTGGCGACCACGAATCGGTCGGGAGTTACTTCCCCGCTCACCACAGCCGAGCCCAGTCCCCAGGCGCTTTCGATCGTTACTACCGAGCGGTCTCCCGTCTGCGGGCTGCGCGTAAACATCACTCCCGCCTTTCGCGCGTTCACCATGCCTTGTACCACCACAGCCATTGCCACCGCGTTTTCCGGAATCCCGTGCTTGCGTCGATAGGCGATCGATGGAACCGAGTAAAGGCTGGCCCAGCAAGAGCGAATGCACTCCAAGACGTCCTGCGCGCCGATCACCCACAGATACGTGTCCTGCAAGCCCGCAAAGCTCGCATCGGCGGCGTCTTCCGTGGTCGCCGATGAGCGCACCGCCAGCGGAGGGTTATTGTCCTTCCCGCAAAGATCGGTGAGCGCGGCAAGAATTTGCGAATTTAGATCCTCCGGCAGCGATGCGCTTTCCACTCGTTCGCGCAGTTGTTCAGAAACAGCGGTAATTTTTTTCAGCTCTTGGCTGCCGAGCGCCTCCACCTGCGCTCGAATCGGCTCGTCCTTTTCGATGCTCGCCAAAAAGCGCTCAAAAGCCGCGGTGCGCACCACGAATCCCGCCGGAACAGCGATACCCGCCTGCGTCAACTCGCCTAGCGAACCGCCCTTGCCGCCAACGGTCAGGCGGTCGACTAACCCGACATCTGCGAACCACCCTATGGTTTCTGAAGACGGCACCAGATCTCACCTATTCAAGAAGAGTGACCACGCCGCGGCCTCCATCAACGCGAATGCGCTGGCCGTCTTTGATTTTCTGCGTAGCGGTACCGGTGCCCACCACGGCAGGCAATCCGTATTCACGGGCCACAATTGCCGCGTGGCTCATGGAACCGCCGATGTCCGACACTGCGGCGGCAATATTCTGAAATACAGGCGCCCAACTCGGATTGGTTACCTGGCAGACCAGAATGTCGCCATGGCGCAAGCGGCCAATCTCGTCCACCGATTTCACAACGCGAGCGATTCCTTCCACCACGCCATTCGACGCGGCGAATCCGCGGATTTCATTTGAGTCGGGCTGTTCGCCGGCCGTTAACCAGGTGTCGAGATTTTCGCGCGTGATGCCCCAGAGCATAACGATTGCGGGATCGTCGATGATATCGGGAACCGGACCAAGCGCCGGTGGAGTGTCGTGCTTTGACCATTCCGCTATCGCCGCTTTGCGTTCGCGCACGATCCCAGGCCAAATCTCGGGGCCGCGCGGAAGCGAGCCGTTGGACCATGCGGTCATCAGGTCGATAATCGCGGCCTCCAGCTCGTAATGGCTCAGTTGAAACACATCCTCGGTGTTGGGGAAGAAGTCGTGTTGCGCCAGCAGCACGCCGAATTCACGAATCTTGTTAAAGAAGAGGTTCGTGTACCAATGCTCGCAGTAAAATTTGTGTCCCTCGACGTAAGGAAACACGCGATGCGCCAGCGTGATCATCTGGTCGTAGGCCGCCCGGTCTTCGTCCGTCTCCAGCAGTTCGCGATAATCCGCGATCAGTTGCTTCCGCTCCGCCATCAACCGGTCGGTCTGCCGCTCCAGCCGTTCGCCCTTTTTTGCATTGGCAATGTAGCCGGGCAGCGCCGCGAACGGCATCGAAAGATCGTCGTTCCACGAGCGATGGTAATGATAGAAGCCGTCGCCCACGTTGATGTTGAACCAGGGATCGCGTGAGATGGCGAGTTCCTGCAGCCACGCTTCGCCGCGTTCGCCCAATTCCTTCAGGGATTTTATGACCGTATCCGGCGCCACTCCTGTGCGGAACTGGTCTTCAACTCCCAGATCGATCGCGCATTTCGCCAGGCGCCGCAGTTCGTCATCCGGACGGAAAATCTCTGCTTCGATGCCCGCCACCATCCGCGCCACCGTCTGATCGCTGATTTCCGGAAACGCCTTCTTGCAAAAGTCGAAGAACGTCAGATAAGCGCCATAGCCGAGCAGCAGAAATTCGAAGTGGTGCTGCCACATCCGAAAGTAACCTTCTAGCGTCTTCTGGTACGTCTGCAGCAGGTAATGATTCGAGGCGATGCCGCGCCCCGCGTGAACGTGTTCGATCGGCTCGAATTCAGGCAGCTCGATTTTCGGCAGAGCTTCCGCCTCGTGAATCAACGCCAGCATTTTTTCTTTCCATTGCGCGAAAAGCCGCTCCCAGTTGGCGTAGTAATAGAAGGCCCGCCGTTGAAACTCCACTGTGCGCCGCTCGATTTCTTTCGGATCGGTTACCGCGTTTCCGCCGATGTACACTCGCCCGTTGATGATTCGATAGTCGATACCCAGCGTCGTCGGCAAGGAATGGACCCGCGTGTTCGCCGAACCTAGCGCGACGTAAGCGGCCTCGGCCGTCACCATGTCGAAGACGCACATCGGCTCCGGAAAATGCATTGAGTTGTAAAACCAGAATCTCTCGTCATCTTCTTTGGTGAACTGGATGTAATAAGGATAAGCGGCCTGCGCGCGTTCCGTTCCCGGTACCACTTTTAGCGAGCTAGGACGCGGAAAGCCCTTCGCGGTTGCGGTTGATTTCATATTCGTTGTTCCCAAGATTCACCTGCGCTTCCACCAGCACGCCTCTGAGATTCCCCACATTGTATGCGCCTTCGCCTACGGAGGTATGCCTGCAGCCTTCTTTGAGTATATCTATTTTTCACGCCATCGAACGCGCGAACTGCCGGTACGGGCCGCGGCTCGGGCTAACCATGACGTCCCCTCGACGCCATCACAACCATCGAAATAAATACCCGGACCCCATCGTTTGTCAAGCCGGTCGCGGGCGCGCCGCGCAATCTGTTGTCTTGACAACTACATTTTACTCTGATGTACTTGCCCTCGTTGGCGGCCGTATGGCAGCCATGTGGCCGTTGCTGCGGAGGAGGTGCGCTCATGGATCGACGAAACATGTTGGCGTTGCTCGGTGCCAGCCCGGCTCTTGTTGCTGGCACACCATTATTTGCACGAACGGCTCCCATGCCCGCTCCCGCGGCTGGCGGTTGCGGATCGGACGGCTTGGTCTCCGTGCTCAACCCCGGAATCGAAACCAAGCTCGCGATTCGCGTGCCGCTGGCGCCTCGCCTCAGCACCTTGCAAGGCAAGACGATCTATCTCGTGGATTTCGACTGGGGAGGAATGCAGCAGAACGGCAGCATTCAGCACGAAATGCAGAGGTGGTTCGCGCAGCGCATGCCTGGCGTGAAGACCATCTACAAAATGAAGGGCGGGAATTTCGTCACCGACGATCCGGGCCTCTGGAAGGAGATCGCCGCTAACCACGGTGACGGCGTAATTATCGGCGTCGCTGGTTGACACGGCTGCGTCGCGGCCGTGAGCCGCGAAGCAGGAGAAATCGAGCGCAAGTACCGCATCCCCACCGTCGCTGTCGCCGGTGAAAACGTCGTTTCCTTCGGCCTGGGCGCCTACTTCAAGCACGATAGCGGCATGCCCCTTCGGTTCGTCGGATTCCCTTTCCCCTTTGCAGGCCAGCCAACATCCGTCATCGCTCAGGATATCGACGGGAAGGACTCAGTCAGCGGCAAGCCTCTCATGCAAGCAATCGTTGACGCCCTCACCGTCCCGCTCACTCCTCAAGAGAAACTCTCCGGCCCTGCTCCGGGTTCAGCGGCTCCCGAACCGCGCATGCTTCCGCCGGATACGCCTGACAATTTGCAGAGCCTCTTCATCGCCAGGTATTGGACGGACTACAATCCGGTCATCCTGCCGACGGAAGAAAAAGTCGCCGCCATGCTGAAAGGCACCAGCCGCCGGCCCGACGAAATCGTAAAATCCGCCTCTGGAACATTCGGCGCGCGCCGCCCATTTAGCGTGGAGAAGGTCGCCACCGTTGCGGTCATGTCCGGTGCCAAGCCCGAGTATTTGCCGGTCATTCTGGCGCTCTCCAGCCGGGTGCCCTACATGGACTCGACCACTTCGATCGCGCAGATGGTCGTGGTCAACGGGCCTATCCGCAATAAAATCGGGATGAATTCCGGTATTGGCGCATTGGGGCCGGATAACCAAGCGAACTCCGTCATCGGGCGATCGATGACTCTGATTCACAAAGTCATTCAGGGCTACCACGAGGGTGTGACCGGCTTCTCTTCCCTTAGCAACCCACTGCGCTACGACAATCTCTGCTTTGCCGAAAACGAAGAATCTCTGCCGGATGGGTGGCTGCCTCTACACGTCCAAATGGGCCATAAACCCACCGACAGCGTCGTGACCATCTTCAACGGCTGGAATTTCATCAACAGCACCGGCTGGGCCGCCCAGCAGTACGCGCCGCAGTTCCTGATGCGCGACTACATGTCGTCGCTGTCCGGAATGGGCGCCACCATCATCATGGATCCCACCGTGGCCGAGTTGCTCAAAGGTGCCCAGGGATTTAACTCCAAGGAAGCTCTGGGAGAATGGCTCTCGCAGAACGTGGAGAAAACCGCCGAATCGTATTGGGGCAATTCAATAGTAGCAAGCATGCTGGCGCCTCTCGCGCGCCAAGGACTGAAGCCTTATTCCGATTGGTTAAATGTTCCAGGCACCTCGCTCATCAAGCCGTTCAGCAATCCGAAGGAGATCCATTCGGTAGTTGTCGGAGGAAAAACCGCCAGCGTTTGGTTTGCTACCGACTTCGGCCCCTCGGGAGGCGTCTCCATCGACCAGTGGGCCTGACGCTCGTCCGCCCGCCTTTTATCCTGAGCCGAGTCGAAGCGCATTCTTCGCGATTTTTTCGAAGGGTGTGGATTTTGACCATGCAGCCGGCGGCCTTTAGCGCAGCGATACCTGATGAGATGCCGTTTCTGTCGTATTCAACCTTGGGCACGCACCTGTGCTCTTCTATACTCGTACGTTAGCAGCGCCGAAAAGCGTGGTAGAAAAGCAGCGAGAAAGGCGCGGGAGAAAAACGACGATGAGTGTGGACGGCGCGCAACCCGTTATGACTGCCCGGCCGTCAGGCGGGCGTCGCAAGGAAATGGACCCTCCAGGCATCCGCAAGCCGAGCCAGATGCCAGGGGCCGTAAAAGCCGAGCACCGCCGCGACCGAGCTCCGCATATTGACACGCTCATTCAGCTCGTCTCCGTGCGCGTCGTCCGCCTCGCCGATTTGCTTATGCGCATCGGCAAAATCACTTTCGAAGGGCGCTACGGCGTGAAAATCACCGAGTTGCGCATCTTGATTATCCTTGGCGCCTATCACTCCATCTCCGTGAATGAAATCAGCCGCAGAACCCACATCGACAAGGCCTGGATCAGCCGTTCGCTAACCGGCCTGCTGCGTCGCAAGCTAATCAAAAAGACCGCGCATCCCGCCGATAGCCGCGCCTCGTCGCTTTCCCTCACCAAGAAAGGCGAAGCACTCCTGCAAAACATAGCTCCCGTCGCCGAAGACTACCAGCGCCAGTTGCTCGCAGGTCAGCAACGAGCCGAAGTTGAACGCTCCCTCGATCTCCTCGCCGCCCACGCCGAAGAAATCTACCAGCGTGAAGCTCGCCTGCCGAACGGCCAGGCCCCGAAAAATCAAAGAACTCTCACCCGCCGCCACCGCCAACCCTGCACGTAAGCCTGTCTTCACACGTAAGGTTGTCTTCACACGTAAGGTTGTCATCCCGAACCCGGTCGCGCCTCTCGCGAACGGCGGTGAGGGATCTGCTTTTGCTTTGAACTTTCGGGTGCCGCATCCTTCGCGTCGTTCGCGAAGGGTGCGGACTTTGCCGTTCGCTGCGGACTTTGCCGTTCGCTTTTGACGGTGCCCCTCGCGCTTCGCACCACGTTGTCATCCCGAACCCAGTCGCGCCCCTCGCGAACTGCGGTGAGGGATCTGCTTTTGCTTTGAACTTTCGGGTGCCGCATCCTTCGCGTCGTTCGCGAAGGGTGCGGATTTTGCCGTTCGCTTTTGACGGTGCCCCTCGCGCTTCGCACCGCGCTGTCATCCCGAACCCAGTCGCGCCCCTCGCGAACTGCGGTGAGGGATCTGCTTTTGCTTTTCTCCTACTCACGTGACTAAGTCGGATCCACAACTACGCCCCTAGCCACGCCCGCTGCCGTTCGCGCTAATTCGTTGCAGACCCGCTGTCCGGTGCGATCTCAACTTCCGGATGGCCCGTTACTCAGGCCTTAGCTCGGCGCAACGATAGGAAAACGGCCAAATATCGACTACCATGTTTCCCGCGATACGCCGCTATGCCAAAGTCAGAACGCGTTCTTCGTATCCTCGATGCTTTTGCGACCTGCCCGAATGATGGCAAGGTGTTGAAATACTATGAGAACGTTTTTGAGGCAGCGTACGTTCTCCTACACCCATTCATTAAACCGGTGTCTGTCGGAAAGGAAAAATTCAGACCCGGAACGTATCCGACACGTTCCAACATAATTAAAAACTGCGACGCTGTCCCTTGGGGAGAAGTTGTCACTAAGGCAGGGCTCCCGTCCATGGCAGCGGTGGATATCGGGCTCCGATCCATGATTCTTGGTCTCAGAAAGGAGCTGTGTAACGAAGAATATGCAGACAAAATCCAATCCCTTAGCGATTCAGACGACATCCTGCCGCCTCCAGAGGGCTACTTTTCAGATTTTCTATACGATAGCGTTCTCGGTTACATTCAGCAGCTTGGCCATGATTGGGTTTGGGTCGGCGATGACTTCGGAACCGAAAGAAAGCTATATTGGATCGAAGACGTCAGGGAAGACAACAGTTCAACACGCTACCGACGCAATATCTTCACACGCGACCACGGCATTTTATGGACCGTACACTGGGACAGCCATTTCTCATTCCTTTGCTCATCCAAAAGCAACCTCGCTAATGTCGAAAATTTTGAAGGATTTTTCTGCACGCCTGATACAGAGATCTATTGGAGTGTGCGCCCATAAGTCGCAGTGAGCGTTCCTGCGTGGACTGGCGTAACTCCTGAGTAGTCGGCTTACCGTACAAATCAAGCTTTACTTGAAATCTCCGGTAAGCCCGTTTACCGCCCGATTGGTCTGACTCTAGGAGTAAACTGCCTCATTCCTAGTGCATTAGACGTTTGGGAGTGCAGCACATGCGAATCGGCGGCAGTGACTTCAAAAACGGCTCTGTAATGCCCCTTGAGGAGCAAGCGATTATTGATTGGCTAAATTTGCCACCTACAGCGAATGCCGTGTCGCTTTGGGATAGCTTGCATGACGCCCAGGTCGTTTCAATCGGATCGAACCTGCTTGACCGCACTATGACCCTAGCCTGCGAAATAGAACACTTGAGGAAGTTTCACAGGCTCGATCAGGGATTCAGATTCATTCTCGATTTGGAAGGGGTTCAGTCTGCGCGGGTACTTCGTTACGCTATATGGCCGGGCGGCTGTTCACTTCCAGATGGGCTTTCAGTTGAAGAGCAGCGGAAGATCGTTGCGGAGTATCAGGCCAAGTGGCGCGAGGAATCTGCGTCCTGGACCGAATTCGAGTCTAGAATTACGCGCAAGGACGAACAAGTTTTCGATATTTCTGATGCGGCGATCACTGCCTCGTCAGCAGGTCCCGTGGCCCTCAAAATCAGCGGACACCTCAACTACGCCATATACCACGAGCTGTACTTGCGCTTTGAAAGGCTGAAAATCGCAGGGATCCGTGGGGAGCAATTCGAACTTGAAGAATTTTTGCGAATGGGCGAAGCCTATTGGGCGGCGTACAGTTCTCGCGCCAAGTCCCGATAAGTCGGCAATCCGGAAGTTATCCACTTCGCTGGGTATCGGATTTCGCGGCTGCGGATTTACTTGTCTCTCACGTAGCCTCCTCGCTTCGACCCTGCCGTTTTGGCCTCCCCGCTCTAGCTTGCGGCTGCGTTCGGCGTGGATCTCCTCCTGCCGTCCCGCGGACAGCGCGTAGAGCCACGAACTTTTCGCGCCACGGCCCAAGTCCGCCGTACAACGCGCACATGATTCGCTTCGCCGTGCGTAGCCGCCCTCCGGGACGCTGCTTCGTTTCCTGCGCAGGTCTAAACTATTTCGAAATTAAGTAGGCTTTCGTGAAATGCTATAGCTGGAGTTTTTCTGTACTTGTGTGGGAGGGGGAATATGTCAGACAAGCGGGCCCTTGATAGGGCCGTGAAGTGGTTGTACGAAAAAGACGGCGACTCTTCGGACCAGCCGCCGCAGCCCAAGAAACGCGTTCGCAGCCGCCGTGGCGTGCCTCCTTCGGCTTTCCGCCACGATCGCAAATGCTCCGTTTGCCGTCACGCCGAGCGCGACGAAATCGACCGCGAATTCCTCCACTGGCGCAGCCCTGAAACCATCGCCAAGGATTACGGAATCGCTCACCACTCCTCCATCTACCGCCATGCCCGCGCCACCGGCCTTTTCGCCCAGCGCGCCACCTATCTAAAAATCTCGCTCGCGCCCATCATCGAACAAGCCATGGTCGTTCCCGCCACTGCTGATTCCGTGATCCGCGCCATCGTCGCCTGCGCCCACATCAACGACGAAGGCGAGTGGATAAATCCGCCCAAGCGTGTCATCCACGTATCAACCAACTGCGCCGCTCCGCAGCCTCAAGATTTAGACGTAGCGCCCGGATCTTCAGCCGGGCCTCCCAGTGCGCTCGCGCGCACTGCGCTGGAAGCCCAGCAGCCTTTCGATCCTTCTACGTTGGCCGTACCCCCGCGGGATACAGGCGAATGTGCGGCGAAAGTTAATCGCGAACTCGTGTCGAATAGAACATGACGCAAGTACCTGAAAGTTCCACCACATACGAATTTCTAATAGCGAACCGACGGGCGCTGGGCTTTCGCAAGGTGGCGGAATCCAGCCGCATTCCCGGAGAACAACGCTGTCTTGACAACAATAGAACGATGCAAGTATACAAGTGGAACGATTCATCGCTCTGGGTTCTGGGAAGGCAATCATGGATCGAGAGGAAGTGTTAACCATGCGTGAAACTCCATCGAGGCGGTTCGCAAGCCGCATGTTTGCCGCTGCGGTTGTGATAACCGCTTGCATCGCCTTCGTGGCGCGGACCGGGCGCGCCCAATGGTCCACGGTCAATGGCCACGACAACCAGCGCTATTCCCCGCTCTCGCAAATCAATTCCCAAAACGTCACCAAACTCGGAGCCGCCTGGGCCACGCCCGGGATCGAGCCCATGCCTTCGGTTCGCGCCACTCCCGTCGTCGCGGACGGCCTAATGTTCATCACCGCGCCGCCTTACGTGTACGCCGTCGATTTCAGCTCCGGCAAGATCGCTTGGCGCTACAAGGCCGATGGCCCCACGGGCCATGGAGGAGTCGCGGTCGGTGACGGGCTCGTTTTCGTCGGCATTTGGAATCCCGGCAAAACCAGCCTGATCGCGCTCAACGAGAAGACCGGCGATCTCGTCTGGCAAGTCCCTCTCGCTCCTAAGTCGGGCGAACCAACCGGCGGCGCTTCGGGCGCGCCGCTCTACGCCGGCGGCATCGTCTCAATTGGAACGAACGCGGACTATGGCTTTCGCGGCCAGATCGTCGCCTTCGATGCCAAAACCGGCAAGGAAGCCTGGCGCTTTTACGTCGTGCCGTCGCCCGGCCAGCCAGGCTCCAACACGTGGCCGAAAAACAACGACGCATGGCTGCACGGCGGAGGCGCCGTCTGGCTCGATGGAGTCTACGATCCCGATCTCGGCCTCGACTTTTACGCCACCGGAAACGCCGTCCCGCAATACGGCGGAGAATACCGCCCCGGCGATAATTTGTACACGGACTGCATGGTCGCGCTCGACAACAAAACCGGTCAGTTGCGCTGGTATTACCAGGTCGTGCATCACGACATCTGGGAAGCGGACATCGCCGAAGCCCCAGTTCTCTTCGACGCCAACGTGAACGGCCAGACGGTGAAAGCCGTGGCGGCCATGCGCACCGATGGCTACCTGTTCACATTCGACCGCACCACCGGCAAGCCACTCGAACGCATTGAGGAGCGGCCCGTTCCGCAGGACCCGTCTCAAAAGACAGCTAAAACGCAGCCGTATCCTGTCGGAGCGGAACCCGTCCTGCCCGACTGCGGCTACTGGAAAACTCAGCCGCTGCCCGAGGGCTTTCAACTCGGCTGCTTTTTTACTCCCGCGGACATCAACAGGCCCGGCCTGCTGGTTCCGGTTTATGGCATGCGCTCTACCCCGATGGCTTACGATCCGCAGACGCATTATTTCTATGCCACCGGAAATGCCGGGCTCCAGTGGTTCCGACGCACCAAAGATCCGGACTTCTTCAGCCTGGGTTTCAGCAGTCACGTCCCGGGTCTGAATAAGCTGGGCTATAGCGTGCTAGCCGCGATCGACAGCCAGACCGATAGGGTCGCCTGGGTAAAAAAGTTTCCTGATAGCAAGGCGAGTGGAGCCCTCGCGACCGCCGGTGGACTGCTTTTCCAGATGTCCAGCGACGGCAACCTGCAAGCCTACGACGCCAGGACGGGCGATCTCCTCTGGCAATTTCAGACAGGATCGCCAGTAGGAGGTCCGCCCATCGCCTTTGAAAACAATGGCAAGGAAACCATCGTCAGTATCGTGGGCGGCACGGTTTGGGGCTTCACGCTTGGCGGCACGCTCCCGCAAAAGCCCGCCCTGCCAACTCCGACGCAAGGAGATTTCTCGGGTACGGTTACCAACACTGACACGATCCTGACCGCCTCGGCGGTGCGAGACATGGGTCTCTCAGGTCAACACGTCATCGAGGATGAATATGAGTTCGATCCTTACCGCGCACGCGTCACGGCCGGCACCCGCGTCATGTGGAGAAACAATGGCGTGCTCGATCACACGATTGCCGCCGTTGACGGTTCCTGGTCCACGGCCACGCTGCATCCGCTCGATATCGGTATGCACGTTTTCGATAAGCCCGGGACGTACGTTTACCACTGCAAGGAATATCCGTGGGAGTACGGCGAAATCATCGTAGTGCCTGCTCCCGCTTCGGAGCAACCGGCTCAGCCGTCCGGGCATTAGTTCGCCGGGAACGATTCGCGGCTAACTCGGCGAATGGTATTGCCGCGAAAGCGCGATTTCTTTGCGGGTGATGAATTCGAGAAGCGCCGGCACGCCCTTGCGCGTCTGCTCGATGCCGCGCTGAATTGCCGGCACGATTTCCGCGGTCGAAGTCACGCGCTCGCCGTATCCGCCGAACGCCCGCGCCATGGCCGCGTAATCCCCGGAAATATCCGTCGATCGATACTTCTCCGTCGAGATCGGCATGATCGGAATTTCCATCGCCATGCTGAAGTTATTCAGCAGGATCGAGAGGATCGGAATGCGCTCGCGCACGGCGGTCTCAAAATCCATGCCGGTAAAACCAATCGCCGCGTCGCCCCACACGTTGATGCACAGCTTTTCGGGGCACGCCAGTTTCGCGCCCATGGCCAAGCCGAGCCCATAGCCGAGCTGAGTGGTTTTGCCCCAGCCGATGTACGTGAGCGGCTCGGTAGACACCCAGAACGGCGCCAACTGATCGCGAGGGCTGCCCGCGTCGTGGGTGATGATCGTGTTGGCCACGTCCACGGTGCGCTGCAAATCGCGCAGCACGCGATAGGGCGAAAACGGAGCTTCGTCGGAATTTATGCGCGCCGCCCATTCGGCAAGCCACTTCTCGCGCACGCGCGCGATTTCCGCCGCCACCGGCCAAGGCTGCTGCCGTGGCGAACGCGGCAGTTTTGCCACTTCATCGCACAGCGCGTCCAGCACAAGCTGCGCATCGCCGATCAGCGCGATATCCGCGCGCACATCCTTATTGACGTGATTGGGATCGAGTGTAGCGTGAATGAATCTCTTCCCCGCAGGCATGGCCACCGCAAACGTGCTTTGCGTGAAGCTGCAACCGACGCCGAAAATCCAGTCAGCTTGTTGCAGAAAGTACGGAACCGTCGCTGGAAACGAGTTTCCGCCGGCACCCAGAGCCAGCGGGTGATTTTCAGGAAACGCGCTCTTGCCCTCTAGACTGGTGGCAACCGGTGCGCCTAGCATTTCTGCAAGTTTTTTCAGCGCGTCCCACGCTCGCGCCCAATGGACGCCCTGTCCGGCATAGATCACCGGGTTCTTTGCTCCCACCAACGCAGCGGCCGCCCGGCGCACGTCCGCGGGATCGGCGCCGTAGCGTGCGGAAACAACTGGCTCGTATTCCAGCGCGCCCGGAAATTCCTCCCCGAAAATATCCATGGGCATTTCGATCAGCGCCGGCCCCCCGCGTCCGTTGCGCATCCGCGAGAAGGCGCGGCGAAAGATATTTGGTATCTCAGCGGCAGACCAGATCGCTTCCGCCGATTTCGTCACCGTCCGCATGCTCGTCACCGAATTGAAATTGGGGTCGATCTGCGCCACCCGGCGCGTGTAACCCATCGGCAGCACCAAAATCGGCACGGATTCGCTATAGGCTTGTGCCACGCCGCCGAACGAATTTTCCGCCCCGGGCCCGTGCTGCATCGCGAATACGCCGAGCTTCCGCCCGCTTGTTAATCGCGAGAGCGCGTCCGCCATGTGCAACCCAACGCGTTCCTGGCGCACGATGATCGGGCGAATCCCCGCAGCCGCGGCCGATTCAAGCAGATGGTTTACCGGGTACCCGAAAATGATCTCCACGCCTTCGCGCTTCAGAATTTCGGCGATCGCATCTCCAACTTTCATCGCGCATCTCCTCGGAATCCGCGGACAATGCCGGTTGCGCTCTCGCCAACCGCTTTCACAAGTAAACACTCACGGTGCACAGCAAAGCATCCGGCAACAAAACACTGAGAATACCGGGTAGAATGAGCGCGCGAAAGGGGTTTCCTTGGAGATTTCGGATAAATCAGCTTTCTCCCGAATGCGCCTCCAGGCTTTTCATCGATGACGCGCACCGAGCGCAGAGTCGCATCGCCCCGGGTGGTGAACGTCGCCGATTTGCGCCGCGTGGCGCAGCATCGGCTGCCGCGCGCCGTGTTCGAATACGTGGACGGCGGCGCGGAAGGCGAAGTCACGCTGCGCGAGAATGTACGCGCGTTTGAGGAAGTGACCTTTCGCCCTCGCAATGCGCTGTTTATCGACCGCTGTAATACGCGCACTTCGGTGCTCGGCAGCGACCTTTCCATGCCGCTCCTGCTCGCTCCCGTCGGTTTTACGCGCATGATGTGGCCCCACGGAGAAGTTGTGGCCGCGCGCGCAGCTGGGAAAGCCGGCGTTGGATACGTGCTCACTACGATCTCCGGATCGCCGCTCGACGAGGTGGCGCAAGCGACAGCCGGCCCTAAATGGTATCAGCTGTATCTGGTTGGCGGCCGCCAAGCCGCGGAAGCTACGCTGGAACGCGCGCAGCACGCCGGATTCACGGTTCTCGCGATCACCATCGACACCGGCACATTCGGTATGCGCGAGCGCGACGTTCGCAACAGCGCAAGTGTGCTGACCGGCAGCAATCTGCTGGCAAAGATTCCCCACTTGCCGAAGGTAATAACCAAGCCGCGCTGGCTCATCGGATTCTTCCGTGATGGAGGCATGCTGACGCTCCCAAACGTGATTGTGCCCGGACGCGGCCCGATGCCGCTCGCCGAAACGCAGGCTGCGCTCAGCCGCTCGGTTGTCACCTGGGCCGACCTGCGCTGGTTGCGCGAGGCGTGGAAGGGCCCGATCGTCGTGAAAGGCGTCCTGACGGGCGACGACGCGCGACGATCGATTGATGAAGGCGCAGCCGGTGTGGTGGTATCAAATCATGGCGGCCGGCAACTCGATTGCGTGGCCGCTTCTCTACGCGCGCTTCCAGAAATAGTGGAGGCGGTTGGCGACCGCGCGACAGTGCTAATGGATGGCGGTGTGCGCCGCGGAAGCGACATCGCCAAGGCGATTTGCCTGGGCGCGCGGGCAGTACTGATTGGTCGAGCGTATGCTTACGGACTCGGCGCCGCTGGCGAAGCCGGAGTGACGCGCGCACTACAGATTCTGCGCGCCGATCTGGAGCGAGTGCTGAAATTGTTGGGATGCGAATCCGTCGCGGAGCTAAATCGCTCGTACATTGATGTGCCCGCAAGCTGGCGGATCATCGGCTGCTAAGCGGACCAGGTAGTTCCCTCCGCTTTCGCGGCTACAAATTCCTCAAATAGAATTCGAGTCGGCAAGCGCCTGAGGTTCGACCATCTTGCCGGGGTTCATGCGATTGTCCGGATCGAACGCCTGTTTGATCGCGCGCATTGCGTCCAGCGCCGCGCCGTGCTCAGCCGGCAGATATTTTTTCCGTCCGAAGCCGATACCATGCTCGCCCGTGCATGTGCC
Organism: Candidatus Acidiferrales bacterium; assembly: GCA_050746805.1. Taxonomy (GTDB): domain Bacteria; phylum Acidobacteriota; class Terriglobia; order Acidiferrales; family UBA7541; genus Palsa-295. Next base: position 22,995 of record JBOGMW010000046.1, on the reverse strand, counting down.
GCCCATTTCGATTGCGCGGCGGATGATTTTTTCCTCCAAGCGCAACGCTTCGGTATGTTCGGCGGGAACTTTCGGATCGAGGATGAACGCCATGTGGAAGTTGCCATCGCCAACGTGCCCGACGACCGTCGCAGGAAATGGCGCATCGACCACATCCTTCTTCGATTCCACGATGCAATCCGCCAGCCGCGAAATCGGCACGCAGATGTCCGTGGTGAACATCTTGCCGCCGGGACGAATCGCTAGCGTGGCGAAATAGGCCTCGTGCCTCATTTTCCACAGCGTTTCGCGTTCTTCAGGCGAAGTAAACCACTGAAAACCGGTGGCGCCGTGCTCTTCCGCCAATTTCTTTACGGTTTCCGCCTGCTCGTTCACGCCGCGAACGCTATCGCCGTGAAATTCAAAGAACAAAATGGGCGCCACCGGGTAATTCGTTTTCGAGAAACGGTTGCACGCGTCAATCTGTCCCTCGTCCATAAGCTCGATGCGCGCCACGTTCACGCCCAATTGAATTGTCTCAATGGCGGTCTCCACCGCATCGCGAATGGTGGGGAAAGTGGCGCACGCGGCGCCCACGGCCTCCGGCAGAGGATGCAGGCGCAGGGTAACTTCGGTGATGACTCCGAGGGTCCCCTCCGCGCCGACAAAAAGATGCGTCAAGTCGTAGCCCGCCGAAGATTTTCGCGCGCGCGAGCCGGTGTGGATCACGCGGCCATCGGCCAGGACGATGGTGAGCGCGAGGACGTTTTCCTTCATCGTGCCGTAGCGCACGGCAGTGGTGCCCGAAGCGCGGGTGGAAGCCATGCCTCCAAGCGTCGCGTCCGCGCCAGGGTCTATGAAAAACGTGAAGCCGGTATTGGCCAGCGCTTTCTGCAACTCCTTGCGCGGCACTCCAGCCTGTACCGTGGCCTGCAGATCTTCCGGGCTGATGCGCAGAATTTTGTTCATCTCGCGCATGTCGATGGTGATGCCGCCATGAATCGCGTTGATCTGCCCTTCCATGGACGTGCCTGCGCCGAAAGGAATCACCGGCACTTGATGGCGCGCGCTGATTTTCAAAATTTCACTGACTTCTTCCGTCGAATGCGGAAAGCAGACGACGTCCGGTGCGGCGGCTGCGTGGTACGATTCGCCGTGGCTGTGATGCTCGCGGACAATATCCGCCGTCGTAGCGCGACGATCGAGCAGCGCCTGCAACTCGCGGATGGCTGCGTCCGTGCGTTCGCGAACCGGTGGCGTGACTTGAGTGTTAGCCATCTTTTCACCTGGGCTTTCACGTAGCGCCCGCATAGCCCGCGGAACGGCGCAATTCTAGCGCTGCACGGTCACGTCGTAATACGCCACCGACCCGTCGCTCGCCAGTTTCGGGTACACGCGCACCACTTGAAACGAGCTGTCCTTCAACCCGCTTACCGATCTGCTCAACACATCGTGCGCGCGTCGCTGGATTTCCGGCGTTGCGTTCGCAGCCCCGGGATCGGATGGCAGCGCGCCGGCATCCAGCCGGTAGATCGTGGTTCGGCTGCGGGCGTCGCTCGAAACTAATTGCACGCTGGCGACAGGTCTCGGCTGGTCGTGAAACCAGTGCCGCGGGGTGAGCAGCACGAACACCACGATCAGCGCCACCATCACGTCGTACTGCCAGGTCATGCGCTCGTACGACCAAAAGACAATCCGGCCGACCGCTCGCCAAAATACGCGCATCTCAGTGCACCACGCCGTTCACCACGGCGCCATCCCGCATGTGCAGCACTCGATTGCCGTAGGTAGCGGCGTCCGGATTGTGCGTGATCATCACGATCGTCTGTCCAAGTTCTTTATTCAGATGCCGCAGCAGAGCCAGAACCGCCTCCGAATTTCGAGTGTCCAGATTTCCCGTCGGTTCATCCGCGAGCACGATCTTTGGTTCGCTAACAATTGCCCTCGCCAACGCCACTCGCTGTTGCTCTCCACCGGAAAGTTCCGAAGGCTTATGCTTCAGCCGGTCCTTCAGCCCCAGCAGTTTCACCACCACGTCGAAGCGATGCGGATCGAAACCATTGGCGTGCAGGTGTTGCGCCAGCGCGATATTGTGATAGGTGTCCAGCGTCGGCAAGAGATTAAATCGCTGAAAAACGAAGCCGACCTTGTGCCGCCGCAGTTGCGTCCGCGCCGCGTCGGTCATTTCGCTCAAGTCGTTGCCGTCCAGCAGTACTCGCCCGCTGGTGGCGCGCGCCAGCGCTCCGATCACGTGCAATAGCGTGGATTTTCCGCAGCCCGACGGCCCCATGATAGAGACGAACTCGCCAGGCATGATTTCCACGCTGACGCCGCGCAGCGCCGGGACGTCCAATCTCCCCGTGCGATACACCTTCCAGAGGTTCTCCGTCTTGAGTATCGGCTCCACAAACTACTCCCGCGCAGCAATCGCGTTTTGAGGGATGCCATGATTGTATCCGCGTTTGTTCCGGCTGCCTAGCATCGCGCCAGGTACCCAGTTTCCAAAAACGTCTTCACCAAGAGGAGTTGCCAGATTTCGCCCAGCCGCCGTTAACCTGAGCGCTCTATTCGTACGCCAAAGCTTCCACCGGATCGCGCCGGCTCGCCAGCCACGCGGGATACGAAGCACCCAGCAATCCTCCTAGCAGCGCGATTGCCGCAGCGATCAATACCCACCGGAACGTGATTAGGATGGTCAGCGATGGATAGATCCCCAGAAAGATCAGGCGCATCAGATAACTCAATCCCACGCCTGCTAGCGCTCCGCCAATACACAACAGCGCCGTCTCGCTCAGGAAAATCCGCACGATATAAGCCTTCGACGCTCCCAGAGATTTCAGGACTCCGATTTCGCGCGTGCGCTCGATGATGGTGGTATACATCGAAAGAAAAATCACCAGGAACCCGATGCACACGGCGATGCCGATCATCACATCGATGAACGCGCCCAAGCCCGGCATGTTCGTCGACGTCATCAGCGACATGTAATCCTTAATCGATCGAATCTCATAGCGTGGCAGCAGTTCGCCGATTTCATTCATCACCGCGGGAATATGATCCGACCGGTCACACTTCACAAAAAAAATGGATGCTTTGCCAGCGGCCCCTGACATTTCCTGCAGCGTGGACATCAGCACGAACAGCCGCGCGCCCTTTCCATGCTCGATGATCCCGGAGACGCGAAAATCGTGTCCGAGCAAATGCAGCGTCTGCCCAACTTCTACGTGTTTGGCGCGCGCATAAACGTCGTCAACCAGAATGTCGTCTGGCGCTGTCAGCCCGTTTCCCTTGTAATAAACGAACCCTCCGGAAACCTGTCGGAAGGTGTCCGGCTCGATCCCGTACACCAGGTCTAGCCCGTTTACCGAGTTGAATTGAATCAGAACCGGCGCCACCGCTTGCACGTAGTTGAGGTCTCGCAGCTTGTCGTCGATGCTGATCGGCATCGGCGCGCCGCTAAAAGCCATAAAAATGGAGGCCGACGGCGGCTGCACCATGATATCCGCGCCGATTCCCTCGGTGCGCTTCGCGTAATCGTGCAGCAGCCCGCTAGTCAATCCGACGACGATGATCACCAGCGCCACTTCCACGGCCACGGCAATCACCGTGATCGCGGTGCGCACCGGGCGGTGCAGCGAATTGCGCAGGATCATGTGCCCGATCACTTCGTCATCCCCGCGGGCGGCGCGGCACTCGCACGCGCCTGCGATTCCGGCTGGCCGACGCGCACTAATTCCGTGCCCGACGGCCGCTTCAGCACAAATCGATCCGCGGCGATCGCTTCGTTGAGCGTGAGCCGCACGATATGAATCTCTAGTTTATAGTCGCTTGCCGGCCGATTCACCGAGATCTGCCGCGGATACCGTTCCGCATCGAAATCAGCCCAGCCGGAGTATCCGACGTCCGACGCCAACTGTCCCCCGGCATCGTACGTCTGGATGCGCGTCACATTCAGATTCGCTCGATCGAACCATATCTTGCGCGCGATTTCCCAATTGGTTTTTGCTTGCGTGGCAGCGGCCGGGCCTACCTGCTGAATCACCGTCAGCACGTAATACGCCGCGGAACCCTGCGTGCTCTGCTCGAAGAGCACCGGATCATCAGGAGATATTTGATTCCAGAAAAGCGCTCCGGTCAGGTGCTGCGGCCGCAGATTTTCGATGGGCTTGGACGACGGCCGCTCCAATTGTGCCGGTCCCACGATGAACTTGTTTTTAGACGGGATAAAAACCTGAAAAGTGTTCCCGTTGCTCACCATGTCGAAGATATCCGTCCCGACCACCGGAACTTGTCCGATCACTCGGACGTCCGCCGGCTTCTGTGCCAGGATGAATCCGCTCACCTCGTGATATTGCTCGATTACTCCGGAGTATGCCGATCCTGCTGTGAGCACCATCGTCACAGCTGCATTCAACGAAGTCACGGATTTTGCCTGATGATCGTACCAATCGATTAATTGGGGCTTCGTCGCCGTCTGTAGCGCCACCGGAGGGCCGGTCGGCTTGATCACCGTCTTCCGACTCACTGCGCAACCGCTGGCAATCGCTGCGGCGACCGCGAGCGACATCGTCCACGAAATTGTACGGCGCCTAAGTTGGGGAAATATCACGAGTTCGAACCTGGAAATTTAACAGCCGGGTCGCGGAGTGTCAAACCCACATCGCGCCGGAGTTTTCTGCATTAATGCGCTGCGGCTCCAACCGCCGATCGTTTGCCACCCGCCGAAATCCAGGCGGCAACGTCTGTGATCACCTGTTCATCCACGTGCCCCGGCTTCGTGTATTCCCCCGGAAGTGACGGCCCGGTGCCGAAGATGAATAGATGATTTAGGTCGGGGTAAAGCTTTAGAGTCACGTTCCTGCGGTGCGCGAACGTGGACTGCCATGCGCTGAAATCTCCTTCCGGCGTAACCTGGAAATCGCGCCCGCCCTGAAGGATCAAGATTGGAATCCTCAATTTCTCGGCCGTCTGCACGGGATTGTAGTCGCGCAGATCCAGCCAATAAGCAGCCGGCATCGTGCCGCCGAGAACGGTGACGTTGTCCCCGGGTTTCAGCGCCGGGTTTTCGATCTGCTTCTCGGAATCTTCAGCCTTCGCCACCTCTTGCTCGTCGGCCGCGCTGGGTTGCGCCGTTGGAGCGGGCGCCGCGCCCCCAGAGGCCTTAGGAGCCAGGGATGGTTTATCGGCTGCCGCGGCCTGCTGCTGAACTGCATCTTCCTTCGCGATATATTGGACCGCCGACAGTAAATCCTTCTCCAGTGGTCTCGTATTGGCGGCCATGGCGACAATGCCTGCAATCTGCGTGTCGCCGGAAGCAATTCGGGGCGCCAAATATCCGCCGAGTCCAAACCCGACCAGGTACACGCGGCTCGAATCGACCTTCGGCTGTTTCGCCACTAGCGCCGCCGCAACTCGAGCGTCGCTGATCACTTCATCCTCCACGGTGAGATCCGCGGGATCAGCGTTGCTCTTCGCACCGTACTTCGCCGTGCGCTTCGTGTAACGGTAAACCAGAATTCCATGGCTGGCTAATCCCCACGCGAGATCCTTCAGCGGCTTGTTTGGTCCTATGGTTTCGTCCTCGTCGTGCGGACCCGAGTCCTGCAACAGCACCACCGCCGGAAACGGCCCCGTGCCATTCGGTATCGTCAGCGTTCCCGGCAGCTCGAACGCGCCGTTCACCAGATTCAAGGGCTGCTCTGTAAAAGAACTGGGCTTTGCGTAGGATGGCGCCTTCCACGGCGGCGGCGGCTCGCGATGTCGCGCGAATTGAATCTGGGCGATCTTCCCTTCCGAGTTGAATACCACCTCCGCGTCCTCCAGCGCGTTCTGGAATTTGCAGACGAACACCACAACCTTGTAATTCTGTGCCGTGCCCGCTTGCACGTCGACGATCGACTGGTACGGACCCTCCATTTTCAGAATGCTGTTCCACGCGGCGGCGAGTTTTCCCGGGGCGTTGGCGGCCGTCATCTTCGCGTCGAACTGCGCCTCTACCTTGCCGAATTGTCCGGTGGAAAGCTCCTGCATCACCTGCTCGGCGGACGCCACAGAGGGCGGCGCGCCCTTCGTGCCCTGATCGTTGTAGGTTTGCTCATTGGGCTTCTGCACGTCGGAGAGCTGCGCGGCGCACGGCAAAGCTGCCATCGTCATCAGCAGCGCTAAAGCGCAAAACTTCATCGATACATCCTTTCGATCGGCGCAGGCCCCGGCAGCGCAAAAATGTCACCTGCCGCGTTCCGGCGGAGCACCGCGCAAGAAAATCGCTCATTGCCTGTTTTCAGTTGCTTACATGCGATTCTACTCGAAATAGACTTTTCGCTAGAAGCCAATTCCTCGCACGTCGGGGGAAAACGAATGTGCGTGACTGCCTGCTCCTACAATGTTAGATCGCACTGCAGGAAATGCAAGCCGGCTTTGAAGGTCGCCTACGGCGCCTCCGGCAACACCGGCAGCGCCACGGTGTCCACGGTCCTAGGGTCGTCACGCAGCTTGATGTACAGCAAAGTGCCATCCGGCCGTGGAACTGCCAGGCTCGGCCCTGCGTATCCGAACGGAACCGACACTGCATTGGCGAATGAAGGATCGGATGAGATCGATGCGACCAAATATAAATTGTTACCGGTCAGTGTGCACGGATCCTTAGCCAACGCAGGACAATGGACATCTTTTAGCATCGGGATTCGGACCAGGATCGCCAGCGGTTGCCAATCGCCCTTACTTCCGTCGTGATCCACCGGCCGGAACCGCAATGGTCCAAACGCCGACGGGCCGAACGCCTTTAGCGGGCTGAGCGTCGCCAGCAGGCTCTGCGAATCCTGCAAAATCAAATCGCCGCGGTCCACACTCAGCAGCACGTCCGAAGAGTCATCGCCCGTGGCCACTTCGATTTTTTCCATGCGCGGAAACTCCGCCGGCACGACCGACTTCAACGCGAAAACCACGCTCCCATCCTGCGGTAACTCCTGCGCATCGCCCAAATGCATGAACGATCCAGCGGTGCCGCTCTGCACGCTTACGCTCATCAATGAAACCTTCGGCCGTGGCGCTTCGATCGTGGTCGGAAGATTGAGTACCCGTCCGTCCTTCAGCGTCACATGAGCCGTCAGTTCAGTACCCGGCTGGAACGCTTCCGCGATCTCTTTTTTCTGCGTGGCAAGCACCAGCCCGCCATTACCGTTTGCCTCCACTGGCTTCGCTGGTGCGAACTCGACTCCGCCGAGTTGCAGGCTCGCCACTTCGTCCAACCTCGCCCCGACCAGCACGCCTCGCGAGTCTCCGGCGTGAATTCCAAATCGTTCCAGCTTGGCCTCATCCGCATAAGCGTGCAGGTCAATTTCGTCCGGAATCGCCAGACCGTACTGCGCCACCAACAACTTGAACGCTCCTGGAGTTTCGCCTTTCAACGGCAAAGTCATCTTCAGTTCGTTAGCTTTCCCGACCTTCCAATCGACTTTCACCGGCTTGCCCGATGCGTACAGCATCTCCACGTTGCCCACGCAAACGGCTGCGCTCGAATGCAAGTCCAGCGCGTCGTCGTGGCCTGCCACCAACGCGGCCTTCTCGGCTTCGGGCACAGCCCATTTCGTCGGCTGCGCGCTCCGTAAATGAAATGTCGGCCCCGTGAACTTCTGGAATCCCCACGAACCCTCTAACGTGCCATCTAGCGAGCCGCTCATTTCGCCGCGCTTCAGCGAGCTGGTGTCAATCACGAATCCGCCGCGTTCCGCATCCGGCGTCGCCGGAAGATTCACGTCCTTCCCAGCCTTGTCCTTAACGTGCAGAAAAAAATCGTGGCTCCGCTGCGTCGCAAACACGGATGGCGCCCCCGCCACCGGCAGAACCAAGGATCCCTTGTTCAGGCAAAAAACTCGGCTTGCATCGACCGCGTGAATTTCTGGAGGACGAGCCGCGTCCACCGGCGGAAGTCCGATCACAAGCACCGACTTCGGATTGTGAAACGAAGGAGGAGCGTTAAGACGCGTGCTGACTAGCTCATTAGCCGGTATCGATAGCGCCGGAATGTATTCGTAATTCGGTGAGCGCAGTGTGCCCATGATGTGCACCAGATCCACCACCGAGCCGATATAAGGACTGTAGTATCCGCTACGCGCCAGGGGCGTCGAGCTCACCGCGCCAATTAGATCCGCCGATGGCCCGGTTGTAAGCGAAGCCATCATGGACTGGCTGCTGCTGTCCTGAAGGAGAAGCTGATCGTTGCCCTGCACCAGACAGGATTCCTGCTGGTCGGCCGGCTGCTTGAAACAATCTTGATCGAGTTTAATACTCAGTGTGCGCGCCGATAGCGCCGAGCGTTCCTTCAGTTCCCGCGGGTCGGACTGCGAGGTGGTCTTCACAGTGTTCAAGTACGTATCCAGCCGCAGCCGTTCCAGGCTCACGCGGTCCAGGTCGCGAGCAGCTCGCACGAACACACCAGGTTTGCTACGCACTGCCGATCGCACCGCCGCGAATCCTCCGCCTGTTTCCGGCGCGAGCAAAGCAAGCGCCTGTTGCGCGCCATGAGGCACCGTGATCACGATTCCCTCCTGGCGGAAATGTTTGTCCCAGGTCTCCGCCTCCGTAAACCATTTTTCGGGGGGCGGATTTGTGGGGCCCTGCAGAAACGCGACGATCAGGAGGTAACGAACCGATTCGTCTTCGGGAAGATCGGTCTGCATCCAAATGCGGTCGCCCGCTTGTAAGTTCGGAACCTCAGAAATCGGTAGCGTCACGCCCGCGCGCGTTACCCGTACCTCGATGCGAGGACCAATCAGGTCGAAGGCCGCGTTATCGGCTGTTGCGGCCGACGAAGCTGCCAGCAACAACGCGGTCAGCGTAAACACGCCAATAATCGCGCGACGCAGCGCCGCCCAAACAGTACTGCCACACCTCATAACACTCCCCCTCTTCCAAAATGCAGCCAAATAGAGCTACAACAGGCTGGCAGAAATATAGGTACACCCGCCGGTTTTAGATGCGGAAGGCCCGTTTGGCGCTGCCGGGCTGGTAGGAGCGCTGAACAACGATCATACCCATCTCCGCGTCGCATGTGAACCCATTTCACGCTTGTGCCGCATGCCGGTCTCGGACGATCGCGAATATTTCATACCTGCGCCGTTGACATCCGTACGCATCGTGGTTTAACGTCAAATTTCCGGGTGACACGCGGATATTCGCAATTCCGCTTCGCAGTTCCCGGAATTTCCGGCATCAATTTTACTTCGATTGAGACGCGACTTTATGTCTGTATCATCGCGGCTCCATTGGCTGGCGCTTTCTCCAGAAGCAACCCTTCCGAAGTCCGAGCGTTACGTATGCCCGGACGCCGACTATTCTCCTGGCATTCTCGAGGGCGCCATCTTCCGCCTCGATCGCGTGTTGCGGAAGTGGCAGCATATCTTCGAGTTCTGCGAGGCGGACGACTGTCTGCTGCGCGCCGCTATAATGGCGGCCAGAAAAAAGGTCGCTTTGCCGGATGGAAACGTCATCTATCCGGGCGACGAAATGGTCGAAATCCATTGGTGGAACGAGCACGTTGCCCGGCTCGTCGCCGACCAACCGGCGCTGGTTCGCGCGAAACTGCTCCCATCCCTTGTCGAGCATTCCTTCGAGCATCTCGCGAAGTACGTGGCCGTTGCGCCGGAAGCGAGAGGCGCTCGTTTCATTCACGGCAACGCCGTGCTTCCCATGCGCGGCGGCAAGAATGAGTTTGCCGCGCTGCTGCAACGATATGGATTCTGGGTCGTCCGTCCACCCGCTGGATTCTTCGATAAATTGCACGATTTTTTCGAGGAGTATCTGGTCCGCGCGCTGCTCTGGGCTTTTCATCGCCGCAAAACGCGAAAGCACAGAAGGCGCGTCCTCCGGCGCGTTGATTTGTGGGCCAGTCGCTCGGCTTTCCTGGCGCGCTACCTTCCCGAGCAGGCGCGTCCGACCTCGTCATCCGACGAAGCGCTTACCGGCATTAACAGAAATTAGCCGGGCCGACTGCCGCGAGAAACTACTTCCATCGCCCTTTCCTCAATACCAGAAATTCGGGCCAGCGATTGATTGCGCCGCGTGATGTCTTAAGAAGACGTTGGTACAACGGGGTCTTCCTGCGTCGCCTGCTCTCCGTGCCGGTCTGCCGCGTGAATTTTCCCGTCCGCATCGAGCAAAAATGAACGCAGCCCGGTCTTGCTATATTCTTGGGGCACTGCTGAAATTTCGAACGCCGTAGCGCTGCTGCCCTGCTCGGCGGCGACTACCCGATAGCGGAATTCGTATCCTTGTTCGGCGCCGGAGGCAAGCTGCTGGTCGATCAGTGACGCCTGATCTGGCGAAATTTGGTTGGCGGGCGCGGGGCCGAGTTGCGCGAACGAATCCGGCAGCTTGCCGTACGCGCTGCGATATTTTTCCACGGCCTCGGCGAGTGTGTGCAGATTCGCGATCGCGGAAGCTTCACTTTGGGCCAGCGCATCTTCGGCCCATTGTTTTGAAAGCTGCGGAATATCGAGGAGCACGAGCCCCAGCGAGAGCAGGCGCCAGCCGCCATTTTCGCGCACCATGCCAAACGTGGTGTTCTGCCCGTCCACGACGGTTACCGGAATAAACGATAGATTCTCGTGCGTACGTGCCGCGCTGAATCGAAACTCCGCCGTGCCGCCCGGAGTGGTGCAGCGCAACACGGGCTGATTCGCGTCGCTGGTAGATAGCAGCGGATGCCCCGGTCCATCGCCCAGGGAGAAGCGGTTCAAGAACGCCGTGCGTTCGCTGGCCGGAAGCGCCAGGAACGCGGAGGAACTTTCCGCGGTCAGGTCAGTCGCGAATTCCGTGGCGTCGCCGCGGCACGCAGCCGACAATGCGTCCACCAGCGCGGCGCTGGGCGCGACCGGCTGCGCTTCCTGAGCAAACGCAGCCGCGCCGCCAAACGGCAGAAGCAGCGCCGCTACGGCAATCGCGCAAACCATCCCCGGAAGTTTCATGGTTATTCGGATTTCGCACGCGAAAGAATCGTTGCCAAGTCGCGCGTGAATTTGGAACGCGGCATCACATCGCGGCACCCAGCGGCGCGCGCGCTTTCGGCCAGATCGGTTTGCACATGCGAGAGATAGGCGATTAATGGAATTTCGCGCCCGCTCGACGCCACCCGGCGCACTGCCTCGAGCGGATCGCCTTGCGCATTCAAATCGACGACGACAAGCCGCGGCGCGTGTCCGGAGATTTCAGAAGCGAGCGCATCGGCCGTCGAACATGCGCGCAATTCCACGCCCACCTGCTTCGCGGTCTCCAGCAGCTTGGACTGGAAGAACAAATCATCGACGAGGGCCACAACGTCGGCCATCCTGCATTTCTCCTGTCATGGGTTTAGCACGCGCTCCGGAAAAGGCGCAAGCGGCGGTCTCTTTCTACGCCGGCGCCTAACATTCGCGCGCGCGTTTTTTCGCACTGCAGCGCAACACGTGCCTGCAATTTAATTGCGGCGCACAGCGTTGAAGCGCTTATTTTCGAGCGCTTCCTGGGGCACCCACATGCCATGAAACGTCATGCGGACGCGCACGGGCAACTTTACGATTGCAACGGGACCAGCCTTCACGTTCCGTGCATCGAGAATCGCCAGATCGCTGCGATTCTCAGCCGCGCGATTTACCAGAACGAGCAAGTAGCCGTCGCCATCCGGCGAATCCGGACGGCGCGGAGCGAAGCAGGGCTCTTGCACTCCGGAATCCGGCCCCGGATTCCAAACATCCGCGTTGCCGGTCTTCAGATCGAAGTGGCCGAGCGAGCCGAGTCCGCTGCCTGCCATGGTGCTGTTGGGATCGCGGCAGATGACGTAGCCGTGACGATATTTGCCGGCGCCCTGATAGCGATCGTCTGTGCGCGGCATTTCGCAGAGGACGTCCTGCAATTGCGTTGTTTTATATTCTTCGGTGTTGGCAGAGAGATCGAACGTCAATCGCGTCAAGTGCGGCGCGCCCTGAGACATATCGGTCTGCGTGCCGTCATGATTCGGGAAAAACGCGAAGGAATTTCCGCGCGACAGGCAAACGTCCAAGCTGACCTTGGAGCCTTCCGTCGAACCGCTCATCATGTGTCCCGCAAAGCTGGTTTGCCCTCGGAACCAACGAATCTGATCGGCGGAGCCGTAGCGCGGAACGACAGCGACAACCGTTTCTTTGTCGCGATGCCAGGTGTAAAACGGCCCGCCTTTTTTCAGCTTGTCCACGTCGGTCAGCAGCGGGAAAAACGGAAAAATCACGTGGTCGTTGGAAATAGCGAAATCATGGACCATTCCTGGCCACGGCGCGTTGAACCAGACTTCGTGCTTCACTTTTCCATCTGGCCCAATCACGTAATAGACAACGTCCGTGGTGCCGTCGCCCTTGGCTTGATACGCGAAGGTGAGCAGCTCGTTGGTCACCTGATCGAGATGCGGATGCGCGGAAAGCCAAACGGACTTGATTCCGCCGCCATAATTGATGCGGCCGCGCGTTTCGAGCGTATCCGGATCGAGCTCGTACGGCAGATCGTCTTCTTTCAGCGCGAGCAGTTTGCCTGCGTGCCACACCACGTTGGTATTGGCGGTGCCGGGATTGCAGTCGCCAACCAGCGGATCGTGTGTGTAGCGATTGCGGTAGCGGCCGAAAAGTCCACGGCGATGCTGCGCTTGGAGCTTGAAGCGCGCGGTGCGAACGTAACGATTCTTGTAATCGACGTGGCCATTTTCGAAGCGGAACATGTTGACCATGCCTTCGCCGTCGATAAAGATATCGTCGCCGATCAGCGGCGGATATTGGCGGTCTGGGCCACAGCGGTAAAGCGTGCCATTCAAATCTTTGGGCACTTCGCCATAGGTGACTTCGCAATCACGGAGATCCGATTCCAAGCGTAGCGGCGCGCCGAAGCCTTGATACACAGGAATATCGGGAAAGCGAACCGCGCCCACCGCGGAAAGTTCTTCAAGGTATACGCTGGACATGATGACCTCCCTCGCCGCTTCCAGCCCGAGACGCCAAACTCGCGTGCCGGGGACCGCGGACGCTTCCGCCCTCGCTGCGTCGATCCGCCTCTGACCGAAGCTGCGTTATGAGGCCAATGCTATTCGCCCGCAATCGGAGTGTCAATGAGCGCGCCTGGACCCGCGAAGATACGCGAATTGAAGATGGTGATGACTTGCGGGCCTGGGCATCGCTTTGGGGGCTGAAGATAATGTCGAAATAAGGAGGCGCTGAAGAGGGTGCGAAATTGTGTCGATCTGAAGAAGGGCGGGTCGTTTGTTTTCTATAAGATGCGGGGCATTTAGAATGGCAAGGTGTGTCGATCTGCTGCCCCAAGGTGCAAGAAAGCATTGGGCTCCACGAGTTCCAGCGGTACGCCGGCATCGGATTGCAGAGCCGATCTTCGCCCTGGGTTATTGCTGAACGAGCCGCCGCGCCCATGTAGTCCCTTTCCCGGCCCGAACGCACACGGGCCGCGCATGCCGCTGATGGGTGTTTCGCTCGTGTTGCCCGCGCACAGCGGCTTTGCGCGGGCAACTAAAAACAACCCACGGTAGCATGGATTTGACTGAAAATCAAGCGCAAAATGCGGGCGTGGACCCCGTGACCGTACAAAAGGCCCAACCTATTCGCCGTTTCTTCGCCCTTAGGGATTGGCGGTGTTTCTAAGATGCACGCCCTTAGAACCTTAGTCCTATTGCGGCACCCGTACCCCAGCACTATCGTTGGCCATTATGCCAAGCGACACAGCCGCGCCGCAGGAAAAGCAGGTCTTGGCCCTCGACACTGGGAGGCGCCGCAGCATGCGCGTGCTGCTGAGCGTTCCCATTCACGTGAGCGGCAAGGACCGCAAGTCCAAGCCGTTCGACGAGGACGCCCGCACGCTGGTGGTGAACGCGCATGGAGCGCTGATTTCCCTGGCGGCCGCGGTGATTGCCGGCCAACAAATCACCGTGTCCAACGAAGCTACCGAACAATCGAGCGATTGCCGCATCGTGTATCTGGGCAGCGCAGCCTCCGGCAAAATTCAGATGGGCATCGAGTTCGTCAAGCCGTCGCCGAGGTTTTGGCAGATCGACTTTCCTCCCGATGATTGGGTTGTTCCGGAGAACTAGCCGCCGGCCGATCGACGCCTTCCCTATCAGTTTTTCGCGGAAATAAGCTCCACGCGAATGGTCCCGAACGGCAAATCAGCGCGCATCACTACGGGCGTGTGCGCCGCGTCGTTGGCCAGCCAGATTTCGAAGTGCAGCCCCGCCACCAGCCGTCGATACTGGTAAAGCTGGATAGAAATTCGTGAGGTCGAAAATTGCCCCGCAGCCACGGTCACCGACTCGTTGGCATCCTCGCGCCGCGCGCTCATCTCGTACATATTTTTTCCGTCGTAAACGGGCGCGCGGAATTCCGGAGTGTGGTCCCAATCGATGGCCCGCAGATCGTAGAGCACGTCCAGCGGATCGCGCGTCCCCGGGAGCACAACCAGCGTCGGACCCGGCCCCCTCGATTCCTCGCCAGTGGCCGCGAAATGCAGCACGTCGTCCTCTTTACGTCCTAACTCGCTCAGATGCTCTTCGAATTGCCGGGTTTCCAGGGTCGCCGCGTCCGAGTACGAATCGAATTGGTCGTCAACTTCGAAAAGCGAGCGCACCGATCCGAGCGTGTGGATCGCCGCGCGGAAATGCCAGGTTTCCCATCCGTAGAGGTTGCGGCGCTCGGGAATCGACAGCGCCACGGACGCAGCATTTGAAAACGCCGACCACTCCACGCGGTAATTCAAAACCTCGCCCGCGCGGAAAGGCGCAGCTTGTTTTTGAGCTGCGCCGCGCGCCATGGCCGCCATTGCGCCACAAATAGCGAGCAGTGCCGCGCACGCAGCCACCGCGAATCTACGCCGCAGTTTTTCTCCGCTTCGCGGTTGCGCCAACGTTTCCTTCGCCATAGTCGCGGTATGCCGCGCCTCCCGTATCTTTGCCCATTTTGCCATTCGGCGATTGGCGGGCGGGCGAGAGCGGCTAGGTTACCTGAAAGAGGCGCCGCGAATCACCTGCATCCAATTCCATTGCGCAATTGGCAGCCATCCGCTATCGTTTTTCGATTGTGTCCGGAGGAATTGTCGAATGCGCTATCTGGTAACCGGCGGCACCGGTTTCATTGGTTCCAATCTAGTGGTTGAACTCGTGCGGCGCGGCCACAGCGTGGTCGTGCTCGACGATCTTTCCACCGGAAAGGAATCCAATCTCGACAGTGTCCGCGGCAAAATCGATCTGCGCATCGGCACGATCATCGACCTGGCCACGGCGCAGTCCGCCTGCAAGGGCGCGGACTACGCGATCCATCTGGCGGCGAGGGCGTCGGTCCCGAAGTCCGTCGCCGATCCCATCGAAACCAATACCGTCAATGTCGACGGCACGCTGAACGTGCTGGTAGCCGCGCGTGACGCCAAAGTCCGCCGCTTCGTTTACGCCGCTTCCTCTTCGGTTTACGGAGAGTCCGAAACACTCCCCAAGACGGAAACGATGCCCGCCGAGCCGATTTCGCCGTACGGCGTGACCAAATATGTTGGCGAACTTTACGCGCAGGTTTTTGGACACGTCTATGGCCTGGAGAACGCGTCGGTTCGCTACTTCAACGTTTTCGGTCCGCGCCAGGAGCCTCGCTCGCAATATTCCGGCGTGCTTTCTCGATTCATGTTTGCGGTGGTTCACAACGAACCTCCGATAATTTTCGGAGACGGCGAACAATCCCGCGATTTCACTTACATCGACAACGTGGTGGATGAAACTCTGCGCGCCTGCGAGGCGCCCGAAGCCTCCGGCAAAGTGTTTAATGGCGGCACCGGCGCACGCATCACGCTGAACGAAGTGGTCAAACTGCTGCAAAGGATCACCGGCAAGAAAATCCGCGCGAAATACGAACCTCCGCGCACCGGGGACATCCTTCACTCACAGGCCGATATTTCGCTGGCCCGAAAAGTTCTCGGGTATCAGCCATCGGTCTTATTCGAAGAAGGTTTGCGGCGGACCTGGGACTGGTACAAATCCGAATACGGGCCCAAATGAATCGCACCTCTAATACCTTCACGGATACGCGCTACAGGCAGGCAAAGACAGCTTGGCGAAGGCCGCAACGAGCGCGGCACCACATTGTGGACGCGCGCTAAATCGGCGACACTGTAGCGGCCAATGGCTTCCGTATCGTTTGAACTGCTCTTCCCCATTTCGATCGTAGCGGGATTTATAGGCGCGATGGCCGGCATGGGCGGCGGCGTGGTGATCATTCCGGTGCTGACGCTGCTGGGCGTGGACATCAAGCACGCCATTGCCATCAGCATACTTTCGGTGATCGCCACATCGAGCGGATCAGCGTCCGCGTACATTCGCGATCACATCACCAACCTAAAAGTGGGCATGTTTTTGGAAATGTTCACGATCGCGGGCGCGCTGACGGGCGCGCGCATAACGCTCTCGATCTCTCCGAAACCTCTGTACATCATTTTCGGGCTGGTGCTGCTGGCGTCCTGGCTGGCGCTGCTCTTTGGCAGCCACAAGTTAGCGAACAACGGACCCCAGGACAGCTTCACGCGCTGGCTGGAACTCGAAGGCAGCTATCCCGATCAGGCGGTCGGCAAAACGATTCATTACAAGGCGCGGTGGGCGTATTTCGGAGCGCCGCTGATGTACCTGGCGGGAATTATCTCGGGGCTGCTGGGGATCGGTGCCGGAGCGGTGAAGGTGCTGATTCACGACCTGGTGATGGGCCTGCCGCCAAAAGTTTCCACCACGACGAGCAACATGATCATCGGCGTGACGGCGCTGGCGGGCGCCAGCGTGTATCTGATGGCCGGGCTGATCGATCCGGGACTTGCCGCCCCGGTAATTTTAGGAATTGCCGTGGGCGCGTTTTTGGGAACGCGGCTGCTGGTACGCATGACCAATCAGGCGGTGCGGCGGTTCTTTCTGTTCATCTTGTTGATCCTGGCGGCGGAAATGATCGTGCGCGGTGTGCGAGGCGGATTGTGACGGAAGATCCGAAACCCGGCGCTGAGAAACAGGCGGCCGCGACGGCCAGTTCGCTCGGCGAGACGAAGCGGGAATTCGACATGGATGCGGTCGTCGGATACATCCTGCTGATCGGCGTGCTGATCAGCTTGGTATTGGTGGCGGCGGCGCTGATTTGGCGGTCGATCAATACCGGCACGCTCTCGTTCGATTACAAAATCACAGGATTGAATTTATTCCAACTGGTGCTGGAGGAAGGAAAGCTGGCGGCGAAGGGAGCACTTCGTCCGCGGCTGCTGTTGAGCCTGGGGATCGCGATGCTGATGCTGACCCCGTACATCCGCGTGCTGGCGTCGATGGTGTATTTCATCGCGGCCTTAAAGAATTGGAAGTACAGCATTTTTACAGCGATCGTGCTGCTAACGCTGACGTACAGCTTATTTTTGCGCTAGGCGAGCGCCGGCCGGCGCGCGCTGGTTCCATTGTGCCGCCCGGCGCCGTGCGCTATCCTCCTCAGTCGATGGTAGACATTCATTGCCACATACTTCCGGGATTCGATGACGGCGCCGAATCATTCGATATTGCCTGCGCCATGGCGGAAATGGCCATCGAGGACGGCGTGACCCATATCGTAGGGACGCCACACGCGAACAGCAGCTTTCCGTTTCTTTCCGAGGCAATCCAACAGCGCCGCAACGAATTGCAAGCGCGGTTCGAGGGGCGGTTGGAATTCGGCACCGGATGCGATTTTCACATGAGCTTCGAGAATTTGCAGCAGGCCCAACAGAATGCGGCGCGCTTCACCATCAATCAGAAAGTGTATTTGCTGGTCGAGTTTGCCGATTACTCGATTCCGCCATCGATGGACCAGGCGTTGCATCAGTTGCAACTGGCGGGGCTGCATCCGATCGTCACGCATCCGGAACGCAATCCGCTGATCCGCGCGCAACCGGAGCGGCTGTTCCAATGGCTGCGGCAAGGCTGCTACGCGCAGATCACGGCGCAATCACTCCACGGGAAATGGGGACAAGGCGCGCAGGAGCGAGCCGAAGAGTGGCTTTCGGCCGGCGGGGTCCACTTCGTGGCCAGCGACGCGCATAACGTGACGTCGCGGCCGCTGCGGCTGAAGGAAACCTACGAGCTGATCGCAAAAAAGCACGGCGAGGAAATGGCGCGATCCCTGCTGGTGGAAAATCCACTGGCGGCGTTCGAGGGACGACCGCTGCCGTTCGTGCCGGAAATTGAGGAAGAGGATTCCAACGCGGGTGGCAGCGCAGTCGGCGGATGGCGGAAGCGTCTCTGGCCGTTCTAGCGCTTGGGGCTGCGGACCGGAGAGCGCTCAGCCCGCTTGGCGGATTCCGTGGCTTCGGCGATGGCATCGGCCAGTGCGCGCCAGGAGAATTTTTCGCCTGACGGGCGCGCGACGGCGGGCTGCGCCGCGATCTCGTCCACCAGCCAATCCTGACGCGCGGCTGTGGCGCGAGCCATATGCGGCTCGATGCCCACATCGTTGATGGCTTGCGCGGCCTCGCGCATTTCCGCAGCGCGACGGCGTCCGTGCTCGGCCACGCGGCCGATCAGATAGTCTGGCAAGTCTTTCTGCCAACCCATATCGGGATGCGTGGCGGCAAGCGAGGCAAGAACCGCGTCTTCCGCTCCATAGCGGCGCGCGGCGAACATGCTTTCCACGACCAGCGCTTCGAGCCCCTTGATAATCACGCTGCGGCACATCTTGGTGGCCGACGCGATCCCAACCCGTTCGCTGACGGCTTTGCCGTTCATGCCGATCGTTGCAAGCCGCGGAGCGAGATCGGCGGCGTAGAGTCCGCCAAGAAGCATCGGCACTTTCAGGCGCTGCGGAGAGACAGCGGCCATCACCGCGGCTTCGACGAAATGGCCCTGGCTGCGATCGAAATATCCGGCCATGCGCGATTTGCTTTCCGGTGAGACGGAGTTGATGTCGAGGTAAATTTGACCGCTGCGCAAAAGCGGCGCAGATCGCTCCGCCACTTCCGTAGCCGACGAAGCGGTCACTGCCGAAATGACCAGCTCGCGATCGGCGATGCAGTCAGCCAAGGATTCGCGGATCCGGACTCGGCAAGCGCGCGCTTTAGCGAGCATCGCGTCACGCGAGGCTGGCCCGTCAAAAAGAATATCGAAAGTAGCGACCTCGATGCCGCGGGCGGCCAGATCGCAGCCGAAAATGCCGCCGACTTCTCCGAAGCCGATGATGCCGATTTTTCGAATGATTCCGTAGCCATAAGGGCCTGCTTGTTCGATTACACCTTTCGATTAGGTGTGAAACAAAGTGTTGCCGCGGCGCTCGGCGATGCGCCAGCCCGCCGGAGTGCGCGCGTAGCGGTCGCGATAGATGCCGATGAGCTGTTTCGCCGCCAATTTTCTGCCCTCGGGAGCCTCCGGCTCGTTCGCGTCGGCCATGTGGACGACGAGGCGGCAAGAGCCCGCGGCAGAGTCCGAGGATTCCACGTGAATGCGAATATTGAAGGCGAGATGTTGGGTGGCAACCGCGCGAGGAATCGCCGCGAGGTAGGCGATAATCGCATCGGCTCCGCGGATCTCTTTGTCTGGCGCGGCGGGCGAAACGAAGAGGGCGTCCGCCGCGAAAATTTCGCGGAGGCGCTCGAAATCTTTCGCGTCGACGAACTCGCAGTAATCGACCGACAAAGCGGCGCACGCCTGCTCGATATTGCGCCGCTCGGTTTCGCTTAATTCAACCATCGCTTTGCTGCTCATGATGCACCTCAGCGCCCGAAGGCCGGAACAAATACGTTGCTTGCCGCGGGTGAAACGGCCCCAAGGTAAGCGCGATGCGGCGCAGGACTAGCGATATTCGAGGCCGAGTTGCTTCACTTTCTCGCGTAGGCCGTACATATCGAGGCCGAGTTCACCTTTGGCCAGGCGCTCGCGAGTCTTGTCTTCCTTTGCAACGCGTTGCTCGGAGGCAGCGGCGGCCTCGTGCGCGGCGGAGCGGCGAACAACCACGACGCCGTCGTCGTCCGCGACGACTACATCTCCGGGATCGATGTGCGCGCCAGCGCAAACGACCGGCACGTTGACGGAGCCGAGCGTGGCTTTCACGGTGCCTTGGGAATGAATGGCGCGGCTCCAGACGGGAAATTTCATTTCGGTGAGCGGGCGAACGTCGCGAACGCCGGCTTCGATGATCAACCCCTTCACACCATGCGCGCGAAGCGAGGTGGCCAGCAGCTCGCCGAAATAGCCGTCAGTGCAAGGCGAAGTGGGCACAACCACCAGAATATTTCCGGGTTTGCAGACTTCCACTGCGACGTGAATCATCAGATTATCGCCGGGAGGAAGCGAGACGGTGACGGCGGCTCCGGCAATCGACGCGCCGGGATAGATCGGGCGCATGTAGGAAGCGAGCAAGCCGATGCGGCCCTGGGCTTCGTGAACCGTGGAGACGCCGTATTTTTCCAAGGCGTCGACGGCATCCTGCGCCGGCTGTTCGATTTCACGAACCACAACGGCCTTGCTCATGACTGTTCCTCCTTCAGGTGTGGGGAAACGCGCTGCTACGGTTCGAAATACGCGAGCAGTATCCGACCTATCTTACTTCCGCTTATCCCTTGCTGACCACTTCCACGGGAGGCGTGCCGTAGGTGTGGAACGACTCGATGGTCTTGAGACCCCACGCCTGGCCTTTCTCGCGCTCGGCTTCGGACCAGCGAATCGGCTTCCAATCCGGCGCGAGAATCAAGCGCGCGACAGCATTGGCGACTTCCACACGATTGCCGCCCGGCTCGAACAGATACAGGAAGAATGTCTGCTGAATCGCGTGCTTGTGCGGCCCGGTCTCGATGTGCACGCCATTTTCGAGCGCGATATCGGCGGCCAGCAGCACTTCCTCGCGGCTGTTCGCGGCGAATGTTACGTGATGCAATCGCCCGTGGCTTCCGGTGTTGTCGCGCGAGTACGCCAGATCGTAGCTTTTGTTGCTGCAGGTCATCCACATGCCCGCCTCGATGCCGTTGTCGAGCACGATCTGTTCGGTGAGCCGGAAGCCGAGATAGTTCTCGTAGAATTCGCGATTGGCTTTGATGTCCGCGGCCAGCGCATTCCAGTGGTCCAGGCGCCGAAGGTTCATGCCGCGCCCAGGAAATTTCTCCGCCTGATTTTTCAGCGCGGGACGCAATTCGGGAGGCGCCTGATACCACTCGGTTTCGTAGTACAGCTCGATTTTGTGCCCATCGGGATCGGTGCAGACGTATGCAGGGCCGTGGCCCAGGTCGCCGTCGTTCCAGCCGATTTCCAGGCCCGAGCCCTTCAACGCGGCGATGCGCCGCTCCAGCGCCTGCGGGCTGCGCGTGCGATACGCCACGTGCCCAAGTCCCGGCAGCTTTGACGCGGTCAGCTTCAGCGAACAGCGCTCGTAATCGTCGTAGCAGCGCAGATAAACGGAATCGCCCTGGCGGCCTGATTCCGTCATGCCCCCCAACTCCACGAAAAATCGGGTGCTTTCGTCCAGCTTCGGTGTGAGCACTTCCACGTGGCCCAGGTGAGCCACGTCCATAATCGGTTCAGATTGCATAATCTCCCCTGGCACTTCGGACGTGCGTCAGCGCAAAAGCGTTGCGGTCAGCACGTCTAGTGCGTACGTGTGTGATTTGTAGCGGCCCACCCTACATTCCTATGTTACAGTCCCTCGGAAAGATAAATGTAACGATTTTTCCCAGGGGCGCGTCTACGGCTGTGTAGCGAGAGGTTTGCATCGGCGTTTTCGCATCGCCGGAAGTTCGGACCTCGCGCTGGTACTCGCGGGGTGGATTTCCGATCGGCCGGACGAGAGTCCGACTGGTCTAAATTATCGGTTAGCGCTGATGCCGGATCGGAATGCGAGATGAATATTCCCCGTTTCTGGGACCGCTTAGAGTTCCCGCACGCCAAGCCTAACCGCTTGCATTTTGTTGACAATGCGCGAGGCCATGACTAACATTTGCACCGATTAGACGCAAATCATTGCTCGAATCGAATCGAGCTGGCAAACGAGTTCTTTCATCGCAGTTGCTTCGAGTAAAGGAGAGCCATCATGAAAAGGCGCAGCATGTTATCTCTGCTGGGGGCGGCTCCCGCCCTACTGGCCGGATCCAAGGTGGAGGCGGCGGAGAAGAAGTCTAAACTATCACGCACGAAAAGCTCATCGGGCGCTGCGGGCGGAGACAAGATCGTAGGGCTCAACCCCAGAGGGACACCGCCGGCCATCCAGCTGATTCCCATGGCTCCGCGCCTTTCCACTCTTGACGGCAAAACGGTGTACCTCATTTCCGACGGCTTTCCGGGCGCGGATACATTTCTGAACGAGATCAAGATCTGGTTCTCGAAGAATATGCCCAGCGTGAAGACGATCTACCGCCTGAAGGCTGGCGGCTTTGCGGCGGATGATCCCAAGCTCAATGCGGAGGTAAAGGCCAACGGCAATGCCGTGATCATGGCCATCGGGCATTGAAGCACGTGCACTCCAGCGACCGTCGGTCACTGCATAGAATACGAAAAGATGGGAATTCCCACAGCGCCCATGGTCACCATCGCGTTTCACGACCTGGCGGAAACGAATGCCGCAAGCCGCGGCGTTCCCGATCTGCGCATCTGCTTCACGCCACATCCAGTGTGGGGCAAGACTCCCGAAGAGATGTACGCGTATCTGGAAGGCGACGATCCGGTGACGCACAAGCCGCTGATGCCCGAAGTGATCAGCGCACTCACCAAGCCCCTGACGGACGCCGAAAAGAAGACCGGTTCCGTTACGCCGCCGATTGGCCCTCCAACGTACTCCGGAACGTTCGACGATCTGCAGAAATACTACATGGACAACGGCATGACCGACTTCATGCCGATCGTGATCCCGACCGAGGAAAAAGTCGCTGCGATGCTGAAGGGCACCAGCCATGCGCCGGATGAAATTGTAGGAAAGCTCACTCCGGCGCAGGGAGCGTTCCCACCCTGGTCGTTCAATGTGCGGCAGGTGGCAATCAATGCGGTTATGGCAGGGGCAAGCCCCGATT
>JBOGMW010000045.1:0-29626 GCA_050746805.1 Candidatus Acidiferrales bacterium | reverse complement strand
TGGCTCTGGGGAGCGATGGGGCTGATCTTGGCGATTCCGATCACCGCGGTCATCAAGGTGATTTGCGACCACGTAGATGGATGGCAGCCAGTGGGCCGCTGGCTGAGCGCGTGAGCAGCGGCCTAAGCGCGCGCGCGTAACTCGTGTAGCGTCGCGACACGTTCGGCTAACGATTTCGAGTCTCCCGGCCCTTGAAACAGCCGAATAGCAGCGACCCCGAGCGCACCGGCACGCACGCATTCGGCTGCGTTTCGCTCATCCACTCCTCCAATTGCGATCACAGGGATCCGGACCGCGCCGCAGACTTCCCGTAATTTTGCGACTCCTTGCGGTTGGCCGAAGGGTCTCTTCGACGGCGTGTCGAAGATGGGCCAGAAAATCGCGTAGCTTGCTCCCGCTGCTTCGGCTACGCGCACTTCCGCCACACTATGGCACGAGACTCCAACTAAAAACTCTTTGGGAGCATTTCCGTCGCGGCACCAGCGCACTACCTCCACCGCTTGTGTGGAGTCTTGTCCTAAGTGCACGCCCGCCGCCCCAGCCGCGAGGGCGACGTCTAGCCGGTCATTGATGAGAACACGAAGGGGAGCCGATCGGAGGCAACGGCCGTCATATGCCGCAAGAACCGCTGTCCTGGCGAGAGCGAGAATATGGCTTGCGGGCAGATGTTTCTCGCGAATCTGCACCCAATCCACGCCCCCCGCAATCGCGGAGCGAATCGATGAAATCAACGTTCCGCCAGGATCGGCCGCTGCTAGACCCTTGCGATCTGTGACGTAGCAAACGACCGGCGCCCTGGGCGCGACAGCGAGCTCGTACTTAGGCTCGGGTGACAACGGAGGAAGTCCACCGGCGAATGGCTTCGAGCGAGAGCGCCACGTCCAAAACCCCCAGCCCGGAGACGGCGCCACGCACGTACGGGTTCCGCAGCACCAGGCCCAGCGCCGGATAGGTGTAAACGAAGTAGTTCGTTTCCCATAGCCCAAGCCACGGCGCCAGAATCAGGGCCATTCCCAAGGCGAGCCAAAGTAGCGCCAGGACAACAAGCATCACGCGCCTCATCATCGTCTTGGAATTATGGGAGATTCGCGGCGCAGTGGCAACAGACAACGAAACTTTGCCGAATGGAATTTGGCTTGATTAGCGCCGCCGCGTTTCGAGCAGGATCAGTGCTTTTGAAGCATGGCGATGTGGTCTGCAACATCGCGGTAATCGATATTCGTCGCATAAACCTGGCGGAAGTGGTCCAGTGCCGACTCTGATTCGCCCGCCGATTCAAGCGAAACGCCCAGGTCGTAGCGTAGCGCCAGCACCGCATCCTGATCGAGCCCCGGAGTTTTCAATGCGCGCTCGTACCACATCGCGGCGATTTTTGGTTCGCCTTTGTCCATGAACGATATGGCGAGCATGGCAGCGCAATTCATTGCGTAGGGGAATGGCTTTCCGCGTTGCACCGACTGTGCGACTTTCTGGAATTCACCGATAGCTTCATCCAGCAGACCCATCTCGCGGTAGGCGATTCCAAGGTTGTAGTGGGTTTCCAGATCCTCGTCTTCGTCATTCATTTCGCCGAGTTCGCTGCGAAACTCCTGGAAGACCTCTGCCAATTGGTTCAAACTTTCGATCGAAGGTCCGGGTTCAGAACTGGATGCGGCAGCTGCGAGCACTGCGGGGGCAACCGGTTCCGGGTTCGCGGCAACGGGTGCATGAGGAACTGCTTTTGGTGCGGCAGGCGCCGGCCCTTTCGATGCCGCCCGGACCGTTTCTTTTGGCGCAGCGGGAACAGCAGGAGGCGCTGCGGCTTTTGGAGCCGCCGGTTCAGGGCCTGGCGTGACCGGCAGATCCATCTCCTCCAGTTCCGCATTCAATTCGCTCAAGAAGTCGTCAGCGGTTTTTGGCTTGGCCGCGCGGTCGTTGCCATTGCCAGTTGCGGGATGCGGGGTTAGCTCCAGCTCGATCTCTGTGTCGTCACTCGGCGCTTCCTCGGTCTGAAGATTTCCGTCTTGCTCCTGTGCAGGCTCCAGAACGAGCTCGATGGGCGATTGTCGTTCTTCTTTTTGTTCCGCGAACGCGGTCGGCTCACCTTCGTCGGAGAGGAGTTCAGGCTCCGGTTGATTTTCGCCAGCATCGGTTGCCACCGGCTCGGGAGCGGCGGGGGGATCTGGCTTGGGAACAATTTCCTGCGGCGGTTCTTCGGAAGTTTTGGCCGGCTCGGCCACTTCCTGGACCATCGCTTCCCATTCGTCGGAGAGGTCGACTTCTTCTCCCGTGTGCGGCGCGGCTTGTGGCACAGGCGCTGGCGGGACCGAAGCATGCGCTACAGGTACTTCGGCAGCATCCGGTTCGGCCACTTCCGCGGATTCCATGGAAGCAACCGGTATCTCAAATTCGACGGGGACCAGCGCGGCAGCCGGTTCATCCTTCGCTCCGGAAATTTCCGGCGCCGGAGCCTTCATTGATGGCGGTGCCGACGCGCTTGGAGAAGGAGCGGCGGCAGGAGCGGATTCCGTGGGCCCGGCGGGGGCGCCAGATTCCTGGAATTCGTCTTTTGCAACTCCGGCAATCTTTTCGTATCTTTCGCGAAGTTCGGTAAATTTCTCCGCGTTGGTGGAGTCCGCTCTATCAAGGTAAGTCCGCTCTAGCTTGGCGGCTAGTTCGGCGGTACGACGATTGTTACCAGCGCCAACGTATAAATCGAGCAAGCGCTCAAGGGTGGGCGTATGGCGGGGAGCCTTCTCCAGGACGCTCTCAAGCAACAACGTCGCCTTCTGAGTCAAGCCATAGCTCGAAAACAGATCGACATCGGTAAGCGCCTGCGCGACGTAAAGTTGCGTTTCTTCATCGAGAGGTTCTTCGGGAGAAGCACTTGACGCGGCAGCTTCGGAGATTGGCTCGGGTTCCTTGAGGACCTCGAAAATCGAGGCCAGTTCCTCGTCGGGAGCCGAAGGCGTCGCGATGGGCGGCATGACCTCATCTGGCGTGGGCTCAGCTACTCTCCCACTTACCCGGTCGCGCAAGTGCTCCCGCCTTGCAAGCAGGCGCTCATCGCCCTTGTTCTTTTCGATCAGCTCTTCCAGTGCTTCTTCCGCTCGGGAGTACTCGCCTTTGGCACTGTAAGCGTCGACCAGTTGAGTAAGAGCTGATGACAGCTGGAATGGATCGCTCGAGTGGCGGCTGAAATCGGCGAGCGTTTGGAGCGCTTCGATGTTTCCCGGAGCCTTTTGAGTGATGGCGACGAGCGGTTTCAAATACTTGTCCTGCTCCCCCGCCTCAATGGCAGGCTCACGGATTTCTGCCAACAGAGGCAAGGCATCGAGCGCATTCCCATTCTCGATCAGATACTCCGCTACCTTCTGCAGGAGCCCGAAGTGGCTGCTGCCGCGTAGAAGTTGATTGCGCGCGCGGTCGGCGGCTTGCTCGATGTGTCCGGCGGCTAACTGCCAATCGACTAGGAGATCGGTGACCTCTCCGCCCGCGTCTGCCTCGGGGTGCTTAGCCAGCACGGCCGCAGCCTTCTCGTTCTGGTTCGCGAAATGGAAAATTTTAGCTTCCAGCAATAGCGCCGGAGGATTTTGCGGCTCAAGCTCGATGGCGCGCGCAATCAGCTTTTGCGCTTCGTCGGTCTCCTCGCGTTCAAAAAGACGCTGCGCGTAATGGAAGTATGTCTGCGCCGCTTCTTTTTTCTGGCCCATTACGTTGTAAAGTTCGGCGAGGCGCATTTGCACGCGCGGATTATCCGGCTCGACCTCCAGCAGGCGGTTCAGAACTTCCACTGCTTTTGGCGCCTTATTCGCTTTCAGGTGGGCTTCCGCGATCTGCAGAAAAAGGGGTCTTGCTTCGCTAAGGACACCCTGCTGAACGTAAAGGTCCGCCAAACGCTCAAGCGGCGGCAGTTCGTTAGGTGCGAGCTTGGCGATCTTCTTATAGATTGCGATGGCTTTGCTGTTGAATCCGTCGCTGAGATAGACCTCGGCGAGCCGTTCGAAGTATTCAATCGCGTGCGGCATGTCGCCTTGGCGGGCGAACAGGTCGCCAACGGTCATCAAGGTAGCTTGGTCTTTCGGGTCGTGCTTTAGGATTTGCTGGTATTCCGCGATGGCCTGGGCGGGCTTGCCCTGGCTAAGGAACTTTAGGGCGCTCTCCAGCGCCTTGTTTTTGTTAAAGGCCATCGATGGTCCCGCGTCCCCGGTCGCGTCCCTCTAGAAGGTAAGGCTCCCGCAGGCGCGACTCAACTTGGAAGGTTAGCACGCGCCAAAAACCAGGGTCTATGCGGCGGCGGGGGTGTGGTGCCGAAGGGGATAACAGGCCGGTACGCGGCAGATAGGACGCCGTCATTCGGGGAAACTCTCAGCAGCCACCGGCCTAACGGAGAGCCTCCCATTGGAGCGTAGTGGAGTTTCGGATTTCCTACAGCTTCACTTCCGCGATCTGTATGATCGGCTGGACGTTGGTATAGTTAGCCACATCTGCCATGATCGCCTCGGCATGGGGCGCGAATGCCGCTTGGAACGCGTCGACGGAATCGAACATAAGGTGCCCCACGGCAACGTACGGTGCCGGTGCTCCTGGCGTTCCACCAGAGATGCCCTGCTCGGCTGCCACGGCCTTAAGCGCTGACCCAATCTTCTTCTGGACCATTGGCAGATGCTTACTCACGTAGTAGTTCATGTCGAATCGCACGCTGGCGCTATTTGGATAGAACACGCTGATTTTGATCATTGGCATCTCCTTGAATTTGGTTTGCCCGACCGACGCCGCGCCTACACTCAAGTCTAGGTGATCAATGGCAACGGCGTCTGCTCCGCACCTGCCGCCCAGCAGCGGGATTCGCGAACGGGCGCATACGAAAATCGGTGCAGCGGCGTCGGACCGAATTGCCGCAATGCTTCCAAGTGGTCGGGTGTGCCGTAGCCCTTGTTTTGTGCCAGACCGTATTGCGGGTAGAGCTGATCGAACTCCTCCATGCGTCGGTCGCGCTCGACTTTGGCAAGAATCGAGGCGGCTGCAATTGAAACCGACCGCGCGTCGCCATGAATCAGCGACTGCTGCTCGATCGAGAGATCGAGCTCGATCGCATCGAGCAGCAGATAATCCGGCAGCGGCCGCAGCTGCGAAATGGCGGCGACCATGGCTTGCCGGCTGGCTTGATAGATATTCCACGCGTCGATGCGGCTCGCATCAATCTCCGCCACTGCCCATGCCAGCGCGTGCTGCTCAATGCGTCCCGCGAGTTCCGCGCGGCGCTCGGCAGTTAGTTTTTTGGAGTCGTCCAGACCAACAATCCGCCGTCGCGGGTTCAGAACCACAGCACCCGCCACCACCGGCCCGAAAAGGGAGCCGCGGCCGGCCTCGTCCACCCCTGCAATGCGCATCCAGCCGTGCTGCCGCGCATCGCGCTCGTATCGTGCCGAACAAAGGCGCCCCATGGCGCGGGATTCTAACACAAGCTCCGTGCGTCCAAGCTCGGACACTTGAAGGTGTCCTGTGGATAACTTTGGGGAATGCAAGCAAACTTCCGCCGGAAATTAAAAAGCCCGCGCCGATTTCTCGGAGCGGGCTGAAGCTTTTCGGATCTAGCGCTTATTCCGCAGATTCGACCGGCGCCGCAACCCGGTCAGGGCGTTCGGCGCGTTTGATGCGGGCGGCCTTGCCTTTGCGGGCGCGCAGGTAGTTCAGCTTCGCGCGCCGTACGCGGCCTGCGCGCAGCAATTCGACGGTGCTAATCATCGGCGAATGCACTGGAAAAATTCGCTCCACGCCAATACCGAAACTGACGCGCCGCACGGTGAAGGTTTCGCCCAGCAGTTCGCCGCGGCGGCTCATCACAACACCTTCGAACGATTGGATACGCTCTTTTTCCTTCTCGCCTTCGCCTTCCTTTAGCCGCACATTGACGCGCACCGTATCGCCCGGGCGGAACGCGGGATGATCCTTGCGCAGTTGCGACTCTTGCACTTTTGTGATGATTGGCTTCATGGTTCTTTTTTCCCTGCAGACCCGCTCAGTTGGGGCCAGCGTACGACGGACAATAGCCAATTATAGTGGACTTGTCAGGCACCTCCTACTAAAAAATGGGCGCGTTGCGGCGGCTAATCGTTCTCGCGAATGTTCTTCAGCAAAGCTTCGTCTTCGGAACGCAGGGGCGCTCCTGGGGCGAGTTCCGGCCGGTTCCTTAACGTTTTCACCAGCGCATGCCTGCGCCTCCAGCGTCTGATTTCTTCATGATTGCCGCTCATGAGCACTTCCGGGACTTCCCATCCGCGGAAGTTTTGAGGACGCGTGTAGTGCGGATAGTCAAGGATGCCGCGGCGTGTGGCTAGCAGCCCGAGGGTCGGGCTCGGCGCGTCTACCGGGTCGACGCCGACGGGCAGATGGGGATCGGTACCTACCGCTTCCGCCGGCTCGCTAAATGATTCCTCGACGGCGGAATCCTCGTTGCCAAGCGCCCCGGGAATCAGCCTGGTGACAGCGTCGAGAACCGCGGCAGCGGCCAGCTCCCCTCCGGAAAGAACGAAATCGCCGATGGAAAGCTCGTCGGTTACAAGGTGCTCTGCGACGCGTTCGTCGACCCCTTCGTAGCGCCCGCAAAGCAGTATGATGCGACCGAGCTTCATGAATCTTCGCGCTGTTTCCTGCCGGAAAAGTTTGCCTGCGGCCGATAGCAGTACCACCGCGGTTCCGGGGGAGCCCGCGCCATCTTCTCCTATCAATGACTCCACCGCTTCGAAGAAAGGTTCGAGCTTCAGCACCATTCCAGCGCCTCCGCCAAATGGACGATCGTCCACCGTCCGATGGCGATCATGTGTAAACGTGCGCAGATCGTGCACGTGCGCTTCGATCAGTCGCGATTCCCGCGCGCGGCGCACGATGCCGAAGTCGAGTGGGCCCGCAAAAAACTCGGGGAAGATCGTGATGATGTCAAATCGCATTTGTTCATTCTATCGCGGAAGCGGAGGGGGCTCTAGCGATTGAGATCGCGGAGCCCGTCGGGAAGTTTCACGTCAATCGCGTGAGCATTCAGGTCCACGCGCACGCAAATTTGTTGCGCCAGCGGAATCAGTAGCTCGCCTTCCGGTGCGTCGATCACCAGCAGCGGAGTGCCAGGAATATCCTCGCCGGTGAACTGCACGTCGCGGACGCGACCGATGGCGCGGCCATCGAGGTCGCGAACTTCGCAACCAATCAAATCGTTTACATAGTAGCTGCCGTCCGGTAGCGGCATGCGTTCGGAAATGGGAATCTGCACCACGAGGCCGACGAGCTTTTCCGCATCGGAAATGGAATCCGAGCCTTGAAAATGGAAGATGGCTTGTCCGCCGCGGCTTTGACTGAGCCAGCATCCGCGGACGCTCATGATGCGAGCCGCCGATCGCCCATCGTTCAGATACACGGATTCCAGTTTCGTCAAGCGCTCGGGAAAGTCCGTGAGGATTTCTGCAGCTACTTCTCCACGCCTGCCCTGCGGACGCATAACTCGAGCTACCGTGATGTACTGCGGGCTGGATTCTTCGTTTTCGGACACGCTACTCGAGGATTTCGAGTGTGAAGCGCTTCTTTAGTTTCATTCCGGCGGCGCCCAGTAGCGTGCGGATGGACTTTGCCGTGCGTCCTTGCCGCCCAATCACCTTGCCGAGATCCTCGGGATGAACTCGCAACTCTAAAACCGTTACCTGCTCGCCTTCCACTGAGTTTACCTGCACCTGATCGGGATGATCTACGAGTGCTTTAGCGATGGCCTCCACCAGTTCCCTCATCGTGCTTCCTCCGCAGCTTGCAGTGCTCAGGGGTAGTAATCGCTCGCGCGTGAACCGGAGCTGTGCACATGAGCTAGCTACGAGGTAGGACGCCTCAAGCTGGTTTACGGTTGCGCAGGAAGCTTCGGACGGTATCGCTGGGCTGGGCGCCTTTGCCAATCCAGTAATCGACGCGAGCATTGTCGAGCTGGATGTCGGCAGGCTTTTTCAGCGGATCGTAGGTCCCGACGATTTCGACAAAACGGCCATTGCGCGGACGCGTCTTTTCCGTGACCACCACGCGGTAAAACGGGCGCTTCTTCTTGCCAATCCGTGCAAGGCGAATCGTTAACACTTCGAGACTCCTCCTAGTTACTTCCACCGATGCATGATCCAGCATTTATTATAGCGGAGGGACGCGAATTGCACCAATCGCTATTTCTTGCGGAATCAGGCTATTATGCCGTGGGGAACCGGAGCTTGCCTGGGATTGCCATCCGACCGGCTGTGCGCGCGGACGTGCCGCGCCTGACCGAGATCTACAACCACTACGTCATTAATACTCCCGTGACGTTCGACGTGGAACCCTACACGGTGGAAAAGCGTGAGATCTGGTTCAACCAGTTCAGCGCCTTGGGCCGCCACCGGCTTCTCGTGGCCGAAGAAGATGGGCTGGTGCTCGGCTACGTGTGCACCATGCGCTTTCGTCCTAAAGCTGCATACGAGACAACCGTGGAGACGTCGATCTATTGCGCGAACGATGCCATCGGCAAAGGAATTGGCTCGCGGCTTTACGCCGGGCTCTTTGAAACGCTGCGCGACGAGGACATTCATCGCTATGTGGCCGGCTACACGCTACCGAATCCGGCGAGCGCTGGGTTGCACGAGCGGTTCGGATTTAAGCACGTCGGTATTTTCAGCGAGGTCGGACGGAAGTTCGGGCGCTACTGGGACGTGGCCTGGAACGAGAGACCGGGCAAGATCGATTAATCGCCTCGCGCTATTTCAGCGAATCAGCCAGAGAGGAAGAGCGGCTCCCGCGCATTGTTCGATCATCTTTTGATCGGCGTCCGTGAAGGAATCGGCGCGTTCGCTTTCCACGTCCACAGTGCCCATCACACGGCCGCCGCCAGGCGCAAGAACCGGGACGATGATCTCCGAAAGGGTATCGCCAAAGACGGTCAGGTAGCGCGGATCGTTGCGCACGTCGCCGACGTTGACAGCTCTTTTCTCGTGAATCGCTGCGCCAGTAAGGCCGTCGGATATCGGAAACGTGGGATGCGCGGGAGCGCTGGGGCCGCTCCAGCCGATGATCGAGACGTCCTGCTCGTCAACGTCGAAAACGCCCACCCACCGATATTCGCCCAGCTTGCGAATCATCTCCGCCAAGCGCTTGGCGCGGATGGCGCGGTCGCCTCCGCTGGCCGCCGTCGTGCGGATCTGCCCAAGCACGTTGTTCATTACGATCGGCATTATGGTTTCTCTACCCAGCCAATATCGAAAAGAGATCCCTTCCGCGCGATGCTCCCGCAGGATGCCGATCCTCGTCGGGTACTTACTTCATTCCAGCTAATTTTCCCAGGCCGCGCATTTTCATTTTGGCCATGCTGCCGTACTGCTTCATCATGCGGCGCATATCGGCGTATTGCTTGAGCACCTGATTCACTTCCTGCACGGACGTGCCGCTGCCCGTGGCGATCCGCTTGCGGCGCTTGCCGTTGACCAGGCCATCGTCGCCGCGCTCGGCGGCGGTCATGGAATTGATGATCGCTTCGGTAGTGCGCAACTGCTTTTCGTCGATCTGCGCATCCTTGGGAATTTTCGCGAACGGTCCAACTTTGGGCAGCATGCCCATCAACTGTTCGATCGAACCCATCTTTCGAATCTGCTGCAACTGGTCGCGAAAATCCTCCAGGGTGAAATCGTTCTGGCGGAGCTTGCGTTCCAGCTCGCGCGCCTTTTTCTCGTCGACGTTTTTTTGCGCGCGTTCGATCAGACCGAGCACGTCTCCCATGCCGAGGATGCGGCCGACGATGCGGTCCGGTTGGAACGGCTCCAGCGCGTCGTATTTTTCGCCGACGCCGACAAATTTAACCGGCGCTCCGGTAACCTTTCGAATCGAAAGAGCCGCGCCGCCTCGCGCGTCACCGTCCATTTTCGTCAAGATCACGCCGCTTACGCCGAGCCGCTTATGAAATTCACCGGCGGAGCGCACGGCATCCTGCCCAATCATCGCGTCCGCTACGAACAGAATTTCCGCGGGGCTCAGTTCGCGCTTAAGCATGGAGAGCTCGTTCATCAATTCGTCGTCGATGTGCAGCCGGCCAGCGGTATCGACCAGGATCACGTCGCACGCGGAAAGCTTAGCTTCGCGCACCGCTCCTCGGACGATGTCGAGCGGCTTATCGCTGCCCGCACCGGGCCAGCACGGCGTGCCGGTGGCTTTGGCAACCTGCGCGAGTTGTTCCCGCGCGGCGGGGCGGTAGACGTCCGTGGAAACGACGATGGGCCGATGGCCGTGCTCCGCGAGCCATTTGCCCAGCTTGCCCGTGCTGGTGGTCTTGCCCGAGCCTTGCAATCCGACGATCAACCAAACCGATGGTGGGCGCGATGCAAATTGGGGGCGGGCTTCGTGTCCCAGCAAATCGGCTAGTTCGTCGCGAACGATCTTGACGATCTGCTGCTCGGGCGAAAGCTGCAGCAGCACTTCTGAGCCCAGTGCTTTCTCTCGCACGCGGGCGATGAATTCGTCGATCACTTGTAGGTTCACGTCCCCATCGAGCAGCGCCTCGCGGATTTCCGCGAGTCCGGCGTCAAGGTGTTCTTCGCTGAGCTTTCCCTGGCCGCGCAGATTCTTGAATGCGCGCTGAAGTTTGTCTGTAAGTGTTTCAAACATATTTGCTATTCCATCCCCGCCGGTTTCTTATCCATCATAGAGGAATCCATGTCCTTTCGTGGCATCAAGCGGTCGACGTACGCGAACCTTCCGGTTTGCAGTACTTCGCGAGCAGCGGCGAGGAAAGAGCCGTACGCAAACCTCGCGAGCGATCCTCCGATGCTGATGCGTCGAACGCCCGCGGCGGCCAGTTCGGCGACAGGAAAAGCGAGACCCTTGATGCCCGCAAGGACGTTCACTGGATGCGGCGCCACCGCGGCGCAAACGGTCCGTATGGCTTCGAGGTTCGGCAGGCCAGGAGCGAACAAAACATCGGCGCCAGCATTCGCGAATGCCTGAAGTCGGCGAATCGTGTCGTCCAGATCGGCGCGGCCGTGCAGGAAATTCTCCGAACGTGCCATCAGGGTAAACGGAAACGGCAGGTCGCGAGCAGCTTCGGCGGCCGCCGCCACACGTTCGACTGCGAATGCAAATTCGTAGATCGGATGTTGCGAATCGCCACTAAAATCCTCCACTGATCCGCCCACCAGACCAGTTCGCGCAGCAAGGCGAATCGTCTCCGCAACCGTCTGCGGATTATCGCCGAAGCAATTCTCCAGGTCGGCGGAAACCGGCAAGTCCGTCGCATTCACAATCGACTGGGCGTGCTCTAACGCCTCCTCGCGCGTCACGGACCCGTCGACCCGCCCGAGCGACATCGCGTAGCCAGAACTGGTCGTCGCCAGCGCCTCGAATCCTAGCCCAGATAGAATGCGCGCGCTGCCAGCGTCCCACGGGTTGGCGATGATGAAAGCGCCCGGAGGTTCAGGCTTCGCGGCGGTGCCTCGCTCGGCGGGCAGCCGATGCAACTCCCGAAATTTCCTTCCCTTATCCGCTTGGTTGGCAGACACGCTCACTCCTTCGGCACACAGTACCCCTCTACATTATACGACGCGACAGCCCGCGCCTTTGCGTGCCCACGGAGATTCGCGAAATGCCATGTTGGCGAAAAGTACGTGGTACAATCCCGCCCAAGCGCGGTTACCCTCGGCGGGCAGTCTGCCACGACTCGATTGGCAGCGGATGGCGGTATGCGCTCGGCGCCGCAACAGGGAGCCTCCCATGCGAAAACGATATCTTTTATTTGCCGTCTTGTTTGTTCTCTTTCCGTTGGTTGCGGCCACTAACGCGAGTCCTTCGTCTGCAATCGCGAAGATTAATTCGGGTGAGGTGCGCGGCGTTGCCACAGGCAATCTGGCGATCTACAAAGGCATTCCGTACGCTGCGCCGCCGGTGGGGAATTTGCGCTGGCGCGCGCCCCATCCGGTTAAGCCTTGGAAGGGCGTGCGCGCGGCCACGAATTTCGGCCACGATTGCATGCAGCTGCCGTTTCCGAATGACGCGGCGCCATTGCGAACGCAGCCGAGCGAAGATTGTCTCTACATCAACGTGTGGGCTCCGCGAAAGCACAGTGCAAAACCGCTGCCCGTCATGTTTTGGATATACGGCGGCGGATTCGTGAACGGCGGTAGCTCACCGGCCCCTTACGACGGCTCGCACTTCGCGGAAAAAGGAGTGGTTTTCGTTAGCTTCAATTACCGGCTGGCGCGCTTCGGCTTTTTCGCGTTTCCTGCGCTCCTGAAGGAAGGCGGCGCGGTGGGCGATTACGCGTTGATGGACCAGATCGCGGCGCTGAAATGGGTGCAGCGCAATATCGCTGCGTTTGGCGGTGATCCGCGCGAAGTGACCATCTTCGGCGAATCGGCTGGCGGCGATTCGGTTAACGTCCTGGTGACTTCGCCGGCATCGAAGGGCCTTTTCGTCCGAGCCATGGTGGAATCCGGGGGCGGTCGCGATGGTGTAATGGCTGCGGTGGCGCTGGA
This sequence comes from Candidatus Acidiferrales bacterium, assembly GCA_050746805.1. Lineage (GTDB taxonomy): Bacteria > Acidobacteriota > Terriglobia > Acidiferrales > UBA7541 > Palsa-295. Next base: position 17,135 of record JBOGMW010000045.1, on the reverse strand, counting down.
TCATCCGGGGCCGAATGGACGCGCTTCGGCTGTCCAAATGGGGGTGAATTTTGCGCGCAGCTTGGGCATCGCCGGCACCGGCACGAAGGCGCTGACTGAGCTGCGCGCCCTGCCGGCGGAAAAAATCGTCAGCGGCATCAACATGGCCAGCATGGCTCGGCAGGCGGAGACGTATTCGGGTCCAATCCTCGATGGAACGATCATTCCAGGGTCAACGGAGGAAGCATATAAGAGCTGCTCACAACACCCGGTCGCGGTGGTGGTGGGAGCTAACAGCGCCGATCTTGGCTTCAACTCCGCCAAAACTATGGATGCAATCTTCGCTCCTTTCGGCGCGGACGCAGCCGAGGCGCGACGCGCGTTTGATGCGAAGGGGGCTGAGAGCGTATCCGAAGTGGCGCAGCAGGTGGGGAGAGTGCAGACCATGATCGAACCGGCGCGTTTTGTGGCGCAGCGCGTGGCCGCTTGCGGGCAGCCTGCGTATGAGTATCGTTTCTCGTACGTCGCCACGCCGCTGCGCCAGAAGTTTTACGGCGCGTTCCATTCTTCCGAGATACCGTATGCGTTCGACACCATTCGCGTGTCCACCTGGGGAAACCTCGGCAAGGGCTTGACCGCAGCGGATTTGAAAATCGCCGCGCAGATGAATTCGTATTGGGTGAACTTTGCTAAAACCGGCAATCCGAATGGTCCCGGCCTGCCGCACTGGTCGCGGTTCACGAAAAGCGGCGACGAGCTGATGAATTTCACCTCGGAGGGGCCAAAGGGCGAGCCTGACCCGTGGGCCGCGCAACTCGATGTGGTTGAAAAGATCCAGAAATAGCACACGTAAGTCGACGCGGCATCCAAGGACGGCAAATTTGGTAATTATCTCGCGAATCAGTAGACGCGCCTCGCGATCGATGCGCCTCGCGATCGTATTTGCGATTGTGTGCGCCACGAGCGCCGTGGCGCGAGCGCAGTCGACCACGATAACGATCACTTTGACAGGGCAGTCGATGCTCCGGTCTGATCTTCGCTCTACCGATCCGGCGGAGGTGCCCGTAATCCAAAAGCTGCTCAAGGGCGATGTGCGATTCACAAACCTGGAATCCGCGATCGCTGAAAAGGGCGAGACAACTCACGAAGGATTGGGATTTCTCACTCCACCGTCAGCATTCGACGCGCTGACTACGTGCGGATTCAACTTGCTAGCTCTATCCAGCAATCATGCATTCGATTTTGGCGCGACGGGCATTCGGAACTCTCTCCGCGAAGCTGACCGCCGCAAAATCATTCACGCAGGAATCGGAAACAACTTGGCCGAAGCTGCGGCACCGGCCTATTTGCACACTCCGAAAGGCACGATCGCCCTGATCTCGAGCGCGTCGGGCGCGATCGCTCCCGGTGGACGCGCCACCGCCGACCGGCCAGGGGTGAATGAGCTGCGCGTCGAGGCCGGCAATAAGCAAAACGAGGCAACAAAGGATCTTCCCGGCGCGCCCCCGAACAAGCCCAATGCCGCTGACGCGCAGCGCATCCTGCAGAGCATTCGCGAGGCCCGCAAACATGCGGACCTGGTAATCGTCTACCAGCACAACCATGTTTTTGGAAATCACTCGTTCATAAATCTCTTCACAGAGGGGTTACCGCAACGGTTGGCGCCGAATCCCTGGCTGATCAAATGGGCGCACCAGGAAGTGGACGCGGGCGCGGACATCGTGGTGATGCACGGCGCGCCGCTGCTGCATGGCGTCGAGATTTACAAGGGGAAGCCCATTTTCTACGACCTCGGCAATTTTATTTACAACATACCTCCGGCGGCGGCGTTTCTAGACGCCCCGATCAACTGGGAGAGCGCTGTCGCGTACGTGCAATTTCAAGGCGGCAAGCTGCGATCGGTTTCTTTTCGGCCAATCGTGTTGAACAATCTGGGCAAAGGTCAGCCCGACGTCCATAGCGAATTCACCAACAATGAATTCTTGGATACGCGCGGCTTGCCCTCACCGGCCACCGGTGCCAGGGCCGGTTATATCCTGCGGCGGTTGGCGAACGCGTCCAAGCCTTTTGGCACCACATTTGAGATAAACGACGGCACGGCCGAAATTCATCTCAAAACTGCGAATTGACGCGTGGGCGGGCGACTTTTGTGAGCGCACAAGGCATAATTTAAAAATGGGAACAACAAAGGGAAGCACTTCGCCGGCGCTTTTCCCCGATGCGGTGCGGACGGAGCCGCTCAAAACCGGCATCTTGCCTTCGCAAGAAATCCGCGAGCTGATAAGTAATCGGAAAATTGAGGCTCTGCCAAGGATCGAAGACTCGCAGGTGCAACCCGCGTCGATCGATTTGCGCTTGGGAAACGTTGCCTACCGCGTGCAGGCGAGTTTTCTTCCCAGCCGTGAAGCGACGGTAACGGCAAAAATCTCCGACTTGAAGCTCGCCGACCTTGACCTCACCAAGCCGATGATGTTGGAACGCGGGGCTGTATTTGTCATTCCGGTGCTCGAAACTTTGGCGTTGCCACACGACATAAGTGGCGCGGCGAATCCGAAAAGCACCACCGGTCGCCTCGACATTTTCACGCGCTTGGTGACGGAAGGTGGGATTGGCTCCGATCCGGAGGACTTGCAGTTCGAGCGGGTTCCCAAGGGATATAGGGGGCGGCTGTACGTCGAAGTGGTGTCGCGGACATTTCCTATCGTCCTGAGCGCGGGCGCGAAGCTTACGCAGTTGCGGTTTGTGCGCGGCAAGCCTCCTGCGGAGACCGACAATGCTCTCGAGCGATTTGAGCAGAAGGATGGACTCGTCTATTACGAAAATGGCGATACGCCTGCCAAAGCGGTGCTCAGCGGCGGTCTGCGCATGTCCATCGATCTGCAAGGCAGCGATGAATCTAGCGTGGTGGCCTACAGAGCCAAGCGCAATTGCCCGGCGGTTGATTTGAGCAAGGCGGGAGCGCATGACACCGAGAAATTTTGGGACGCGATTAGCGCGCCAGCGTCAAAGCGGCTGGTGCTCGATCCCGGTGACTTTTATATACTGGCTTCGAAGGAGCGCATCAGCGTGCGTTCGGACTTGGCGGCGGAAATGACGCAGTTCGATCCTTCGAGCGGTGAGTTCAGTGCCCATTACGCCGGATTTTTCGATCCCGGTTTCGGTTACGGCACCGCCGGCGAAATCAAAGGCACCAAAGCGGTGCTGGAAGTGCGCGCGCACGAAGTCCCGATCCTGTTGGAAGATAGACAGGTCGTGGGGCGGCTAATGTACCACAAAATGGCAAGCGTTCCCGATAAGCTTTATGGGCAGGCGATTGGCTCGTCCTATCAGCAGCAAGGACTGGCGCTGAGCAAGCAATTCCGCGTCGGCGCCGCAAATCGCGAAGCTGCGACCGCGAAACGTTGAACCTTCTCGCAAGCTTGAGACTCCTGCAACAACGTTTTTCTGCTACCGCTTGCGCGCGGAGGCGACGACTGCTGGCATCGGAATTTCGAGATGGCCCAAGCGTGAGAACGCGGCGATATGCTGCTCCACAGCGGCACGGATTTTGGCAAGCGCAGAAGGCTGCTGAGCGTTTAGCAAGCCGCCGGTGCGAGCCGAGCCTTTCAGGAACGCCTCGACGAAATCCGCGGCCGAGTTGAGGCGCCACACCAGCGGAATTTCCTCAATTAGTGCATTGACGAAACCCGCGGCCTCTAAGGCCCTCCGCGATTCGTTGGCATCGCTGAAGCGGAAAAATGGCGGCCCAGAGGGAAGCATCACATTCGGATCGCCAAATTCAGCCACGGCGTCGAGCACGATCCGGAATCCCGGCGTTTTGTCCGGAGTGGCCCACGCAGTGAACGCAAAGCGGCCACCCGAGCGTATCACGCGGAAAGCTTCTCGCAGCGCTGCTTCCGGCTGTGCGAGATGTAGAACTCCGAAATTCATCACCGCTGCTTCGAATGACGCGTCTCCCAGCTCTAGAGCTTCAGCGTCGCCATGACGAAACTCAATCTCCGGATGGATTCGGTGCGCGAGCGCCAGCATCGACTCCGAAAAATCAACGCCGGTAACCAACCAGCCGCGTCGCGCAGCTTCGGCGGAGACGTAGCCCGGTCCCGCCGCGATGTCGAGAAGCTTTGACTCATTTGCAGCAGGCTGCCCGACCGCATCGAGCAGCGGTCCGATCGCTTGCGATGTGAGGCTGCCGAAGTGACGATGGTAATCGCCGGCGGCGCGCTGCCATCCGGCGTGCTCAAAATCGTGGAAAGACTTCGGATCGATATCGGGCGGCTCGATTTCCGGCGCGGACATGGCAGCTATCACTCGGTAAAAATTGGCAGACACAGCGGCGGCTCGACGTGGAAGTCGAGTTGCGCGATTTCCTCTAGAGCGCGATGAAGTTCGCCGCTATCGCAGGATTCGAGCGTCATCACGAACGAAAGCGCCGAATGCGGGAAGCCGGGCTTTTGGAGCAGCGCGTCAATGCTGATGTCGTACTTCGCCAGAATCGTGGCCAGCGCAGCCACGATGCCGGGCCGGTCTTTCACCACGAACCGCAGATAATGCGGCACCGTGAAGTCGCCGCTGATTTCGTCGGGGACCCGGGCGATCTTTGGCAGTGATCCCGGCGGCGCACTGGCGCTCCGCGCTATAGCATAGAGATCGGAGACCACTGCGACGGCCGTGGGATCGCCTCCCGCGCCATATCCCGAAAAAACCGTACGGCCGGAAAATTCGCCGAACGCCGTGACGATATTTTGGCTGCCCTGCGCATGTGCCATCAGCGAATCCGTGGGGATCAGAGCGGGCTGCACGGCCCCGGCCAGCCGCACGCGATGCGGCGCCTCCTGCGAGATTGTCTTTTCCGCCAGGGAAATCTGACGAATTGTGCAGTCCAGATCCCGAGCGTACATAAAATCGACCGAGGCAATCGTCGTGATTGAGCGGCAGAGAATTTGCTCGGCGCGCACGCGGACGCCAAGGCCAGCTTGCGCCAGAATCACCAGCTTCGCGCGTGCATCGATGCCCTCCACGTCCGAACTGGGATCAGCTTCGGCGAAGCCAAGCTCCTGTGCTTCCTTCAACGCGGATTGAAAAGTCGCGCCAATCCCTTCCATGCGCGTAAGGATGTAATTGCACGTGCCGTTCAGAATTCCGGCGATGCGGTAGAGCCGGTCTCCGGCGAGGCCCTCCTGTATGCCGATGATCGCGGGAATACCACCGGCCACTGATGCGCCGAATTCGAGGCGCCGCGCCGCCAAGCGCGCAATATCCACAAGTTCCGGTCCGCATTCCGAAATCAGCAGTTTATTTGCGGTGACCACTGATTTCCCGGCGCGCAGCGCCCTCCGGACCCAGTTACCGGCGGGATCGAGGCCGCCTATCAGTTCCACAACCACGTCGGCATCGGACTCCAGCACATCTTCAATGCGTTCAGTCCAGCGAATGCGAGCCGGAAGCGAATCAATTTTCTTCCGCGCGATATTGCGATTGTAGATGTGCGTCAGTATCAGTGGTCCATCGGCATCCTGGCACAAAATCTTGGCGACGGAGCGCCCAACGGTGCCAAAGCCCAGGAGCGCCACCTTCAGTTGATTGGGCAGCTGATTGCGCGCAGCGGAAGGGTTCGCGTCCGCAATCGCCGCTTTCGGGCGTTGCTGGGGTCTTGTCTTCGAACTTGCCCGCTTCGACGGGCGCAATTTCGCCACCGAAAAGTCACCTCAAGCTGGGACTTCAACGAATCCTACCCGCTGCCAGTTGGTCGGCGGGGCCTAATCAACAAACTGCGAGCCTCCATCGTATCAGACGGCGGCAGCCTACAGCAGGGGTTTGCGGGATCGAGGTTCCCGGCACCTACAATTAGCCAGGGCTTGCTGCGCCTGCCGCGAGCTTGACGTCGTAGCACGTCTCACGTAGCGTCAGGTTCATCTGGGGTAGCCACCACTCAAATATCTCAGCACGGCGCGAGGGGAGATCGGATGCAACGTCCTATGGGCGTAACCATCATCGCGATTCTGGGTGTTGCCTTTGGCGCCTTGGCTATTTTGGAAGGGCTTTGGATCGCCATGGCCCATCGGCCGCTGGGAATGATGACCGGAATGGGCGGCGCATTCGCCGGGATCGTGCTGCTTGGAATCGCCGCTCTCGTAATCGTCACATCCGTTGGCCTGTTGAAATTGCAGGAATGGTCGCGCGTCTTGGCTATCCTGCTGAACGCCGTGCATCTGGTGATCGCAGCCTTGGGCTTGCTTGAGGCGTTTCGCCACGTTCACGCCCTGTTCTTTTTCGGTATGATGTTGCGGCATATCATCATGATCATCGTCGGCGTGTGGATCATCGTCTACCTGATCCAGCCGCACGTGAGGCAGGCGTTTCTGGCGCCGACTGCGGCGCTATAGTTGTAGGTCCGCGAGGAAACTGTAGGGCCTGAGCATAGGAATATGGTGTTGCTTAGCTTTCTTGATTCCGGCGCGCACGTCGCATACACTAGGAGTTTCACTCAGGGCTGCGGCACGGAACGTGCGCGCGGAGAAGCCGCAACAACGCGTGGCCTTTCCGGATTTTTGAATCAGCCGGCTTGGACTCGAAAGGCCGCCACTCGCAGGCCAGGCATAACCCCGAGGACATTACACAGGAGAAGATCCGTTGCCGAAACGCACGTTTCAGCCGCATGTGCGCGCAAGACATAAAAAGCATGGCTTCCGCTCACGCATGAAGACCCAAGGTGGACGAAAAGTCCTTGCGCAACGCCGAAAAAAGGGACGTCACAGCCTCACGCGTGTCTGAATCGCGTCGGCGCGCGCAGGGGTTCGATTTCCCACGCGCCTGCCGCTTGGTCCGTCGCGCCGATTTCGACGCGGTGTATCGCGAAGGGCGTAAGAAGACGAGCCGCGAATTCGCCGTTTTTCTGCGCGCCAACAGCCTGCCGCTTAGCCGGTTCGGCTGGAGCATCAAGAAAGCGCTTGGCAGGGCCGTCCGCCGCAATCGCATCCGGCGGCGGGTGCGCGAAATCGTTAGACTTCATCGCAACGAAATTGCGGCAGGATGGGACGTGGTAATTCACCCGCGTGCTTCGGCGGCGGTCGCCGATTTCGAGGCGCTGGCCGCTGACTTATTGAGGTTGCTTCCTCGCTAGCAGGCGGTCGATTTGAAGAGTCACGGTTCCAAGGAGTAGCGTTGCAAGAGCAGAATTCAGTTCGATCGACGCGGAATGGCGGGCCGGCGCAGCAACAGGACTTGTCGATTACTACGCCACGTCCGCGCTCGCCCGACTCTTGGGTGCTGCTCCTGCTAGTCCGCACGTACATCATTTTCCTCTCGCCATTTTTCGGTGGCGCCTGCAAGTTTTACCCTTCGTGCTCGAACTATGCCCGCGAAGCGATCGAACGCCACGGTGCTCGGCGAGGCACGCTGCTTGCCCTGAAGCGCTTGCTGCGCTGTCATCCGTTTACGCGCGGTGGCATCGATTTCGTTCCAGATGAACTTCCGAGCGCACCCCGCGCTCACGCGCAGCTCAATCCCAGTGGTCAAGGTAAGGCGCAGTGAGCGAGATGTCCGAGCAGACCAGGATTGTAGTGTTTCTGCTGCTGGCGATGTTGATGTTTTTCGTTTGGTCGAAATACTTTGGACCAAAGCCCTCTCCAGCGAAGCCCCAGCATCCAGAGTCGGCGCAGTCCGCACCCTCCACCGGTGCTCCTTCTGCGGAACTGAAGGCTCTTTCGCCAGCGAAGCCGGCGGTGATTCCCGCTGTGCAGGCGTCCGCGGAGAAGACCATCGTCGTCTCCAGCAACGAGTATCGCATCGAACTTTCCAATCGGGGCGCAGTGGTAAAGAGCTGGAAGCTGGAAAAGTATCTGAACGAAGATAAACCTCCCCAGCCTCTCGATCTCGTCCATCCTGACGCAGCATCCAAACTCGGCTGGCCGTTATCTCTCGTACTCGCTAATGCGCAAGACGAGCAGAAGGCCAATACGGCGCTCTACAGCGTCGAGCCTGCATCGGGCGATCTGAAAGTGCCTGCCAAGGTTACTTTCCGTTGGAGCGACGGCCATCTGGCAGTTACCAAGACGCTAAAGTTCGACGCCGACTACCAGGTCTCGATCAATGTTTCCGTCATCCGCGAGGGCCAGCCAGTTCCCGTGGCAGTGGCGTGGCGCGGCGGTTTTGGCGACGCTTCCGTGGACAACTGGGCTTCGCTCGCCAGGGTCTTCTACAACCAGAATGGCAACCTGGAGCTCGAGACATACAAAAAGCTTGGTGTTTCCGGCAGTCAGAGCCAGCCGCAGGAGATTGCCGGGCCCATGCAATTTCTGGGCATCGAGGACCAGTTTTTCGCCGCCGCATTTTTGCCGGATAACCAGAACCTGTCTGTTCGGGACTGGACCCAGTATTACACCGTCACCACGGGCAGCAAGCCGGTCTCGACGCCGATTGCCTCCGTTGCGGCTGGCGATAACACCGCTGAACCCCTGCAGATGCGCCTATTCGTCGGCCCGAAAGACATCGCCGTTCTTCGCAGCGTCAGACCTTCGCTAAGCGGCCTGATCAACTTCGGCTGGACCAGCATCGTCGCTAAGCCGCTGCTCTACGCTCTGCAATGGATGCACAAATACATTTCGAACTGGGGTTGGGCCATCGTGCTGCTCACGCTGGCGATCAACCTGCCGCTTTTTCCGCTCCGTTTGATGAGCCAGAAATCGATGCGGAAAATGCAGAAAGTGGCGCCGGAAATGCGCGCCATTCAGGATCGCTACAAGAAATACTCTATGCGTGATCCGCGCCGCCGAAAGATGAATGAAGAAGTGATGGAGTTGTACCAGAAACACGGCGTGAATCCGTTGCCGATCGGCGCCTGCCTGCCGATGCTCATTCAATTGCCCATCTGGTGGGCGCTGGATCGAGTTTTAGAGATGTCGATCGAACTGCGGCACGAGCCTTGGGTCCTGTGGATTCACGATCTTTCGGTCAAGGATCCGTACTACGTGTTGCCGATCGCCATGGGTATAGCTATGTATTTTTCGACGGCCATGACGCCGCAGGCCGCCGGTGTCGACCCCACGCAGCAGAAGATGATGAAGTGGATGCCCATCTTTATGGCTGCCTTTTTCATCAATCTATCGAGCGGGCTGAACCTGTACATTCTGACGAGCAGTGTGGTGGGCGCCGGCCAGCAAGTGTACTTGAATCGCACGCAGCCAATGCCCGTGCAGAAAGGGCGCTTTAAGAAAAAAACAGCATGAGCGAAGCGCGAACTCCATCTGGAAAGAGGCCGTTCAATCGACAGGTGCCCGCCGAGCCTCCGCGTCTCGATCGCGAGCGCGTCGGCGAAGAATTGCGCCGTTTCGTGGATTTGGCGATCCGCGAAATGGGCCTGGAGCTTCAATACGACATTTCCACGCCCGCGGAATTAGCCGCCGCTGGACCTCTCGCTATTGTCATCGCGCTTCGGGGCCCAGACGAGGAGTTGTTGCTGGCGGAGCAAGCCGAATTGCTGCTTGCGCTCGAGCACATCGCGCACCGGTGGCTTCGCCTTGACCCTCGCCTGCACGATCAAATCCGCTTCGATTGCGGCGATTATCGCGCCACCCACCTGGACGAACTGAAGCTTTCCGCGCGCGTGGCCGCGCAGCGTGTGCGTGAAACCGGCCAAGCCTTTCGCTTCAACCCCATGTCCGCGCGCGAGCGGCGCCTGATTCATCTGGAGTTGACCGGCGCTCCGGGCGTGCGCACCGTCAGCGAAGGCGCTGGCGACCGTCGCCAGCTGGTGATTTACCCGGCCGGAAATCTAAAAAAGTAGCCCGCGAAAAAGCGCGGCGCGGCTGAGTTTCTCTGCGAGTGGCAAATCGAGGTCTAAATCTCGATGCTGTAGCCCTGCTTGCCAACGTTCACGCACTTCGTTGCGCCGAGCATTTCGGATTTTCCCGCGGTTTCATGAATATGCCCGCAGAAAAGAAATTTCGGTTTCGCGCGCTCCACCCAACTGCGCAGCGTCGGACTTCCAGCGTGTTTGCCGGGAGCGAACTCGTCGAGCATCGTGTTGTATGGCGGAAAATGGACCACGAGATTTAGCTTCTCAATTCCGTCAAATGCCGCCAGAGCCTCCGCGATCTGCTCCTCGGAATATTCTCCGGGAGTTTTGAATGGCGTGATGTTGCTGTATCCAAGCCCGGCCCAGTCGCTCGCTCCAAGCTTTCGCACTTGCCGGTGAAAATCTACGAATCCGTGCTTGGCGCACAAGTCGCGCGTCCGGTCATGAGTTTCGTGGTTTCCCGGAAGCATCCACAGGCGTTCCCCAAGCGGAGCGAGCACTTCGCCGCAGCGCTCCAGCCCTTTATCAAATGTTGCCAGATCGCCCGCGCAAATGTACAAATCAGCCGGCTGCGCCATCACGCGTTCCAGTGCGCGAAGGTCGCGATGCACGTCGCTGAAAATCAGAATTTTCACTATCCGCCCTTTTGCGAATCTGCGTTTTCCGCGGGAGGCGCAACGCGTTCCAGGTGCTGCTGCAAGACTCCGTTGGTCAGCCAGCCTTCCGCGGTGAGTCGTCCATCGGAATCGAAGATCAGTTCGTACGTGAACGGCTGCGCCCCGTTTCGCCGGCCGCTCGAAAAACGATTTTCGCCGATTTCCACCACGTGGCTGTCATGGGCGGCGAAACTTACGATCGAAGGGAATCTCGCGAAATTCCAGAAGAGCTTCACTTCCGGCCGTTCGAAAGCCCGCGTGATGTACTCATCGGGCGTCGAATCGGGAATGAACCGGAACTGCGGCGGCCTCGTATTCCGCAAATCGAATTGCGCTTCATAAACACCATGCTCCGATCGGATGGCGTCATCCCAATCCAAAAACGACGGCGGAATCGGCAGCGCTCCCATGCGGTCCACGTCCACGTGGTTCTCGACCGCGAATTTCGCGGCCCGCGCAAAAGCCGAATGATGCATTATTCCGCAGCCGATCAGATACGCCACCATTACCACGATGCCCGCTTGGCACCAAGCCGGCCGCGACACGCGGAATCCGAATCCACCCGCTGAAGGAATGAAAAAAAGCAGTGCGAAAATCCCGCTCGCCAGTGCCGCGATCCACAAATGGAATCCGTATCCCGCCGGCCGCGCGATGGCCCAAAGCAAAAACGCGCCCACCGTGAATAGCACCCAGCTCCATACCGCCCGCCGTGTACTTCGCGCTGGATCGCTGTAAATCCACGCGACCACTTGGGGCGCCAGAATGATCGTGGCGAAAGCGAAATCCACGATAAATAGCATGTCCCATGCGACGCGCTTGCTGGAAATCGGATACCACATGCGCGTGCCAAACGACGTCATGCCGTCCAAAATGATATGGCTCGCGATCCCCACCATATAAATCAGCGTCAGCTTCCAAAAGGAGGGCGCTTCCCAGTCATGCAGCCGCGGATACCTGCGCTTCAGCCACTTCAGCACGGGCGGAGTAAGTGCCGCCAGCAGCATGGCAAAAAACGGCATGGCCACGAACGAATGTGTAATCGCGCGATGGTATTTCACGATCGCCAGCGGATCGCGCGTCGCGACTTCTGCGACCATGTCGATGTCCGGGAAAACCGCGCCCAATGTGGCGGCGAACACTGCCACTTTGGCCTCGCGCTTGGAGAAAAACCCCTTCCCCAGCAGCGCGCCCGCAATTCCGTGTGTTATTGGGTCCATGCTGTTTGTAAGACTGGCTCCGGAGCGCCGCGAGTGTACACGATCGGCTTCGGTTCATTCGACGGGTTAAATAACATCTATGAGCGGAGAGCGTTTCGCCGTCACTTCCCCAATGATCCGCGCGGACACGTTACGTCTTTCAAACGCCGCCATCGCGGCCTCCACGGCATCCGGCGCGATGGCCGCCAACAATCCGCCGGAGGTCTGGGGGTCAAATAGTAGCGCCTCGTACTCAGACGTAACAGAAGCCGCGATTCCCACGCAGCCTTCAAGAAACTCTCGATTGCTGGCCATGCCGCCGGAGAAGAATTTGCCTCGTGATGCTTCCACCGCCCCTGGAATATAAGCGATCCGCGCGTGATCGATACGTAGCGCAACGTTGGTGCCAACCGCCATCTCCCGCGCGTGGCCTAGCAACCCAAACCCAGTAATGTCGGTGACCGCGTGAACCGGCCTTTCGCCTGCCGCTGCATCATCGATCTCGTGCAGCGCGTCAGCCGCATCGCGGTTCAGCCTCGTCATCGATTCCGTCGAGGCTGTCACCCATTCCGCCGCTGCTTTGCCCGGCTTCAGCGCCGTTGAGATCACGCCCGTCCCGATCGCCTTCGTCAGTATCAGCTTGTCTCCCGCACGCGCGCCCACGTTGCGCCAAATCTTCTCAGGATCGATCAGTCCCGTCACCGCGTAACCGAATTTCAATTCCTCGTCGCGAATCGAGTGTCCGCCGACCACCGCGCAATTCGCTTCCGTCATTTTCTCCAGTCCGCCGCGCAGAATTTGCTCCAGCAGTTCCGCCGGACGCGACGCCGGAAACGCCACAATCGCCAGCGCCGATACCGGCCGTCCCCCCATGGCGTAGACGTCGCTCAGCGAATTTGCCGCCGCCACTTGACCGAAAAGCCTCGGATCATCCACGATCGGCGTGAAAAAATCCACGGTCTGTACGATCGCCAGTTGATCGGTAAGTCGATACACTGCGGCGTCGTCCGCCGTCGCGAATCCGACTAGCAGATTGGGATCATGCCTTTGCGGCAGCCGCTTGAGTACGCTCTCCAGCACGCTGGGGCTGAGTTTTGACGCTCAACCAGCGGCCTTGGCTGCTTCGGTCAGGCGCATCGTTACCGTATCGGCCAAGTGGATCAACCTCCTGGAATCAATCCCGCAATTATAGCCCTACGCCAGTCAGCTCAGTTAATTCCATCTCTCTCATGAAGACGCCGCGAGATCACCTGCGGCGAATTAAAATAGCGCGCTCGCCGATACGATAGGCGAACGTACAATGTAGGGGAACACTCGCACACGCATGCCCGCCATCGGAAATCGGATTCCACCAGGGCCGAAGGGTCTGCCCGTCCTCGGCGCCGCGCTCGATTTGCGCGATGATCCGCTCAATAGCATGCGCCGCATGGCGCGCCAGTATGGGGATATCGTCCGCTTTACCGTGATGAATCGCGAGCGCATCCTGCTGAATCATCCCGATTTGATCTATCAGGTCCTCGTGCTTCAGCACTCAAAATTCCACAAAAGCGAACTCACTCGCCGTATCACCGGGCGCATGCTCGGCCAGGGCCTGCTCATCAGCGAAGGCGATTTCTGGCGTCGCCAGCGCCGGCTGGTGCAGCCAGCGTTTCATCGCGGGCGCGTTAACGGCTACGCCTCCACCATGCTCGATCTTGCCGAAGCGCACATTCGCGATTGGCGCGATGGCGACCGTCGCAACATAGCCGAGGAAATGATGGCTCTCACTCTCGGCATCGCCGTGCGCACGCTCTTCGGCTCAACCTTGCCGGGTGAAGCCGCTGACATCGGCCGTGCCATGACTTTCTTGATGCGCTATTCCTTGCGTCGCCAGCGCTCGCCCGTGCGAATCCCCGAGACGTGGCCCACACCGAAAAATCGTCGCGCCAATCGTGAACTCGCTTTCGTTGGTTCACTCGTCTACTCAATTATTTCCGAGCGGCAAGCTGCTGGAAACGGCCACCACAACGATCTGCTGGCGCTGCTCATGAGCGCCATGGACGATGATGGCTCGCAAATGACCCGTCAACAGCTTCACGACGAAGCCATGACCCTCTTCATCGCTGGCCACGAAACCACCGCGCAGATGCTCTCCTGGACGTGGTATGCGCTCAGCGAAAATTCCGCGGCCGAGGGGAAACTCTACGGGGAACTGCGTACGGTCTTGCATGGAAATCCACTCAGCCCAGCCGATTTTGCGCGCTTGCCTTACCTGCGCGCGGTAATGAACGAAGTACTGCGCCTTTATCCGCCGGCCTACATTATGGCGCGCGAAAACGTCGAACCCTGCCAGTTGGGTGGCTACGAATTCTCTCCCGGTACCACGATTTTATTTTCGCAGTGGGTCTCTCATCGCGATCCGCGCTTTTTCGATGATCCAGACGCATTTCGTCCCGAGCGCTGGCTCGATGGTCTCGAGGATCGTCTGCCGCCCGGCGCCTACTACCCATTTGGAGCCGGTCCCCGCCGTTGCATTGGCGAAGGCTTCGCGCTACTCGAAGCAGCCACGGTGATCGCCACCATCGCACGCCGCTTCTCGTTCCGTTTGTTGCCGGGGCGTCCCGTGATTCCTGAGCCGCTCGTTACGTTGCGCCAGCGCAACGGCATCCATATGCAACTCCGCTCCCGCGATTAAACCCGTGGGAATCCAATCGCAGTCGCCGGCGCTGCTCCACACCCAACGTTTTGGCGCACGCCTCTAATGCACAAACTTGCCATGCCCGCCATTCGCCCACGGATCGTAAGTAAGAGCGAACCGTATTCGCGCCGGAATCGACGGATGGTCGTAAGTCAGAATCACTTGCGCTCGGCCCGGCCGCGGATCGGACAAATCCACGATGCCCAGCGTCTCGAATGCTTGCGCCGCCACTTCTCCCGAATCCGGAGTCAGACCGTGCGTCACCTCCAGGCCAAATTGATCCGCCTGGTGCTCGAAATGCCGGCTCACCGCGTTTGCCACTGGGTCGCTAATTAACGACAAAATCCCCAGCAACAGCAGCAAGGCCGGAAGCGACGCCCAATCGTCCACCGCCCGTATCTTCCAGCCTTCGCCCCAACGCCGCAGCGTCCATCCGATGCACCAATACCCAACGTAAAAGATCACAAGCAGTCCGCCCGCCAGAATCGCCGCTCCTTTTGGAATGTGATGTAGCACGTAGTGCCCCATCTCATGCCCCACCACGAACACGATTTGCGGCGTGGTCATTTTCGCGATCGTTGTGTCCCACACCACGATGCGCTTCGAAGCTCCGATACCCGTCACGTACGCGTTTAGCTCGGTTGATTTTTCCGACGCGCCCATCCAATAGATCCGGCTCGGTGGAATATCCTCCCCGGCGTGCTGCGCCAGTTTTTCCAGCTCCGCCGTAAGCGCCGGATCCTTCTGCTGCAGTGGTTCGAACTTATGAAACAGTGGGTCGACCACCACCGGCTGCAGGAAAACCAGGAAAATTCCCAGCGGCATCGCTGCCAGCCAAAAGTACAGCCACCATCGCCGCGGACTTTTGCGAATCACGGCGTAAAGAATCGTCACCAAAATTGTCCCGGCGATCAGCGCCAGGATTTCCTGCTTCGCCCAATCCGCGCTCCAGGATGCCCACCCTTGCAGCGAAAGTCCGTAACGGCGTAGCTCCCAGTTCTCGAAAATCCCCACCGGCAACCCGAATACATCCACCGTCAGCAGCAAGAGTGGCGCGAAAATCACTGCCTGCGCCGCGCGGTTCGCCGAAAATCTTTCCGCCCAATCGCGGTATCTCGGCGCGATTTTCCAATGCAGCACCAGCCACAGAATTGCCAGCCCATAGAGCCCCGCGATCGTGTCGAACGCGAAAAATATCCGGCTCAGGTCGCGCGCCTTGCGATAAAGCTTCGGCGGCAGTGTATACGCAGTTACGGTGGTGCCCGGCGGCGTCACAGGACCGCTTACGCTCGTAGCCGGAGTTTGTGCCGCGGGCGCCCTCTCGCTGGCCAAACTGCGGCTTGGCATTCGCCGCGCCCTCAAACGCCCGGCAAAAACCAGCAAAGCGAAGCTGGCGCAAAGCGCCCCGATCGTCAATAAACATGCCCTCTTCTGCATTTCACTCCCTTGTTGCAACGGATCGTCTCCGCTCGAATCGCCGGCGGTGCCGGCCTGTATTCTATCCAGTTCGCGCAAGTCTCTGGCATAATGCACTTCATAATGGCAGCCACAACAGCAAAACCTCATCCCGGCAGCAATCGCAAATTCGTTTTGGCGGCGCGTCCGGTAGGGATGCCCAAGGAATCAGACTTCGAGCTGGTCTCCGAGCCGCTTTCGCCGCTCGCTGAGGGCCAGATGCTCCTGCGCACCCAATATCTTTCTGTCGATCCCTACATGCGCGGCCGCATGACCGGCGTACGCAGCTATGCCGACCCCGTCAATATCGGCGAGTTGATGGTCGGCGGCACGGTCGGCGAAGTGATCGAAACGCGTAACCCGGATTTTCGCGTGGGCGAAGTCGTTAGCGGTTTCTGGGGCTGGCAGGAATTTGCCGTTTCCGATGGCAGCGGTTTGCGCCAGATCGATCCCAAACTTGCGCCCGTTTCCACCGCTCTCGGGGTCCTTGGAATGACGGGCATGACCGCATATTTCGGTTTCCTCGAAATTTGTCAGCCAAAAGCTGGAGAGACCGTCGTCGTTTCCGGAGCAGCTGGCGCGGTCGGCTCGCTCGTTGGCCAGATCGCTAAAATCAGGGGCTGCGAAGTAGTGGGCGTCGCCGGTAGCGATGAGAAGGTCGCCTGGCTTACCGGCGAACTCCGCTTCGACGCCGCCTTCAATTACAAATCCACCGATGATTACGTCGCGCGCTTCCAACAGCTTTGCCCAAACGGCGTCGACTGTTACTTCGACAATGTCGGCGGGGCGATCAGCGACGCAATTCTTTCAGTCATCAACACCAAAGCGCGCATCGCCATCTGCGGACAGATTTCGCAGTACAACCTGGCCAAGCCCGAGCCCGGCCCGCGCGTGTTCCGCTACCTGCTCACCAAGAGCGCCCGCGCCGAAGGCTTCCTGGTTTACAACTTCGCCAAAAACTTCCCCGAAGGAATCGCGCAAATGGCCAAGTGGATTAAAGAAGGAAAAATCAAATACCGCGAAACCATCGTCGAGGGATTCGAAAGCGCACCGCGTGCGCTGATCGGCGTCTTGAGCGGTGAAAATACCGGCAAGATGCTCGTCAAAATGTAGTTCGCGAATGTCGACGGCCTTGTGGGTCGTAGCTTTAGCTGCGACGTCAGCCCGCTGCGTTGGGCGGCTTTAGCCGCTGAAGCTCCTGCTGCTGCACATTCGCCGGGTCAAGACAAAATAAAAGCGGCGGCCCTTTCGAGGAGGGTGTCCAGTATTCCGTTAGAGGTTGAGCGGCGGTTCTCAGACCCGATTCGCATAGAATCGGGCTGCAAAATCCTCGAAAGGAGAGAGAACCGCCGTGAAAAGAACCTATCACAGCAACTCGC
>JBOGMW010000044.1:0-12241 GCA_050746805.1 Candidatus Acidiferrales bacterium | reverse complement strand
CACAGCAGCGATTGAAAATGGCAATGCAGCGGTGAATGTGAAGCTTGACCTGTCGCGGCTTGCTCCCAACACCTACCTACTTGCAATTGGTCAGGCCGGCGCCGAACGAAACGAATACCCGTTGGTCGTGAAATAGTTGTCGTGCGATTGATGTGAGCCGATAATTTCCCTGCCGTCCGGTGGCTTGCTCTCGGCGGAAAATCCAATCGGCTTAATTAAAGAGGCGCGCCGTAGCTTCGCAGGCCATCGGCGCGCGAAACTTTTCCGATATAGCCCAGCTCACGGCGCGCGGCCGCATCGTCGATGCTGAATTCGCGCCCGATCATGCGCATCATCGAGCGCGAGATCGGAGGATCGCCGTCTTTCCGCGTGACGGCCCAGATCGTGTCGAACAGACTGCCAACGGCAGAGGCAAGCCAGTAGGGCATCGAACGCAGCTCATCGATGGAAAGCCCCTGCAAACTCGCGAGCAACGCAACAAATTCCCTGAAGGTCTGCTTGTCCCGATCACTGATGAAGAAGGCGCGGCCGCCATCGCCGCGCTCAAGGGCGCATTCCACAGCTTCCACCACATTGTCGACATGGCAGGTCGCAAAAGCGTAGTCGCCGCGATCAATGAAGGCGAACTGACCGGACTTTATGGCGCCGGGCAGCCCGCGGCTGAACGGATCGCCCGGCCCCCAGATCGCCGGAGGGCGAAGGGCGATGGTGCGAAAGCTGGGCTTGTTGGCGGCCAGAACCAGTAGCTCGGCCCGCGTCTTGCTCGCCAGATAGGCGGAGAAATGGTTCGGGAATGTGTCGGCGCTTTCATCGGCGTTGCGGATCGGCGAGCCCGCATCATCCATAATCACACCTGCCGCGCTGATATAGACGAAGGTGTGCGCGCCGGCAGCCTCGGCCGCCTTCAGCAAGGCTACGGTGCCATCGACATTGGTACGAAAAAAGGGTTCTCGCGGCCCTGAAAAGCGGAACAGGGCTGCTGCATGCACAACCGCATCGATCGCGGGCAATGTAAGAGGTGCGCCGCTTTCCAGATCGGCATCGACCGGCGTTGCGCCCATTGCCACCAGTTTGGCGTGAGACGATGCGGAGCGTGCGAGGGCGAATATCTGGTGGCCACCCTCCACGAGTTTCGGGATCAGGCGGCCGCCGAGCAGGCCGGTGCCGCCGGTGACGAGGACCTTCATTGAGAGGCTTTTCCGCGCTAGAGTTGGCCAGCTACCTCGATGGCCTTCTGGAGTTGGGCGTCTTTTCCTTGTTTGAGCGCATCGCGCGAAAGTTCGACTTTGTAATCCGGCTCTATACCCTTTCCTTCAAGACAGTCTCCGTTCCATGTGTAAAAAGTCATGACGGGGATTCGGAGCACGAATTCGTGGCCAACTTTGAATCCTGTTCCGCCCAGTACTTGCCCGGCAGTCTTCGTGCCGACGATGGTTGCGAGCTTATTCTCTCGTGCGAAACCAGTGATGGTTTCTGCCGCGCTTGCGGTGTGCTGATTCACGAGCAGGACAATCCTGCCATGGAATGGCTGTGGACCGAGGCCCTCCGTAACCATCACGATGGATTTGTCCGAGAAGGCGAAGCGGAACATGAGGCCGTAGAGCTCCATCTTGCGCGATGGAATCTTGTCAAAGCGTTTCAGTTTTTCTTTGTTATCGCCTTGCTCGGCGCGTTTTTTGCTCAAGCTGTAACCGACGGGCAGTTTGTTAGGTGTCATGTAGCCCATCAATCGTAGTCCACCCGCCCCGCCGCCGGGATTCCCGCGAAGATCCACAATCAGACGGTCGCAATCGCGAAGTTCAGAAATTGCATGGTCAATTTCGTGTGCTACATCCATTCCAACTTGTCCGGGAAATCCTGCTGCTTTCAAGTATCCAATTCCCGGCGCGGGCTTCGACCATAGAACGAGTCTTGGGCGGTTGATCGGATGCCATTTCGATTTAGGCAGCGGTACACCAAGGCGTACACCGAGGTGCTCGCCGGTGAGCTTCTCAATGCCGATTTCACAGAAGCCGCCCATGCGGAATGCAGGCATCTCGGGAGGGTTAATCGGCTGGCCGTCAATTTCTAAGAGGAGGTCGCCTGGCTGAATCTCAGCGAAGGCGGGCGGGCTGCCGTCGTGAACGTCCTGGAACATCCAGCGGGTGCTCCCGTTGACCTGGCAGGGCTGGAAAGTTGCGCCGATGGCATAATTCGGAGGAATCTTCTGAAGACTGCGATGAAAAAATACTACGTGGCTTACTTTCAGCTCCGCAAGCAGTTCGCGCACGGCACTTTCAAATTCTTCGACGGTCTCCTTCGCAAGAATTTGTTCTCGCCGAGAGTTGACAAGGTCCGCCCATTTTTTGGCATCGAATGTGGGTGCGAAGAGTCTCTTTGCAGTGAGGTCAGCGACCTTACTGAAAACTTCCGTCCTCTCCTTGGGTCCGATTGGAATCATGGGTCAGAAGTGTATCGGCTTCGACGCATCGCCGACAAGGACGAAGGGCGCCCAGAAGATGGGCGGCTTGTCTGGATTCTCCTTCAGATAATCGAGCTTCGCCTGACGCAAGGCCATCGCTTCATCTTCGCCGCGTGCCAAATGAGCATAAAACTTCGTCATGAGGATTTCCGTGGAGGTGTCGTCCACGGGCCAGAGCGAGGAAGCGACAGTGCGCGCCCCTGCGAACAGAAATGCCTGTGTGAGACCGATGATTCCTTCCTCGCCTTCGAGTTTGCCTGTCCCGGTGTTGCAGGCGGATAGGGTCACCAAATCTGCATTGAGTTTGAGTTGCGCAATTTGGCGAACCTGCAATAGGCCGTCATCTGTGGAATTGGGTTGGCGACCTAAAACGAGCGCCTCTCTCTCGGGGAAATTGGGAGTCGAGATTCCATGAACGGCGAAATGGATAATTTTGAACTGGGCCAACGGCTGCGATGTAAAATTGGCTTTCGTGGCTCTATCGCCGAGCAACAGAACGGTTTGCTTTGGTTCTTGCAGCGCTTGGCTTGCCGAGATCAACTCGGCGCGTGTTTCGGGAAGTGGGTACAGATGTGCGCCAGAAATATCGTAAACGCCGCGCGAGACAGTCTGAACGACGCCTCCGGTTGCTCCTGATCCGTGGGCTTGTCCTTCCATGTCATAGGGGACATCTCCGACTCCCAAAAACGCCATTTGCGGCTGGTGGGCGCGCTGGCGGTTCCGTAAAAAGTCGAGGACAGTTGCCGATGGGGCATAGCTGATAGTGTGCGACTGAAGGACGTATTGGCCATCAGGTCCGACAAGTGCGTCAAAGGCTACGTTATGCAAGGAACCATCAGGGACGACGATCAATCGCGTCAGCCGCAGAGATTCGGGAATTGGTTTGAGAAGTAGGGCGTAGAGCTCCTCTGCTTCCTGAGTTCCGCTCTTGCCTTGCATCACGTCGGCAACATATTGAGAGGTTAGCTCTTGGATTTGTTTGCGACCGGC
Organism: Candidatus Acidiferrales bacterium; assembly: GCA_050746805.1. Lineage (GTDB taxonomy): Bacteria > Acidobacteriota > Terriglobia > Acidiferrales > UBA7541 > Palsa-295. The sequence goes on along the minus strand of JBOGMW010000044.1, from coordinate 8,790 downwards.
TCGTAGGCGGACGACTGCTGACGCGCTTCGAGTTAGCGCGAGGCAATAGGAGGTTGGGTCTGCAAGGACATATTCCAGAACTGCCTCGTCGTTTGAGAGGCTTGCTTGCGCTGTTTTGAGCGCAACCGGGTGGGTCGTAACGCTGCGCTGTTCTGAGCTAAGAGCTTCGTCAATGTAGCCGAGCTTGTATTCTTCCTCAGTAAGACTTTCGAGCAGTGTTGCCCGCGCCGCTGGATCGTTGGAGTCGAGTAATTGGGACTGAATTTGTGAGATTTGTTGCTGGACCGCAGAATTGGCCGGGGAATCCAAGGTTTGGTTCGCCTTGCTTCTCATGTTGTCGAGAATGGACCGTCCGCGCGCGCGCTCGATGGCGTCAAACGCGGCACTCACATCATCCTGTTTGGCTGAAAGCTCAAAATCGTCGAGGTAGGTGTCGCTCATCGTGCTTAGAAGCGAACTTTCAGAGTATGCGCCAGGGAAGCGAAGGAGCATCCCGTCAATCGCGTCCTCGGCTTGCGCGTAAAGGCTATGAGCTTGTTCTAGGTGGCCGGTCTTTTCCTTGAGTTGCGCGAGTGCGTCCAAGGCGCGAGGGAGATAGTACGTATCCCCGACCGTGCGACTAAGCTGGAGACCTTTATTCAGTGCATCCTCAGCCCCCTCCGGGTCGCCTTGCTCCTGGAGCAGGTTTGATAAGTCGAAGGATGATTGCATCGCAACGCGCGGGAGGCCCATCTGTGTCGCGGATTCGAAAGCCTGTCGAAAATACACTTCGGCTTGCGCTTTTCGATTTAGCCGTATCGCGAACTCGCCGAGGATGAGCATGTCCTGACCCTGATGCTCGATCATTTTCTGTTTCTGAGCTTCAGCGAGAGTACTCTGCATCAAGGACTCTGCCTCACCCAGTTTCCCCGATGCCGCAAGCGCCTCGGCCTTTCCTTCATAAGCCATGAACGGAGTTCCGACATCGTGGTCGTCGTTTGCGATTGCAATGGCTCGATTGAAGAAGAACATTGCTTCTGATGTTCGATTGAGTGCATTGAAACCATTCCCGACGATCTCGAGATACCGAAGCTCGGTGCCGGAGTCTGCTTGCGCCGTAGCTGTCATCAGCGCTTTCCCCATTAGGGTGCTTGCGCGGCTCACGTCGCCCTGCAGGAAACCGACGAGCCCTAGCTCTCCGCTTGCGCGATTAGCCCATTCTTTTTGTCCGAGTTTTTGGGCGAGGCTCAGGGTCTGTTGCCAGTCTTGCTTCGCGGCGGCAGCGTTCACTTCATCATCGGCATCGCCCTTTATGCCCAGGCACCAAAGGCGCAGTTCCGGGTCGTTTTGGGCGAGAGGAGTCTTCAGTTGGGCGGCGATGAACGCAGAGAGTTGTGGGAAAGACATCCCGTCAGTGGATCGAATTAGACCAATTTTCGCATATAGCGCGTCACGCTCGTCGTGAGCTTGCGTGGCAAGCTCTTCGGCCCGTGCGTAAAGAGGCGTCGCTGCTGGAAGGTTATGAAGCCAGTAGAAGTAACTTGCTTTGGCAAGCAAGCCGCGGATGTCGTTAGGCTGGGAGCCGAGAGTCCTGCGTGAATGCGATCCCCACGGAGTCCGCGGCGAACGCTGAATAAGGTAAAGGGCGATTAGGCCTGCGATGATGCCAGTCCCGATGGAAACTAAGAGAATGCAGCGCTTTCGGCGAGACATGAGACAGTTCGTGAATCGGTGATAATAAGGCATTGAGATGTATGACTTCAATATCATCTTTCGGGCTACTGGATCGGCGCCAGCGCGAGCCAGAGCAGGGATTGGCCTAAATGTAATCGCGGATGTGGCAAGCACAAAGAAGCTGTCTCGCATGACCCGCGCTTAAACGCTGAATTCTGCTTCTATAAGTATAGAAGCCCAGAAACGGGCAAAATCTTACAGGCGATTCGCAGAATGTTCAGAGCGACCGGCCTTAGCTGGACCGCTTGCGAACGCGGCCGTGGTCACGCGAGAGGCTGCTGGGCGGGCACAGCGTTCCTTTGGAGAGGGGTGTAAGGAAAACACCTGCGGGGCTGGAAGGCTTGCTCTTAACCGATCACGGCGGGTCCGTCTTTCTCCGAACGCCGATGCCTGTTACCGTAGGAGAATAAAAAGCGAACCTCAAGGACGGGAATCGAGCGGGAAAAGGGACGAATGGAATTAACTATTGCAGAAGACGATGACGGACTCTCGCGACGGAATCCGCCCGAAGCGTGACATCTGTTGAGCACTGTTGCCGCGATACCTCGCTACGAGAATCTTTCGACAGGAGAGGCCCAGCCGCTCGCCGACATCGGCGGTGTATTCATCCACAGGGACCGGGACTCCACAGTACTGAGCGTTCCCAAGAATGAACGCGATTCGAGCTCCGGGCTTGGACACGCGTTTCACCTCTCGTAAACACAGGAACATATCAAGGAAATAGCCTTCCAACATTCGTACGACTCTAGGGTCCGCGCCCTCTTTCTTGATGCGAGCGACTGCGCGGGCCAGTCCTCTGGGTGGGGTGTAATCCGTTGCGTCGGGGCGGTGCGGATGTGCTTCGGGATGAGACTCAAAGCTCTGGTATCGAAGTTTTCTCGTCGCTGACCAATCGAGAAAGGCAAACAGTAGTTCCACTCCGAAAACTCGCGTGTAGTCGTGGCGGTTGGGGTAGGGCGGAGATGTGATTACAGCAGAGTATTTAGGGTCGGGATCAGGCAGTCGCCTTGCGTCCGCGATTTCTACACTCCAGGACGTGGAGTTGTTCGTGTGGTTGGTTACAACATCTCGCGAAAATGTGGTGAGTCGGTCTGTCAGCGTTTCTGGAATTCGGATGGCTCTAGGGCGCTTGTTCGTGCATTTTAGCCAGCCGCCGGTTGCGACGAGGCGGCTGTACTGCGGCAGAATCGTCAATAGAGCAAGACGGAAGAAGTCACGCTCTTGGTCAGAACAGGATAACTTGGAAATCTTCAGCCCGATATCATCAAAAGCACTAATGAGGCGCCCCGGCAACGCATTCTCAACCAGTACGGGATAGGTGCGATGATGGCTATTCCAGCGGGCGGGTTCGATTCTTGAGAGGAGCTCTTTTGAAAATCGGCAGAGACGATTAGGATCGTAGTCTCGAAGTTTTGCCCGCGAAGCAAAAACGGCCAGCGGCGAAAGATCGTAGCCCGTTACTGGGATGTGTTTCTGTTTTGCGGCTAGCAGCGTGGTTCCCGCGCCGGCGAAAGGATCAAGGATCCGGTCCTTCGCAGTAAGTCCCCACTCTGCGATCAGAGCGTGGACCAATTCGCTGCTGAAACTGTGGGGGAATACGTACCAGCGATGGACAGGCTTCTCTTCAAGAGCCTTTGGCGTAACCCAACGCCGCCATTCTAACCGCTCCTCGATAAGATGACTACGCATCGCAGGTCATCCGGTGCGGTCGTGGCCGATTGCTTGATATGCAGGGCGGGGAAATTCGATTTTGACAGGCTGCCTATAGATCGGGTGTGAGAGTAGGAGTTCTCCCTTGTCGAGGCGCGTGAGGTGAGCCTTCACGTCCTGTGCGATGAAGCGATAGGCAGCGTCAGAGAGTTCTGACGAGTCGCTACGCCCGATGACTTTGGTTGCGGAATTGCCGACTACCTGGCCGTGGACTTCGCTCATGAATTGTTCTGCGGAGATTAAAACGACTCCAAGCGAGCGGCCACGCGCTGCGATGTCGAGAACGTATTCCAAGATGGAGGACTCGCTCTCGCCGCGGCGGGACGGTGCGTACTTATTCAGCTCGTCAACGAAAATGATTACCTTTTTCGGCAGGTCCGTTCTTTCGTCAAGATTTGCCTCGGCGTACATGCCATAGACTTCTTGAATGATGTGGCCAAACACTAGAGATCGTTCTTCGTCCGTGAGCTTCGCGATATCTACGACAGTCGTCTGGCCGCCTTGAATCCGGCGGATCTCCTCGCCAAGGTTACAAGCCTTCCGGGTCGCGCGCTGTTGTACGAATAGGCCAGACTGGCGATTCTTTACTACTCTGCGAAGAATTCTCACGAAGCGGCCTACTGAAGAGGCTTTAACTTCGCCGACTCCTTGCGGTATGCCCTTGTCCATCAAAGGTGGCCCATTTAACAATACGTCCCAAGTTGTGACGGCCTTCCACTTCGATTCCTGGTTACTGACTCCTTGCTGTACCTCGCCGATAAGGGCACCGAGCGTATCCCATGGATCGGGTACTCGAATTAACAGATTGAGCCCTGGGCCAGGATTAGCTCGACTGCCTACCACATCCTCCAAAGCATATGCGTATGTCTGAAACTGATCCGGCAAATCGCCAAAACAATTTGGAACGCCAGTTGTTTGTGTTTCTTTTCCCCAGGGGAGCAAGTACCGAACGTTTTCGAACGGCTTAGCTCTGAGGCCCAGGAATTCCCAGAGCGCATGCTCTTCAGGCTTGACGCTTTTCCTAGGCTTGTCGATGACCAGAAGATCGTTCTGTTTTACGTTAAGGAGTATGACAGCGATATCTTTCGCGCCGACGGTCTGAAGGATCGATTGAATCAGAAACATTGCATAGGATGTCTTCGTAGCGAGTCCAGAGATGCCAGCGATGTTGACGTGTGCCCCTTCTGGCCCCAGAACGTACCGCTTGTCTAAGTAAACGCGGACCTTTGTCCCGTTTGACATTTGAATGAGCCCAGCGGGTATGGTGACTTTCTCTTTGTATTCCTTCTCGTATTCGAACATCTTGTCGATGCCAAGAGCGACGTGGATTCCGGTCTCATCCGCAAATCGAATCGGCGAATCGCTTTGAACCGGCATGTAAATTCCCATCGGATACCGTTTGGGGTCGGAGGGGTCGTAGTTCGCGAGCACGCTGACTTCGGCGACGTTTGCGCCTTGCCTGGGTGTTTGTGGCTCACCCTCAGTGCTTCCGAAATCGCTTGAAATGTAGTTGGAGAGATGTGAAGGCGCATCAGTAACTTGCTTAATGTTCGTGACAAGCCCGAACGTTTTCGTGTCAGCCATTTGACCTGCTTCGACGATGTCAAATGGGTTCACAATCTCTTCAGCTCGAAGCCAAAAGGAAAACTTTTCTGAAGAGTTCGGCTCGCGCTCGGTCGCGGAGGCTTTGCCAACAACTCGACGATTGACTGCTGATTCCGCAGCGGCGTGAGTTTCATCGGGCATCCGACTGTCCTCCTCTTTGCCTTCTACGATACTGTGACTCCGGCCGTTTGCGTGGGCCATTTCAGGCCGGCTTTAAGTGCTTCGGTGGAGACAAAGCCGTTCTTCACCGCTTGCTCTGCCAAGTAAATTGCATATAGGTGTGCATGCCAACGGATGTCTCTTCCGTGCGGTGTCACCTGGCGCTCTGCAACAAGCGCAGAAGATATTTCATCTATGATCTCCGATGGGATCGCATCAGCGGCTGGGTTAGGATACTCGATTTTTATGACGCCCATGAGCGGGTAGTCCATGTGCTTTTGTTCGCGCAACCTGACGTACCAGACGGCAATCTTTCCTGAACGCGCGGAGAACGCACACGTCCTTGCAGAGAATGGCAACCCGGCGAGTAAATCGTAAAGGTTGGCGACTTGCCCGCCTCGCGCTCCTGGTATCTTGAAAATGGGGTCTTTGCTGAAAGATTTTGTGACGCCTATGAATTCGGAAACGTCGCGCCAACTGTGTAGGTCCTTGCCAAGGCTACCATCTAGAACCAGCCACTGTCCCTTTTCGCGTGGGAGACCTCGTCCCAGTTCGTCCTCCAACTGCGCCATCAAGTGGTGGGCCTTGTGCGCAGCACGGGAACGGGGTTCTTTGCCAGGTGAAGTCCTCTCTGTTTCGCCATCGAGTTCCATAGTGTCGTGGAACTTGAACCGCACACCTGCCTTCGAGACGAGTTCTTCGACGCGGTCACCGAAGGAAACGGCTTTCTTGTCCATCATTAAAACAATCTGGTGAATCGCGTGAACAACATTCACTTGACCATTGTCCTTGCGGAAAACTGCTGCCGCACCAATCTGTGCTACGTTGATGGGGCTGCGCCTCACCCCTTCAGTAACGTCTCCCAAGAAGAACGTACGTGCCGAACCGTCTTGGAAATAGCGGAGTGGGTGCCGTTCCGCTCGATAGACTGGTTTTAATTCGACGTAGGGTCGGCGGTTGGGAGTTTCGAGCAGAACTTCCATGAGCTTGTCATCGCCCATGCGAAGGCTGTCGATAACCTCTGCATGGTCAGGGCGCATCAGGTCTTCAACAGCCTGTCCAGTCGCAGGCAGAACTTTCCCTTCACTGACAATCACCTCTAATGCTGTGCGGAGACCTTCAAATGGATTCTTCATCTTGTCCTACCCGCAGTTCACGGTCGTATCGTGAATCCTTCGGCTTTCGCGGCTTGGGACAAGCCGTGTACGTCAAGAGTTATGAATTCCTTCACTGAATTCCTTGTATCAACTCGCTTTGCGCTGGCCAACTGGACTGCATCCAAAGTGCGCAAATTAATCTTCGAACTGTATTTCTCAACAAGGTCGGCGGATTCTCTCCAAACATTTGTGTCTACTTCCTGTATTTGATATTTCGCCAGATCTTTGCGAAAGGCCTCAACAAGCGCTCTTCCGGCGTGCAGAGTAAGCGATCCTCCTCTTACAAGCTTGTAGACCGTTGAGCGGAATTCCGTTAGAGCCAGTCTGCTGATGAAAATTCTAGCGCCCTTCGCATATGCCTCGACTTGAAAAGTCTTCGGCTCCGCGTGATAGAGAACTATCAATGCACTGGTATCCAGGAAAATACGCATCTCTTATGATTCGTCTCGGTCTCTTGCTCGCAGAACCTCGGCGCTGAGAGACTTCCTCACTTTCCTGGTCAATGCTCTCGCCTTTTCCCACTCAAACCCACTGATTCCACGGTCGATTAAAGAGCCGCGGATATCCTCCATCTCTTCGTCGTTCAATCCCCAAAGCTTCCGCGCAGCCTCGTCTATCTCCTGCTCGGCAATTGCGACCTTCCCCCGGTCTCCACTGGCTGCAGCCTTGTGAGCCACTTTAGATAGTTCGGCCAGCTTTCGATGCGTAGCATTCTTTTCTGAAAATGTCGGAATGTGCACGTTCTGGAGAATGTGAGTATCCATAGAAATGTCAACCGCGTAAGAAGCGACGACGAGTCTGGATGGAGACGAGTTCAATGCTGCACACATATAGTGAGCTTCGTCTCCCGTTTCGAGCGCGACCAACATCAACTTGTGATCAGGGATTACAACCTTATGTTTGAGAGGTCCGACGACAGCCGCAGTAAGTCCTGATGCCTGTTCTCGCCACACAACCTTCCACTTTGAAAACGTATATTCGCCTATGTTGAAGATTGAATAAAATGGAGCATCTTCCTTGAAATAGCGGCGAAACGCGGCTCTCTTGCGGAGCATGTCCTCGAAGCGTTTGAAATACGCAAATGCTTTAGGATAGTCGGTCTGCATGCGTCGTTCGGGGATGGCTTTCAAACGCGTCGTTGGTTCATGGGTAAGGATGATGTGGGCATTCGGAGTGGCAGTCCAATGCGAAACGTCGGCACCTCGCAAGAGTGGATAGACGAGTTCCGATTCGATGGCCGCGTTCGTCCTCTCCACCTTTTTCTTAGCACCTTCAATAATGTTGGCGATGATGAGAATGTCACCCGGCCTCTCTCCCAAGACTTCCACCCAATAAACCGCGTTTGCACCTCCGGTGAACGTCCCGGCCCTAGCAACATAATCAGCACGACCAACAACATTGCGCATCGCACGCAAAGCTTTGGGTTTGCCTGTGATCCACGCGGAAGTGGCGTCATCAGGATTTACGTGGGTCGCGTCCCAACGACGGAATGTGACAAGGTCATTCGCGACCGCTTGATAGGGCGTATCGAAATCGATTCCGCTGCCGTGCCCTGTTGCCTTCTTGACCCAATACGAGTAAGGCACGGGAAAATGCACTCTGTTCCCTTTGCGGAACACAGCAACAACTGTTCGGTTCGTTGCTCCTTCGAAGGGCTTCAACTCCTGCATGTCTTCGACGACTAATGGGCCAAATGTCGTTCCGTCTGGTAACGCAAAGCGTCGAAAACCTTGCCCAGCGGCAGCTGTCTTGAAAAGGCTCTGGGAGAGTACGAAGCCGATCTTGCCTCCCGGGGCGAGATACTTGTCTGTTGAAACATAGATCATCAGCATGGAGATGTCGTACTTTGCGGCACCAAGGATGGTTTCCATTCCTTTGTCTCTTTTTGGAAACAGCCCGTAGTGATCCCACAACATCATCGTCGAGCGACGATATTCATCAGGAAGGCTCTCCCAGTTGACCCAAGGGGGATTGCCGATGACATAGTCTGCGGGATCGGACTGGAAAAAGATTGGTGCGAACGCGTTCTTGATAATTCTGGCCCAACGACCATTGAGTTCCTGGCGATGCAAGTCGCTAAGGTGAGAGAACAAGATCGAAAGTGGTTGCCGGACCTCCTCCAGTTCCTTGGAAAACAAATCAGCGCTTTTTGACAGTCGTTTTAGGAAGGTTTCTTCGTCCACACTAGATTCAACACACTCGTCAAGCAGATTGGTCAGCACTTCCATGCGTGGCTTCGTGGCAAACGCCGCAGGAATTTCGAAAATACCCACCGAAGTAGGTAGCGGATATTTTCCGGCGCCGAATAAGCCTTCGCCCTTAGCAGCTCGTTGAAGAATTTAGCTTTTGAAGCGGTCCGCCATGATTTTGTGAGTCATCGAGTTATCGCTGGGCGGTGAAGGGCTGCTGTGGATGTTTCCTTTTGGCTCAGCGCGCCCAAATCGAA
>JBOGMW010000043.1:0-19074 GCA_050746805.1 Candidatus Acidiferrales bacterium | reverse complement strand
CGGGCCTGCATCCCAGCCCCGTCCCGCACGCCGATTTCGTTTCCACCACCACGCACAAGACTTTGCGCGGCCCGCGCGGCGGCCTGGTCCTATGCCGCGAAAAATACGCCAAAAATCTGGACCGCTCGGCATTCCCTGGCATTCAGGGCGGTCCGCTGGTGCACATCATCGCGGCGAAAGCGGTCTGCCTGAAGGAAGCCTTCGAGCCGGGGTTCCGTGAATATCAACAGCAGGTTGTCGCGAATGCAAAATCGCTGGCGGTCGCGATGGCCTCGCATGGTTTCCGGATCGTCAGCGGCGGTACGGACAATCACCTGTTTCTGGTCGACATTTACTCGCGCGGACTCGTTGGCAGCGTGGCGCAGCCGGCGCTCGACCGGGCCGGAATTACCGTGAACAAAAATTCGATCCCCTTCGATCCGCTTCCACCGCTGAAGGCCAGCGGCATTCGCATGGGCACGCCCGCCGTCACCACGCGCGGCATGCGCGAGCCCGAAATGCAAAAAATTGCCGCCTGGATTTCAAAAGTTCTGGAACACGTGGAAGATGAAGCCAAGGGAAAACAAATCCGCCAGGAAATCGCCGCCTTTACGGAAAACTTTCCACTTTACGTGCGCAGGCTCGAAACCGTCGCAACCGCAGCGGGCATTTCCGGCAATTTAAGCCGCTAAACCTATTTTCATTGGCGTGGAGCAAGGAGGTGCATAGGTGGAAAAGGCACTGGCGGAGGCTTACCTTCGAGACATTCGGCGGACGTATCGGAATTACGAGGCGCTAGGCAAAAGGGCTATCGCGCAAGTCGAGGAAGATGCGGCTTTGCACGCGCAACTCGATTCAGGGTCGAACAGCATCGCAGTGATCGTGAAACACCTTGCCGGGAATTTGCGTTCGCGATTTCGCGATTTTCTGACGACCGACGGGGAGAAGCCGGACCGGCGTCGGGACAACGAGTTCGAGATGCCCGAACGCGTCTCGCGCGAGAAGCTTTTGCGGTGGTGGGATGAGGCATGGGCGATCGCGTTAGCCGAGATTGATGCGCTCAAGCCGGCGGACCTGGAGCGGACCGTTTCCATTCGTGGCGAAGGTTTCCTTGTGATTGAAGCGCTGAATCGGAACGCGACGCACGCTGCCTACCACGTGGGTCAGATCGTCTGTCTAGCGAAGCATTTTTCCGCGGAGAACTGGAAGAGCTTGAGCATACCAAGAGGAAAGTCGGCGGAACACTCCAAGGGAGACTTCAAGACAAAGGGAATCGCCCGTTAGCGGGACATGACAGATACAGAAGCTATCCAAGCGTCGAATTCATTCAAGTGATGGCGATTTCAATTTCGGTAGCGCGTCCATCGCGAATCGCAAACGCGCGGACCGGTCTTTGGGCATCATCGCGTGGAGAAATAATGAAATACGCGGCCTCGGAGTAATACGCCTGCTCGATGTCTCGCGGAGACGGCTCGTTCTTTCCGTTCGGATGCGAGTGGTAGATGCCCAGCATTTCGGTTCCGTCTGCGCGCATCGCACGCATCAGCGCGAAAATTTCCTTCGGCGCAATCTCATACGAAGTGGCTGGACTGACGGCGGCATTCGTAGCTGGAAAGCTTCGCGTGATTTCTCCATCACGTCCAGCGAGCAGCCCGCAGCATTCCACGCCGGGTTCGCGCCACGCATGCGCAAGCATTGCTTCGACAATGTGCTTTGGCACGTGAACTAACGGAGTTTTCACAGCCAAAGTGTATATCGAGACGAGGGCGGGCGAAACGGCATCGCAGCAGCAGCCGCGCTAAGACCCGCAAATGGAACGGCGCGGCAAAAATCGCCGCGCCGTTTTCCCCCACGCGCTTACTAACTCTAAAGCTGCCTAAGCTTTCTGAGCTTGACGGCGCAGAAACGTCGGAACGTCGAGGTCGTCTGCCGGCACTTCCTCCATCTCCCGAACGTTGTGCGCCACTTGCTGCACCACGTTCGCGGGCGGCGGAGGCGCGATGTTTACGGGCGTTTGCTCGCGCGCCGCTTTCCACGTCTTCGGCAGATACGACGGTCGCGTGTGTGTCTTCTTGCCAGCTACTTCGCGGAATCCCGCGGCGATCACTGTGATTTTGACGGAGTCTTTCATGGCATCTTCCATGACCGCGCCAAAGATGATGTTGGCGTTTTCGTGCGCCGCTTTCTGAATCACGGATGAGGCTTCGTGCACCTCGTGCAGCGAGAGCGACGACGATCCGGTGATATTGATCAAGATTCCCTGCGCGCCGTTGATGCAATTGTCTTCGAGCAGTGGGCTATTGATCGCGCGGGTCGCGGCATCCGTAGCACGATTTGATCCGGAAGCTACCGCCGTGCCCATCACCGCGTATCCCTGCCCGGACATAATCGTTTTCACGTCGGCAAAGTCGCGGTTGATGATGCCGGGAATGGTGATGATGTCGCTGATTCCCTGCACCGCCTGCCGCAAAATATCGTCGGCGATGCGAAATGCCTCAAAGAAGCTGGTGCCCTGCTCGACGCATTCCATTAGCCGCTCGTTGGGTATCACGATTACGGTGTCGACGCATCCGATCAGTTCCGCCAGGGCCTGCTCGGCCTGCTGCATGCGGCGTTTGCCTTCAAACGCGAACGGCTTGGTGACCACCGCTACCGTCAGCGCGCCGAGTTCCGTTGCGAGATTGGCGACCACGGGCGCTGCTCCGCTGCCCGTGCCACCCCCGAGGCCTGCGGTGACGAACACCATGTCCGAGCCATCGAGCGCCTCGAGGATTTTCTCCGTATCTTCGAGCGCCGCTTTGCGACCGACCTCGGGATTCGCGCCCGCGCCCAAGCCCTTCGTCAGCTTCGCGCCAAGTTGTAATTTCACCGGCGCTTGCGAAAGTTTCAGCGCTTGTAAATCGGTGTTCGCCGCGATGAATTCGACGCCTTCCACCTTGGCGCGAATCATGCGGTTGACGGCGTTCGACCCTCCGCCGCCCACGCCGATCACTTTGATCTTTGCGCCATCCTGCTGCTCTTCGTTAAACGAAACTCGAAGATTCGCTTCTTTTGCCATGCTTCCTCCCCCAGAATCGCACGCCTGAATATTTAAGAACCCGCCGCCCGCTTTTCGTGCCGCCTACCGCAAACTTCGATCGCCGCGCCCTGCTTTTCTATGCCCCCGCAAACATGCTCTTCAATTTACCCATGAATCCCGCGGGACGGGCGCCAGCCAGGCGCCGCGTGCGCGCCCCGTACAGCACCAGACCCACGGCCGTGGAATACTCGGGCCGGGAAACGTCTTCGCTCATTTCCGCCAGTCCTCGCGGCGAAGCGACGCGAACGGGCAGATTAAAGACGCGTTCGGTCAGCTCCGGAAAGCCGCGCAGGTGAGCGCCACCGCCGGTGAGAATAATTCCGGCAGGAATTTGCGATTCCATGCCGCCGCGGCGCAGCTCGTCGCGAATCAGCATGAGTAATTCTTGGCCGCGCGGTTCAACAATATCCGCCAACATGCGCGCGAAGACCGTGCGCGGCGGCCGATCGCCGACGCTGGCAATTTCGATGGCAAGATCCTGCGCTGCAAGTTCGCGCAAGGCGCTGGCGTGTTCGCGCTTGATTTTCTCGGCTTCCGGAATCGGCGTGCGCAAGCCCACCGCCAAATCATTGGTGAAGTGATCCCCTCCGACTGGAATCGCGGCCGTGTGGCGGACAACACCGCTCGCGAAAGCAATCATTTCCGTAGTCCCGCCGCCGATATCGAGAAGGCAAGAACCTAACTCGCGCTCGTCTTGCGTAAGACAAGCCTCCGCGGACGCGAGCGGCTCAAGAACGGTATCGTCCACGCGCACACCGGCGCGATTGACGGCGGTAACGATATTCTGCGTGGCCGAGCCGGACGAGGTAACAATGTGTACGTTCGCTTCCAGGCGCTGTCCGAGCATGCCGATGGCGTCGCGAATATTGTCCTGGCCGTCGAGAAAAAATTCCTGCGGCAAGACGTGGAGAATTTCGCGGTCTTCGGGCAATGTGACGCCGCGCGCCGCTTCGATTGCACGCCGCACGTCCTCGCGCTGAACGTCGCGCGGCTTCGCGCCTACCGTGATTCCTCCGCGGCTATTCACGCCGCGGACATGCATCCCCGCGACGCCCACGAGCGCCGATTCCACAGGGACTCCGACAATCGCTTCGGCTTCCTCCACCGCGCGTCGAATAGAGCTAACCGCCAGGTCGAGATTGACGATTTGGCCCTTGCGCCATCCTTTGGATTCGGCCGCGCCGAGCGCCGCGAATTTCACGCTGCCGTCGTCGGCCTGTTCTCCGATCAACGCGCAAGTTTTGGTGCTGCCGATATCCAGCGCCACGATGTGGCGTTCTTTCCTGGTCAATTCCCTGCTCCTTGCTCCGTAGCATTACCGCGAATATCTGTATGCCTGCCCTTTGGCGCGATTCGCGCGCGGCGCGGCTTCAGTTACGGCCGCATCGGGATTCACAACAGCCTCGCCATTGAATCGCAGATCGACCGACTGCACGCTGCCCGCCTTGGCGCGCCACTGGCCAATGTCCTGAACCAACGTCTGATATTTCGAGGCGAAATCCCCGTCACCGAAATGGACGAAAACAGGGTTTGAATTCTGGCTCGCGGTGTCCGCGGCACCATTGCTATTGACTATCTCCACGGCCGATCCGCCGAGCCGGCTGACCGTCGCGCGCACGTCTTCCATGTCCGAGAGATCGACCTCGCTAATGCTGCTCGCCGCCAACGCGCTGACCGATTGGATTTGTTGCATGAACCCGGAGAAAAGCTGCATGCGTTGCGCGCGGTCGGCGAGAGGCATTTCCGGACCGATGCCGGTGACCACCGGGAAATCGAAGTTTCCTTCTAGCGGACGGTCGAGGATCACTCCGTGCACGTCAACCAAAGCCATGTTGGAACCTTCGCGGAGAAACGCGACCGGCGTGCGTTCGGTGATGGTCACAGCGATGTGGTTGGGGAGTACGCGGCGCACCACCGCTCCTTCCACCCACGGAATCGACTCGATTTCGCCGCGGCGTTCGTCAATGGGAACGCGCAAAATGCTTTTGCCGCGATCGGCGGCAAAAATTTCTAGCACGCTGCGGCGCTGCGTGAAACGAATCCCGGAGATATTAACCTGCTCGGGATGAATCAGCGCCATGGCAGGCGAGGACAATAGGAATTGGCCGCATTCGAAAACCGCCCACGCGCCTGCCAAGCCCACAGCGACCCACATGGCGCCTCGCAGATAGGTTCTCCAAGCCTTGCGGCCAAACTTGCGCCGCCGGATCTCCAGCGGCTTCTGGCGGCGAAGATACTTCGGCTCTTCGTCCGCAAGGACTTCCTGCGGGAAAGCGTCCGGTTCGACGATCTTCAGTTTGGCCAGACGATCACCTCATTACGAAGCTCGACGCCGTACGCCGCGCGTACGCGCTCGCGCACCGAGCCGATCAGCCCCATCATGTCCGCGCACGTGGCACGGCCGGCGTTCACGAAAAAATTGGCGTGCCGATCGCTGACCATGGCGTCGCCCACGCGAAATCCCTTGAGGCCCAGTTCGTCAATCATTCGCCCCGCTGAACCGCCCGCCGGATTTTTGAAAATGCAGCCGGCGCTTTTCTGATTGAGCGGCTGGCTGGCGCGGCGCTTTTCATTGCACATTCGAATCCCCGCCACAATTTCCTTGTAAGGCTTCGACGGCAGCTCGAGTTTCACGCGGAGCATCACGTCGTTGGCCGCGAAAGACGTGTGGCGATAATCGAAGCGGATTTCCGCGCCGCGCAGTGTTTCCACTTTGCCGGTTGCCGCGCGATACAGATCGACTTCGCGAACGTACGGCCCGATTTGCGTGCCGTAAGCTCCCGCATTCATGCGCAACGCCCCGCCCACGCTGCCGGGCACGCCGATGAGTCCTTCCATTCCGCCAAGATCGTGCTTGGCGCAAAAAGTGACCGTTCCGCCCAGATCAGCGGAAGCATCGACATATGCAAAATTGCCTTCAACGCGCATCCCGGGCCTCGCCTGGGCCAGGTGCAACGCCACCCAGGAAAGTTCGCCGTCGCCGATCAAGACGTTTGTGCCGCCCCCGAGAAAGCGCCACGGAATTCGCTCGTTCGCAAGCAAACTCATCACTTCGGCAATGCGTTCGTGGCGATGCAGGATAAGCTCGTCGGTAGTACCGCCAATTTCAAGCGAGGTTCGGGCGGTCAGCGACACACATTGCCGCATCTCCGCGCCGAGGTCTTTCAGCTTCGCGGTGACTTGATCGCTAACACGCATGAGCCGAAATCCTCGATTCAAGCAGCATGGCTAATTCATCAGTGACGCGGCCCACGCTGCCAGCGCCAATGGTCAGCACCGCGTCGCCCGGTCGCGCTTCGCGCAGCATGAACTCGATACCGCCCTGCAGCGTGCTGGAATAGACGACGCTCTTGTGCCCTGCGCAACTGATGCCGGCGGCCAGGCGCTCCGCGGTGATGCCCTCGATGGGCGCTTCACCGGCCGCGTAAATATCGGTGACCACTAGAATGTCGGCATGATTGAACGATTGGCAGAAATCGTCCCAAAGCTGCTGAGTGCGCGTGTACCGGTGCGGCTGAAAAAGCACCAGCAGGCGCTTGTAGCCGCAGCCGCGCGCCGCTTCCAGCGTGGCGCGAATTTCGGCCGGATGATGGCCGTAATCGTCGATTAGAGCCACGCCGTTGTAAGAGCCCTTAATTTCAAATCGGCGACCCACTCCGGCGAAATGCGCCAGTCCGGAGCGAATCAGATCCGCTGGAACATTAAGCGCCAGCGCGACGGCCGCAGCCGCGGCAGCGTTGCGCACATTGTGAATTCCCGGCGGAGAGGGCAGATGGAAAGTTCCCAGATCCTCGCCGTGATAGCGGAGACGGAATTCACTGGAAAGGCCTTGGAGCCGAACGTCTGAAATTTGCAGATCGGCCTGGCTGGAAGTCCCGTAGGCGATCACGGGACGGCGAACGCGCGGAAGAATGGCCTGCACGTTTGGCTCGTCGAGGCACAACACCACTTCTCCATAGAAGGGCACGCGATTCACGAATTGCAAGAAGGCGTCCTGGATTTCGTCGAGCGATTTGTATTGATCGAGATGCTCGCGATCGATGGTGGTGACCAGGGCAATGACAGGAGCGAGTAAGAGAAACGTGCGGTCGCTTTCGTCTGCTTCCACAACCATGTATTCGCTTTGGCCCACGCGGGCGTTCGAGCCAGCATGATTCACCCGCCCGCCCACCACAAACGTGGGATCGAGTCCGGCCGCGCCAAGAACCGATGCGACCATCGAAGTTGTAGTGGTCTTGCCGTGTGCGCCAGCTACCGCGATGCCGAATTTCAGGCGCATCAACTCCGCCAGCATTTCGGCGCGCGGGATAACGGGGATTTTCAGGCGGTGCGCTTCAACGACTTCGACGTTGTCCGCGGAGACGGCGGAAGACATGACCACGACGTGGGCGCCCTGGACGTTTTCACCGCGATGGCCTTCGTACACCGTGGCGCCGAGTTTGCGCAGGCGCTCGACGACGGAAGACGTTCGCAAGTCCGAGCCGGAGACGGCGTAGCCGATCGACAGCAACACTTCGGCGATGCCGCTCATGCCGCTGCCGCCGATACCGACCAGATGTACGCGTTGAAAGTTCCGGAAGCTGATGCTCATCGCGTTCCTTCCCCGGCAGCAACCGGCGCCGTTTCAGCGGGCACAAGACTTTCCAGAAGATCGACGATATCTTCCACGGCTCGCGGACGGGCCAAGCCGCGCGCGCGCTCTTCCATTTCTCGAATTCTCCGGGGCTGGTCCAGGAGGGTAAAAATTTCTGTTGTCAATCGTTGCGGCGTCAATTCTTCCTGAGGAAGCAGCCGGGCGGCGCCGGCGTCCTGCATGGCTGCTGCATTGCGCGTTTGATGCGCGTCTGTGGAAGCTCCAAAGGGGATGAAGATGGCGGCGCGTCCGGAGGCCGTTACCTCCGCGACCGTGATGGCGCCGGAGCGGCAGACGATCAGGTCTGCCTGGGCAAACCTTTCCGCCATATTGTCGATGAAGGGCAGAACCTCCGCTTGGAGTTCGCGTTTTTCATAGGCGACGCGCACCGCATTATAATCACGTTCTCCGGTTTGATGCACGATGAAAAGCTGATTGTTTCTTTTTTCCAGCAGACTGAGTGAAGAAATCACGGCGCGATTGATGGGAAGAGCGCCGCGGCTACCTCCGGTAATGAGAACGGTGAAGGGCTCGGAGTGCTGCTTCGATGGAATGGTGAAAAACTCGGGACGCACAGGGCATCCGGTGACCACTGCACGGCCGCCGAAGCGGTCGGCGGTCGGCTGGTGGGCCACGGCAATGCGCGTAGCAAAGCGCGCCAGAACGCGGTTGGTGAAACCCGGCTCAACGTTAGGCTCGAAGATCACGGTGGGAATTCCGTGCAGCGCCGCCATCATCATCATCGGCCCAGACGCATAGCCGCCAACGCCGAATGCCACACTGAAACTATTGCGGGAAAGAATCTGGTGCGAGTCCCATATCCCGGCGGGAAGCAACGCCAGATTCTTCAGCAGGCGCGCCCCGCCGATGCCTTTTAGGCCAGCCGCACGAATTAGTTCGAGCGGCATGCCCGCCTGGGGCACTAACTTTGTTTCCAGTCCACGTTCGGTTCCCACAAACACGACCTTGCGACTTCCTTCGCCGCGCGCGGCAGCCGGCGAGCCGCCGCGCCGCAGCCACTCTTTCGCCACGGCAATCGCCGGGAAGACGTGGCCTCCCGTGCCGCCGCCGGCAATCAACAGACTCTTGCCATCCGCGATCACGTCACATCCGCATCGGCTTGCTGGCTGATGTTAAGGAGCACGCCGGTGGCCAGCAGCATTGCCAGTAAGCTTGACCCGCCATAGCTGATGAAGGGCAGCGGGATGCCTTTGGTCGGCAGCAACCCGAGAACAACGCTCAGATTAATCAGCGCCTGGCCCACGACCATGGCCGTGACTCCGATGCCCAGGAACCGGCCGAAGTCGTCCGGCGCTTTCATGGCGGCCACGAGCCCGCGCCAGCCGTACACGGCAAAAAGCGTCAGAATCACGATCGCGCCGATAAAGCCGATCTCTTCGCAAATCACCGAAAAGATGAAGTCCGTGTGCGCCTCGGGCAAAAAGAAAAGCTTCTGGCGGCTTTCCATCAGGCCGACGCCGCTGAAGCCACCTGAACCAACGGCGATCAGCGACTGCAGCAACTGGAAACCGTGACCCTGCGGGTCCGAACCGGGCGAAAAAAACGTCTGAACACGCTGCAACCGGTATGGCACGCTGGCGATAGCGATATAAATCACGGGCGCGGCGACAAGCACGGCGGCGGCGATGTAGCGGTACGACAGCCCGGCCACAAACAGCATCACGGCGGCAATGAAGAAAACCATGCAGGCGGTGCCCATGTCCGGCTCTTTGTAGATTAACGCCATGATCAGCGTCACCGTACCGAGTATCGGAAGAAGCGTTCGCGGCAGATTGTTGACGCCCGGCGCGCGCGGCGCGCAGCGCACCTCCAAAAACCAGGCGAGATAAAAAATGACCATCAGCTTCGCCAGCTCAGACGGCTGAAAGCTGAGCGGGCCAAACTTAATCCACCGGTGCGTGGCATGCGAACGATCCAGGAAATAGACAGCGACCAGCAGCACCAGCGTGAGCGACAAACCTGTGAAAATCACGCGTGGCTGGCGCAGCTTGTGGTAATCGGTGCGCATCAGCCAAAACATGCCGATAATGCCGAGCGCCGCCCACAGAAGCTGGCGAATCAGGAAGTAGTAGGCGTTGCCGTATTGATCGCGCGCCGTCATGGCTGAAGCGCTGAAAACCATCACCGCGCCGATCAAGCAGAGCGCCAGCGTGACGCCAAATAAGCGGCGGTCGGGCTGCAGAGTTCGCGGCATATCAGCCTTTCCGCGGGCCGGCGCCCGCGACGTATTGGTTTTCGAGCCTGGCGACGGATTCCTTGAAGACACGGCCGCGATGCTCGTAATCTTGAAACTGATCAAAGCTGGAGCAAGCGGGCGCCAGCAAGACCGTATCGCCCGGTTGCGCGCGTTCCGCGGCCAATTCAAGTGCTCGTTCAAGCGTCCCGGCATGCACGCACGGGACCGCATCAGCGAGATCGGTGGCGATTTTTTCCGCGGCGGCGCCGATAAGCAGGGCAGCCTTGGCACGGGCGTGCAGAGGCTCGCGCAACGGCGTGTATGGGCTGCCCTTGTCCTTGCCGCCGAGAATCACAAAAAGCGAACCTGGAAAAGCTTCGATGGCTTTCAGCGCGGCATCGACGTTGGTCGCTTTCGAGTCGTTGTAATAAGAGACGCGGCCAATCTCCGCCACGAATTCCAAACGGTGCTCGACGGCTCGAAAGGATTTAACACCGGCAGCAATGGCCGCAGGTTCGGCTCCCGCCAGAAAAGCAGATGCGCAAGCGGCCAGCACATTTTCCACGTTGTGTTCGCCACGCAGAAGAATTTGATCGCGTCGCGCCAGCGCAAATTCGCTGCCGCGATCGCGAAAAAAGATTTGCCCATCGCGTAGGAAAGCTCCTTGCGCAACGCGCTTTTGGCGGCTGAACCAGTAAACCTGCGGCCGCGACGGCATGCGTCGAGCAACCTCCGGATCGTCCGCGTTCAACACGGCTGCGTCGCGGTCTAGTTGGCCGTCGAACATGCGCATCTTCGCCGTGGCATACTCCTCAAAAGACGCGTGACGGTCGAGATGATCCGGCGTGAGGTTCAGCAGCACGCCAATTTCGGGCCGAAACGCTTCGACGGCCTCGAGCTGAAAGCTGCTTACCTCCGCTACCGTCACCGTCGAATCCGTCGAAGTTTCCACCAGGGCTAGTAGCGGCGTGCCGATATTTCCGCCGACCAGCATCGGAATCGACGCTGTCTTCAGGATGTGCGCGATCAGCGCGGTGGTGGTGGTTTTGCCGTTCGACCCGGTGACGGCTACGAGCTTGCCACGCAGAAATCGCCACGCCAGCTCAATTTCGCTCCATACCGGTATGCCGTGCGAGCGCGCCAATTCCAGCTGTGGCAATTTGAATGGCACGCCAGGGCTAACTACGATTAGATCTTGCTGCAGGAACGCGTCCGCATTGCGCGTGCCGAGCTCCAGCTTCACGCCCGCAGCGCGCAAGCGTTCGGCCGTTTCCCGCAGTTCAGTTTCCGGCTTTTCGTCGGCGGCAGTGACCACCGCCCCGTAGCCGGCGGCAAAAAGCGACGTCACCACTCCACTACGTGCCAGTCCCACAACCAGCAACCTCTTACCCGAGAGATCGATGCCGGGTCTCACCTGCATTTACCTCAATTTCAAAGTCGTCAGCGCGAACAGTGAAAAAATTAGCGCGGCAATCCAAAAGCGCACGATCACCTTCGACTCGCTCCAGCCGATCAGTTCGAAATGATGGTGCAGTGGCGCCATTCGAAAAATGCGTTTGCCCGTCAGCTTGAACGATCCAACCTGCAAAATCACCGACAGAAGCTCGATGATAAAAATGCCGCCGATCGACACCAGCAGGATTTCCTGTTTGATGATCACCGCCACAGTGCCGATCGCCCCACCGAGCGCCAGCGAACCCACATCTCCCATGAACATTTCCGCCGGATGCGCGTTGTACCAAAGAAACCCCAGCGACGCGCCCACGACCGAGCCGCAAAATACCGTCAGCTCGGCGGCCTGGGGAATCTTTTCGATTTCCAGGTAATCGGCGAACCGCGCGTTGCTCGAAAGATACGTGAGCGCCGTCAGCGCCGCCGCGGAAATGATCACGCAGCCGATCGCCAAACCATCCAGCCCGTCCGTCAGATTCACGCCGTTTGAAAGGCCGGCGATCACCAACACTAAAAACAGCACGAACGGAATGTAAGCCAGCAGCCAAATGTGCGGCCGAAGCAAAAGCGAATCGATCACCAGGTCAGGGTGCACGCGTTTCAGGAAAGGCACGCTTAGCCTCGTCGAGTAAACGCCCTTGGCCTGCAATCCAATCAGCACCGCTGCCACGCCCACACACACAAGCACTTGCAGCAAAAATTTTCCTTTCGCCGACAGCCCCTGGTTGTGCTTGCGCACCACTTTGTTGTAATCGTCGAGAAAACCAATTGTGCCGAATGCCAGCGTCGCTCCCAACGCGATCAGCACGTACGCGTTGCGCAAATCGGCCCACAGCAGCGTAGGCACCACGATCGCCGCGACGATCAGCAGCCCGCCCATCGTCGGCGTGCCCGATTTTTTCTGGTGCGCCTTGGGCCCTTCCTCGCGAATGTATTGCTTCACCTGCATCTCGCGTAATCGCCCGATCATCCACGGCCCCAGCAGCAGCGAAAGCAAAAGAGCAGTCAATCCGGCTACCGCCGTGCGGACGGTGATGTAACGAAAGACGTTGAGCGGACTGAAATGCGGCTTTAGCCCAAAAAAGAATAGGTAGTAGAGCATTTCAGCGCGGTCTCTCGGGAACAGCTTCCAGCGATTCGGCGGCCTTTGCGGTCAAGCGTTGGTGCCTGCCGTCGATTGCTTCCAAAATCCGTTCCATCCTCACCCCGCGCGAACCTTTCAGCAGAAGCAAATCGCCCGGCCGGATGAATTTCTCGATGAATTTCGCGGCTTCCTGCGAGTCTTCGAAATACCGCGTGCGTTCCTTGGGATGTCCCGCTTCCACCGCGCCCTGCAAGAAATCCGGCGCGCGGCCCCGTACGCCGAAGATCCAGTCGATCTTGCGCAGCGCCGCAGCGCGCGCGCCGCATTCGCGATGCAGTTTCGCGGAACTGGGCCCGAGTTCGAGCATCTCGCCCGCAGCTAGAATTCGCCGCTCGTATCCCGGCGTCGCGGCCAGCAATTGAGTCATGGAATTGAGGGCTTCGGGACTTGAATTATAGCAGTCGTTGATCACCGAGAATCCCTCGTGATAGCGCACTACCTCACCGCGCTTATCGGCTGGCGTCAGGGTGGGAAACACGCGCTGCGCCTCTGTTGCGCCGATTCCCCACGCGCTCGCCGCCGCCAGGGCGCCAAGGGCATTCATCACGTTGTGGCGGCCAATCAACGGCAATTCCAGCCGCACGGTTCCGCCGGGACTAACGAAGTCGAACGCCGAACCCTCAAGTCCGCGATCTTCAATCGACTCGGCGCGAAATTCCTCCTGCGCCTCCGAGCCAAAGCGAATCACCGGACCGCGCGCAACTTCCGCAAAGGCCGCTACTCGCTCATCGTCGGCATTCAAAACCGCCTTCGCATTCGCCGGCAGATTTTCGATTAGCTCGCGCTCGGCCAGCGCGATTTCATCCAGCGACTCGAAAAATTCCAAGTGCTCCACAGCCACGCGCGTCATCACGCCCACGTCCGGCAAAGCAATTTGCGTTAGAGCCGCCAATTCGCCGCGGTGCGACATGCCGAGCTCGATCACCGCCGCCTCATGCTGGTCGTCCAGCTTCAGCAACGTCAAAGGCAGCCCATACTCGTTGTTGAAATTTCCCTGCGTCTTCAGTACGCGATAACGCGCACCCAACAATGCCGCCAAAATTTCCTTGGTCGTGGTTTTGCCCACCGACCCGGCCACCGCCCCGACCATTCTGCCCGGCCGCTGGTTTCGCCAAACGTCGCAAGCGCGCGAACCCAGTCGCTGCAGCGCCGCCAGCGCATCGCCTACGGGGAAAAGCTTGTCCTGTATATCCTTTGGGAACTGCGCGAGTTTTTCGCGCTCCACCACCGCCGCGACAGCTCCAGACGCTAGTACCGCGGCCACGAAGTTGTGTCCGTCATGACGCGGACCGCGTATGGCGATAAACAGTTCTCCGGGCCGAATGGTCCGCGAATCGATGGAAACGCCGGTCGCCTGCGCAGACCCATCCAGACCGCCGGGCCGCGCAACTCCCAGCGCATCCGCCAATTGAGCTATGGTCCATCGCATTGTGTCCGCCGCTTCAGCCTGCTACTAAGTCAACCGTTGCAGTCCTCTTGCCAACCCGAATCCGCGCGACCGGTGGTTTTACTTGCCATAACCCTTGCGACGCAGAATCGAACGCGCCTTCTCGCGGTCGTCGAACTCGATCGAGCCGTTTCGAAGAACCTGATACGCTTCGTGGCCCTTGCCCGCCAAAATCACGATGTCGCCGGGTTGCGCCGCGTCAATCGCCAGCGCAATCGCCTGCTCGCGGTCGGGTTCGACACGGTAATTCGCGTTGACTTTCTGCAATCCCACGACGACGTCGTTGATGATTCGCAGCGGATCCTCGCTCCGTGGGTTATCGCTCGTCAGCACCACCAAATCGCTCAACGATCCGGCCGCTTCGCCCATCAGCGGCCGCTTGGTGCGGTCGCGCTCGCCTCCCGCTCCGAAGAGCGTGATGATTCGCACCGATGCACTCACCTCGCGCGCCGTGGAGATCACATTCCGCAGGGCGTCATCCGTGTGCGCGTAATCCACAACCAGTAGAAACGGCTGGCCCTCATCGATGCTTTCAAATCGTCCCGGCACTGCGGCCAGTTGCGAAACGCCCTGCTCGATCTGCTCGATCGGGATCCCGAGCCCAACGCCAGCGCCGATTGCCGCCAGAATGTTGTACGCATTCATCCGTCCAACAAGGGGCGAACGCACATTCACGTCGCCGTTGGGCGTCTCCGCCGTGAACTCCAGTCCAGCGGGGCTCAGCGCAAACTTCTTTGGTGCTAGATCGGCCGAGGCTTTCAGTCCATAAGTCAGCGTGCTATGCGCCAATCCTTTCAATTCCGCGCCGTACGAATCGTCTCCATTAATTACCGCCACGTCTGGAGCCCCTGCGCCCGTGCCCGCGAAAAGCCGCCGCTTGGCCGCAAAGTACGCGTCGAATGTCTGGTGGTAATCCAAATGATCGCGCGTCAGATTCGTGAAAATCGCCACCGCAAATTGGCAGCCCCACAGACGGTCCATGGCCAGCGCATGGGAGCTTGCTTCCAGCGTGGCATTCGTCCCGCCCGCATCACGAATCTCCGCGAAAATCCGCTGCAGCTCGACCGGCTCCGGCGTGGTGTTGGCGGCGTCGCGCTGCCCCTTCGGCGTCCGGTATCCGGTGGTGCCGATCAGCCCCGTGGTGCGCCCAGCGGCGTGTAAAATCGAATCAATCAGATACGTGGTTGTCGTTTTTCCGTTGGTTCCCGTCACTCCCACGAGCTTCAGCGCATCCGCCGGATGCCCGTAAAAATTTGCCGCTGCCTGCGCCAATCCGCGCCGGTCCGTTCCCGGCGCGAGCTGAATCCAAGCAGCTTCCGCCGCAAAGTCAGCTGGCTTTTGCGCCTCGCTTGCCACCGCGACCACGCCGCGCGTTAGCGCATCGCGCACGAACTGTGCGCCTTCCAACTTCGCGCCATGCAGCGCGAAAAAAATCCCTCCAGGAATCACCTTGCGGCTGTCGCATTCGATGGACGCGATGTCCACCGATGTCGGCCCGGTGATTGCCGCGATGTCCGTTCCCGCTAACAGTTTCTGGAGTTCCATTCTCCGAGCCTTCATTCCAGGCGCGCGCCGCGGACGTTTGTCTTGCGGCGCTGATTTCGTCGCCGCCTTCAATTCAAGCTCTGCCGCGCCGACATTGGTACCAGCGTTCCCGGCACGCCTAGCAGCACCGTCACCCGGCTGCCGCGCGGCACAGTCGATCCCGCGTCGGGAAACTGTTTCAGGGCAATTCCGTCTCCAATAATGGCCGGGGTTAGCCCGAGCCGCGAGCATGATTCCATTACGCCCCGGATCGTCTGTCCCATCAGATTCGGCACCGTAATCCCGCGCGAGTCGCTGAACGCTGCTGTTGCCGCCGGTGCTCCCGCGATCTTGTTTTTGGCTACGGCGGCCTCGAAACGCGTCACGCTCGCATCATTGTGCCTCGCCAGACGCTGCGGCTTTTTTCCGCGCGTATTCTTCGCCATCTCTACGTCCGAGGGAGTCGGCACGTCATGCGGCACATCGAGATAAGCCAGCACTTGCTGCATGATCCGCTTGAAAACCGGGCCGGCCACCTCGTCACCAAAATGTTCTCCGACCGGGGAATCTATGGATACCAAAACCGTGGCTGCCGGATCGTTCACTGGGGCAAAGCCTACGAACGAAGCGATGTAATTGGTGCGCGAATACCTGCCGGTGGCCGGATCGATCTTCTGAGCTGTGCCGGTTTTACCGCCTGAGGTGTAGCCGTCCAGTTGAATGCCTCTGCCGGTGCCCTCCATCATGACATCTTCCATCATTCCGCGCACCTCGGCGGCAGTGCGTTCATCGGTCACTCGCCGCGGAGCTCGTCCCTTAAGTTCGAATGGGCCTTTCGCCCCGCGAATTTCTTTGACGACGCGAGGCCGGTACAGAATTCCCCCGTTGGCAATCGCCGAAATCGCCGAGATAATCTGCACCGGCGTGACGCCTACTTCCTGACCTGTGGCAATCGACGCGATCGAGTCGGCAGACCAGTTGTTGAGCGGACGCAGCAATCCCCGGCTTTCTCCGGGCAAATCGATACCGGTGAGCTGTCCGATGCCAAACGCCCGGATCGCGTCGTAAAACCTCGGCGCACCCAAGCGTAAAGCTACTTTGATCGTGCCCACCTCACTCGAGTGTGCCAGCACCTGCCGCACCGTGAGCATTCCGAACGGGTGCCAATCGTGTATCACGCGCCCCGCCACCAGAATTTTGCCCATCTGGCAATCGATGAGTTCGCCCGGAGTGACGACTCCGTGTTCGATTGCGCCGGTCATTGTCAGAGGTTTGAAGATTGAGCCCGGCTCGTACGCGGCGGTAACGGCACGGTCCTCCCGCGCATCAGCCGGATACGCGCCCGGATCGTTCGGATCGAAACTCGGCCAACTGGCCACTGCCAACAGATTGCCGTTGTTCGGATTCTGCACCACCACGATTCCGTGCTTCGCGTGCGTGTCCTGCATGGCCTTCGCCAGCTCTTTTTCGGCGATGTACTGGATGGTTTCGTCGATTGTGAGCGTGACGCTGTCGCCGGGATCGGCCGCTGATTCGGTGCGGTCGTACCAACGCCGGTGGCCGTCCGCCATCACCATCATCCGTCCTGGCCGCCCGCGAATCTCCTTGTCGAGCGACTGCTCAATTCCTCCGATGCCCTTCTCGTCCACATCCACATAGCCGATCACCGACGCCGCTAAATCCCGCTGCGGATAGACGCGGCGGTTTTCCTTTTGAAAAAACACGCCGCGCAGGTTCATATCCGAGATGCGCTGCACCGTTGCGGGGGAAAGTTTCCGCGCCAGCCGCACGGGCGTGTGCGCTTCACGAATGTGGTTCGCCAAATCGTCAGCGGGTATCTTCAGCACACGCGACAGCAGATGTGCCACCATGTCCACGTCCGTGATTTCTGCTGGATCAGCGAACACCGAGTCCATGGGAAGGCTGACGGCCAGTTCGCGCCCCTTCGAGTCGTAGATCGTGCCGCGCATCGGGCTGATCTCGAAGATTCGTTCTTGCTGGCGTTCGGCTTTGGCGAGGTATTCGCTGTAGCGGAAAAGCTGGAGGTAGCTCAAGCGGGATACAACCGCGGCCATCCAGACCACCGCCAGCACCCAGACTACCAGCCAGCGGAGACGCCGGTTGCGCTGCTCCATGGAATCCGGCCTACCCTATCCAAACCCGCCTTCCGCTGCGTTCGCTGATGCTCGCGCGGAAAGACATTGCACACGGCTCGCAAACTCGCGCCCGCCCAAATCGCCTAAGTCGGTTGAGATCGTTGCGTCGAGTGCCAGCCGCGGTCAGGGCTGGGGGACCTGCTCGAGCATGCGCGCATCCGCCAGCATCGCGCTACTTGGCGCCTCGGCAGGCGCCACCTGGCCAGGCACTGGAACCGTCAATCCCAGCTGGTTGCGCGCAATGGCATCCACGCGCATCGGTGACCGCAGCGTGGCTACTTCCAAATGCAACTGTTCGTTGAGCTCCGCGCTTTGCGTCTGCTGCGCGTCCAGTTGCTCGATGTGGTAGCGAAGCTGAATGCACTCAAAGTGCTGCCAGGCGTAAAACAACAGGCAGGCGGCTATCGCCGCGCCCACCGCCACTCTTCGCCAGAACTCCTTCAGTTCCGCAGGCGGCGCGAATCGCACCAGCCGCGAATTATCGATGCGCTTGATTGTGTGATATTCCGTCATCGCCAGCTCCCCGCCGGTGCCGCTTCCGCCGGCGTTAATTTTTCGGCTACGCGCATTTTCGCGCTGCGCGCGCGCGGATTGCTTTCGATTTCCTGCTCCGTGGGCTGGATGACCCGCTTCGTAAGCACTCGAACGCTTCCCTCTTGCGCCAGGCGCTGAAACGCGCGCTTTACCCGGCGATCTTCAAGGGAGTGATAACTCAGGACGATCCATCGTCCTCCGGAATTCAAAGTGGCAGGGATCCCCGAAAGAAACTGCTCGAGTTCCTCCCCTTCTCGATTCACCGCTATCCGCAGCGCCAGAAACGTTTTTGTTGCGGGATGCAGTCTCTGCCTTCCCCAGTGCTTGCGGGCCCCTGCCACAATCGTTGCCAAGTGCGCTGTATCTCGTAAGGGCCGCGCCCGTACGATCGCCTTGGCGATTCTTCTGGAATCGTGCTCATCCGCCTCGCGGTAGAGCAGGTCGGCTATTTCTGTTTCCGACCATCGATTCACAATGTCTTCTGCCGTCACGTCGTCGGCAGTGTCCATCCTCATATCCAGAGCCGCAGCTTCGCGAAACGAAAATCCCCGCGCGCTTTGATCAAGCTGCATGCTCGAAACTCCCAAGTCGGCCAAGACCCCGTCCACCTTCGGAATCCCCAACTCTTGTACGACCTCCGCAATCCTCGAGAACGCCGCCTGCACGATGATCACTGTCGCCCCAAAGCTCTTCAGCCGCTCCCGCGCTAGCTCCAGCGCCTGTGCGTCCCGGTCCAGGCTGATCAATCGGCCCGAGGTCAGCCTGCCGGCGATCGCTCCCGAATGCCCGCCGGCTCCCAGCGTGGCGTCGACGTAAATTCCGTCCGGCTTGATGCCCAGCCATTCCATCACCTCTTTCAACATCACTGGCGCGTGTGGCTCTCGTCTGGACTCCCGCCCCTCGTCACTCGCCACTCGCCACTTCCTACT
>JBOGMW010000042.1:0-3603 GCA_050746805.1 Candidatus Acidiferrales bacterium | reverse complement strand
CAGAAGCCGGCGCACTCAGCCGCCTACGGGTTCAGCTCCAGTCAGGTAAACATCATCAGCAAGAGCGGCACCAACAACCTGCACGGATCGGTCTTCGAGTTCGGACGGAACGATGCGCTGGACGCACAAAACCTTTTCGCCACGTCGAAGCCAGAGCTGCGGCAGAACCAGTTCGGCTTCGTGGCCGGCGGCCCAGTTTATATTCCGAAGGTGTATAACGGGCGGAACAAAACATTCTGGCTGGCCAATTACGAAGGCTGGCGGATCCGGCGCGGCGTCATCTCGCAGGGCATCGTGCCCGATCCCAGCGAATTAAACGGCAATTTCTCCTCTCTGAATCTGCCCTCGTTCGGCACTCCCGCCTGCAATTCGGCCCTGCTGCTTGACCAGCCCTGCATGCCGGTTGCTCCCACGGCGGGCCAGCCATACTCAGGCGATCAGATTCCATCGACCGATTTTTCGAAGCTGGCGACGCAGTCTCTCGCCTTGAAGTTTTTCCCTGCGCCCAACTGCGCGCCGGCGGTGTGCGCGGGCAACAACTACCGCGTGAACGAGACGCTTCCCACAACTTTTAACCAGCAGACCTACAAGGGCGTTCAGGACTTGGGGCGGCTCGGCAAGTTTTTTTCCGGTACACGTACAGCGATTACAGCACCAGCACGCTCGGCACGCTCTCTGGAGCCGTCGGCAACAATAATTTTGCCGAAAAGGAAAACAGTATCGGCATCGGCTGGACGATTACGCTCGGGTCAAACAAGGTCAACAGCTTTCGCATCGGCCGCCTCGGGGCGACCGCCAATCAGTGCGGCACGGCCATCGCCCAATCGACTGTCCAGGCGTTCGGGTTTACCGGGACGTTCTCCAATCTCGACACCTGCGCGCGATCCGCACCCGGGGCCATCGGTATCGCCAATTTTGGCGGCGTCGGAGGACCTACCAACGACACGACGATCAGTTACGTGCCTACCTGGGAGTATACTGACGAGCTTTCGTGGGTGCATGGAAAGCACACGCTGCAGTTCGGTTTCGCTTACCGCACGTGGGTTCAGATGCGGAACCTTACGGCCGATTTCCTGGGCACGTTCAGCTATCGGAACGACCTGATCCTCAACAACGGCAGCAACGGCACGGATGGATGCCTCACGCTGCACTGCGGCACCGGCAACGCGGTGGCCGACTTTCTGCTCGGCTATTATCAGCACTCCGGCATTTTCCAACCCGGACCGTTCACCCAGCCGGGCATCTCGGGCAATCAAAACAACTATGTTGAGAAATATCTCGCGCCATACGTAGAAGACAGTTGGCGCGTGAAGCACGATCTAACGCTGAATTTCGGGTTTCGGTGGGATTTCCGCACCGTTCCGTACGAAAAAGATAACAAGTTCTTCTGGCTTGACGGACAGAACCCCAATGGCGGCCTGTGCTTTGCCGATCCGAAGCTGGCCACGGACGGCGTGGTGCCGCCGGGAAACGGCGTCTACAGATACTGCGGGCGCCGCAGCCCTGAAAAACCCCGGCCTCTACCACCCGTTTGCACCACGCTTCGGTTTTGCCTGGCAGCCGTTTGGCAGCGATAAGACTGTAGTGCGCGGAGGATACGGGATTTTCTACGGCTCGCCGAAAGGGCGCGAAATTGACGATTCGGGAGACATTTATCCTTTCGAGGTGCGCAGCTCGTTCATTCCGCAAACCCAGCCGACTTCTCCGAAGCTGACCAACGACCGGTTCCCGGTGTTCACCACGATCGCACCGGTGACTCCCCAGGACATCACGTTCCTCGCCGTCATCCAGGGAGAGAATCCGCACGACCCTTATGTTCAACAATGGTCGATGGATGTTCAGCGCCAGCTCGCTCAAAATACCGTTGTCGATGTGGGCTATTCGGGCAGCAAGGGGACGCACCTGCTGACGCGTACTGACATCTCGCAGGCTTATCCGCCCGCTGATTCGAGTTTCTGCTCGGCGCAGGATGCAAACGGGAATTTTATCAACATCCACAGCGGCGATTGCCCGGTGGCGACGCGCAGGCCTTACCCCAATTTCACCGGAACGTTCATTGACAGCGAATTCCAGGGCGTATCAAACTACGATGCGCTCAACGTCAATCTGACTCATCGCTCGGGCTCGCTGGTAACGCAGTTGTCTTACGCCTGGTCGCACAGCCTTGATGACAAATCGGCCGCGGCGGGAGTTGGCGACAGCAGACAAGGCTATCAAGGTTTTTTGAACAAACACGATCCCAAACTGGATTGGGCAACGTCGGACTTTGATGTGAACCAGCGTTTTGTGGGAAATTTCGTTTACGAATTGCCGTTCGGCCGCGGCCGGCGGTTCGGAAGCAGCGCGAACAAATTGGTGGATGGCGTCCTCGGCGACTGGCGGGTGGGCGGAATTCTCACCCTCCAGAAGGGATTTCCGTTCACCATTTACGCCAGCGACCCGTTTGGATTGCTCGACAACGTGGCGGGGTATAATCGCGCGAACCAAATCGCGCCGCCGGGAATCACTGGCAACATCAACGAATACTTCAACACGGCAGCCTTCGCACAGCCGCTTCCCGCTCATTTCGTCAAAGCGTTTCCGGCAATCTGGACACGCCGCCAGGTGCGCCTCAAAGTCCGCCCGGGCAGGCGGCGAGAGGGCTCCTTCGAGATACTCCGCAATTATTCGTTCACAATTCTTGCAAGTCATGAGATTGAGTGCCATCAGGCCGGGTTGGCAGCATCTCACCGAAGTAATGCCGCAACTCCACTCTCAACTTTTGCCGCGCGCGGTGCAGCAGAATGCGCTGGTTTGCCGGGCTGAGGGCGAGAGCGGTTGAGACTTCCTCCGACTGAGCTCCCCCGCCGCAATCATCGGAAATCGTTGTTACCAGGGGAGTTGGCGCAATTTTGATGCCTATTTGTAGTCATGTATAGTAGATATTTGTCTTGGCATGGCTGGTTTCGCGTGATATTCATGAGTCATGTATGTCGCCGCCATCCATAACCGCAACTCCCCGCCCGCTATCGTCCTCCGTGAGTCCTTCCGCCGCAACGGTAAAGTCAAAAATCGCACCCTCGCCAACCTCTCCCACTGGCCCTCCGCCCGCGTCGAAGCCCTCCGCCGCCTGCTCCGTGGCGAGTTCGACCAGGCCGCCTCGCTCTCCCTGGACCCCCAACTCGGACCCGTCTTCGGCCTCCTGTTTGTGCTCAAGCAGATTGCCGAGACTCTGGGCATCGGCGCCGCGCTCGGTCACAGCCGGCTCGCCAAGCTGGCTTTGTTCCTCGTCTTGGCCCGCGTCGCCCACCAGGGCTCGCGCCTCTCAGCCGTGCGCTGGGCCGAAGATCAGGCCGTGGCCGAAGTGCTGGGACTGGGGAAGTTCGACGAGGACGACTTGTATGCCACCCTCGATGATCTCTGCGCCCGCCAAGAGAAGATCGAAATGAGGCTGTACCGCCGTTATCTCACTCGTCGTCCGCAACCACCCCGCATGTTTCTCTACGACGTGACCAGCAGCTATCTGGAAGGAGAGAAGAACGAATTGGGGGCGTACGGCTACGACCGGGACAAGAAGAAGGGCAAGTTGCAAATCGTCATCGGCCTGTTGGCCGACGAGGAAGG
>JBOGMW010000041.1:0-10256 GCA_050746805.1 Candidatus Acidiferrales bacterium | reverse complement strand
GTTCGAGCTGGCTGACTTTTTCGGGATTATTCGATAGCAGACGCACTGAGCGAGCGCCAAGCGCCTTAAGCGCAGCGGCTGCGAAGTCATAGTCGCGGTGATCGGCGGCAAATCCAAGCTTGCGATTCGCTTCCACGGTATCGAACCCACGGTCTTGCAACTCGTACGCCCGCAGCTTATTGATCAAGCCGATTCCGCGGCCCTCTTGCGCCAAATACAGCACGATTCCAGGTGGTTCCTTGGCGATTCGTCGCAGCGAAAACTCTAATTGTGCGCGGCAATCGCATCGTTCGGAACCAAAAACGTCCCCGGTGAGGCACTGCGAATGCACTCTCACCAGCGCCGCTTTGCCGTTGCGCAGTTTTCCGTGCTGAATCGCCACGGCTTCATCGGCGGGTCCCGCGCCTTTAATCCCGTAGATCGTGAATCGCCCGAAGCGAGTGGGAAATCGCGCACTCGCCACCACGCGCGCCTTCGCTAATCTCTTATTTTTCGGCATGACAATCGGCCATTATAGCAGCCGCGTCGAATTTCACGCCCCTGGGCCGGCTGGAGCGTTGCGCCGTTTGGCCGTGTGAAGCTTCACAAGGCATTCTGGGAGCCTGAGCTTCCGCCAACGCCTATCGGCCAAGGAAAGCTGTGCTGCCCAGTCAGAATCCCCGGCTTGAGGTTTCGGTTCTGCGCTTTTTTTGACCGCGACCGGAGAAACGCCCAACGGGGGCATGACGATTCCGGTGCCCGACAGTCACTCTTCATTCTTCCTTCATTGCCGCGCCGAAACACATTGGCGGCTCCCGTCTCTTTACATCTCCCGCGCCATTGGCTAACGTAACTTCTCGATGATCGGCGCCTTGCGCCAACGCACATGAATCCCATGTTCGAAGGCCGGAACCTGCTTTTCACCCTGGTCCTGAAAGTGGGCTGGGCGGCTTCGTTTGCCGCATTGCTAGTGCGCTTCCGGGCCTTCCGCGCGCTGGTCTTCACCGAAAATCGCGATCCTACTCAGAAAATCAAGCTACTGCTCTGGCTGGTGCCGCCTCTAGCCATTGGCATCATGTTGCGCCTGATTGGCCACTACGATTTCTTCGATCTAGCCATGGAAGGCTCATTCATCATGGGCCTTATTGGAGGCCGAGTCCTGGGATTGTTCGGCGGCTCGCTGGTCAGCTTGCTGCCGTTTGGTTTTCACCAGTGGCTATGCCCGCCGATGGCGGCGCTCACCGGCCTGATCGCCGGCGTAATCCGGGAAACCATCCCCGAAAAAGAGGACATCTGGCATTTCGGTCCGTTCCTATTCCTCAACATCCCGCAATGGATTTGGAAACTGGTGCGCTATGGCAAGGGCAACTGGGCGATGCTGCCGCTGTTCGCCTGTGCCGCGTTTGAAGTTGGCTGGATCGAATTAAGCTATTTCGTTTCGTCGCGCCACCACCCCAGCTGGCTGTTTGCCGTGAATCCCGACAACATCGGATACATGGCGCTCGTCGTCCTCTCGTCGGTGATGTGCGTGGCCATGATCGTGAAAATCTGGAACAACACGCGCATCGAGATGAACCTGGAGCAAAATCAGCAGCTTTTGCTGAAGGCGCGCATGGACGCGCTCACCAGCCAAATTAATCCCCATTTCCTGTTCAACACGCTCAATACCGTTTCCTCGCTGATCCGGTTCGATCCAGACATGGCCCGCGGCGTGGTGCTGAAGCTTTCAAACATCTTGCGCCGGTTGCTGCGCAAGCATCAAACCTTCGTTCCGCTGCGCGAAGAGCTCGATTTCATCGACGACTACCTCGGCATCGAAGTGATCCGCTTTGGCCGTGATAAACTGCAAATATTCAAGGAAATTGACGCGGAAACGCTCGACGCATTCGTCCCCAGTATGCTGCTGCAGCCCATCGTGGAAAACGCCATTAAGCACGGACTGGCGCCGCGCCTAGCAGGGGGACAGATTCACCTTCGCACGCTGAGTCGCGATGGTCGCCTGACCATCGAAGTCGAGGACAACGGCATGGGGATGTCGCAGGAGCGCCTGCTTGAGGTATACGGAGGGGGCATCGGCATCAGCAACGTTCACGAACGCCTGCGCCTTCTCTATGGCGACCAATTCGAGATGCGCATCCGAAGCCGCGAAGGAGAAGGGACGCAAATTCACATCGATATTCCCGAGCTCGCCGTCGCGGAGCAGTCCGCTCGGTGACGCGCGCCGCATCTAAACCCAATAGAATTTTCTTCTTCATGGAGGTCTGCTTCTGAACTTCCCGCTAACGAGCTGGTCGGAAACCTGGACGTTCGCGATGGATGCACTTCGCGCGAACAAGCTCCGTTCCATCCTAACTCTTCTCGGGGTGGCCATCGGCAGCGGCTGTTTCGTTTTGGTCGTAACCGTCGCGTTGGCCGGCAGGAAATACATCATCCATCAGATTGAGGCCGTCGGGTCCAACATCGTCTTCGCCCAGCTTGCGCAGTCCGACATTGCGAAATCCACGGTTCTGGCCGATCAAATCAACATGGGCGACCTCCAAGCCGTCCGCAATAGCATCCCGCAAGTGCTTCGCGCCGCAGGCACCAGCGACCGGCCCATGACGGTCGTAGCGGACGGCAAGGTTTGGCCTGTAGCCATGATCGGCGTCACGCAGGGATTTCAGCAAATTCGCCGGCTCATCGTCGCGCAAGGCCGCTACTTCGACGATGTGGATTTCACGATGGTCAGCAAAGTTTGCGTCATATCGGAGCACCTGGCGCAGACCGCCTTCCCAGGTCAGGATCCGGTAGGGCAAGACATTCACGTGGGCGAGTTGGCTTTCCGCGTGATCGGCGTGTTTCGCGAACGTATCGACACTTTCGGCCAATCCGAAATTCGCACCGATTCCGTGCTCGTGCCATTTCCCGTGATTCAGTATTACACCGGAAGTTCGTACATCATCACTCTCTACGCCCAGGCTGATCATCCGGAAGACGTCCCACTTGTCACCCAGGAAGTAGCGCGCATTCTGAAAAGCCGCCATCGTCCCGAAGCCGAGTACAGCGTGCTTAACCTTTCCTCGATCCTGGAAACTTCCCGCCGCATCTCCGTGGCCATGATGGTGGTGCTTCTCTTCATAGCCATTCTGGCTTTGGTGATCAGCGGCATCGGCATCATGAATATCATGCTCGTCAGCGTAACCGAACGGACGCGTGAAATCGGCATACGCAAAGCCATCGGCGCGCGACGCGCGGAAATTCTTTATCAGTTCCTGCTGGAGGCTGTATTGATCAGCGTCATCGGCGCGGTGATCGGCATTGCCGCCGCCGTGGCCATTCCGTTTTTTATCCAAAGCCTAATCCGGTTGCTTCCGGTGCCCGGCGGCGTGGCGATCCCCACGTCATGGCCGTCCGTTGCTGTCTCCTTTTTCTTCTCCTGCGCCATCGGCGTGATCTTTGGCTACCTTCCTGCGAAGTCGGCCGCGTCGCTGCCACCCATAGAATCGCTTCGCTACGAATAATTGTCGCGCCGCCCCGAAATTGTCGTGAAGAATCCTGCCGCCGCCTTCTCCATTCTGGTATCTTGGTGCTTAGGCTGGCTTCCAGGCATCCAAGCGTCGCGCGCTCGCAACCAAGGCTCCAGAGAACTTTCGAGGCAAAGCTGAAACGTGTGTGGAATTGCAGGTTTCACCCATAGTGGATGGACTCCCGGTCCCGGCCGGATCGAGAGCGCCGTCGCTACCCTCGCGCATCGCGGTCCCGATCAGCAGGGAAGTTTCGAATCGTCGATTTGCTCGCTCGGCGCCACGCGCCTGAAGATTCTCGATCTCGCCTCCGGCGATCAGCCGATCCGCTCAGACGACGGCCAGACGGTGATTGTCTTCAACGGTGAAATTTACAATCATCTCGAACTTCGCGCCGAACTCGAATCCAGAGGTCACCGCTTTCGCACGCGCACAGACACCGAAACCGTCCTGCACGCCTTCCTCGAGTGGAATACCGCCTGTTTCGCGCGTTTGCGCGGCATGTTTGGCCTCGCGATATGGCGCGTTCCCGAAAAGCGCCTGGTACTGGCGCGCGATCACCTGGGAATTAAGCCCGTCTACACTGCGCGCCTCGGCCGCGATCTTCTTTTCGGCTCAGAACTCAAAGCCATTTTCGTGCATCCCGAATTTGATCGGCGCCTGAGCCTTGCCGGCCTCGATTGCTATCTTTCGTTGAACTACGTTCCATGCCCGTGGACGCTCGCGGAGGGCGTCGAAAAGCTTCCACCAGGCCATTGGCTCGAATGGCGAGATGGCCAAGTTCGCTCCGAAGCCTATTGGCAGCTTCCATTCGGCGTGTCGAACCCGCAAAGCATCGAATCGGTTAAAGAAGAGCTCGATCGGCTGCTGCAGCAATCGGTGCGCGAACATCTGCTTTCGGATGTCCCGCTCGGCATTTGGCTCAGCGGCGGAATCGATTCGTCCACGATTCTTCACTACGCCGCGAATGCGTCTTCGACGCGCCTTAAAACGCTCTCGATCTCGTTTGCCGGCCGCTCCTTCGACGAAACGCCATATATTCGCGAAGTCGTCGAGCGCTACGGCACCGATCATCACGAATTCGACCTGAATCTCACCGAGAATCTTCCGGCTGTCATCGAGGAGTTCGCCTATTACAACGACGAGCCCGATGCCGACGCTGGCGCCTTGCCCGTGTGGTATCTCTCGAAAATGACGAAACGCGAAGTCACCGTCGCGCTCAGCGGCGAAGGTGGCGACGAGCTTTTCGGCGGATATCTGACTTATCGTGCAAACCGCCTCGCTCGACACTTGCGCCGCTTTCCCGAGGGTTCGCGCCGGTTTGCGCTCGCCTGCTTGCGCCGCTGGCCGGTCTCCGACGACAAAATCAGCCTGGAATACATGGCCAAGCGCTTCGTCGAAGGTTCTCTCCTTTCTCCGGAGGAGGCGCACGTCTACTGGAATGGCACTTTTCCCGCGGCACAGAAAAAGCAATTACTCGCGCAAACGCCGCCCGCCGCGCTCGATTCAGTCCTGGGTGAATTGCGGCAAAAGCTCTCGTCTGATGACGATCTGGCCCCGTTTCTCTGGTTCGATCAGCAGTATTTTCTGCCAGACGACATTTTGATGAAAGTCGATCGCATGAGCATGGCCCATGCCGTCGAAGCCCGTCCCGCGCTTCTCGATCACCGCATCGTCGAATTCGCGGCCAAGTTGCCCGCTTCTTACAAAATTCGCGGTTCGCGCCAAAAATGGATTTTGAAGGAACTGATGGCAGACAAGCTCCCGGCCACCGTCCTCAATCGCAAGAAAACGGGACTCGATATTCCCGCGCACGAATGGCTGCGCGGCCCTCTGCGCCCGCTTCTAGCGGATGCGCTCGCCGTCGCATCGGAATATTCCGATCTCTTCAATATCGACGAAATCCAATCCTGTGTGCGCCGCCACGTGGAGCGGCGGGAAAACCTGGGGTACCACCTGTGGGGCTTGATGATTCTGTTCCTCTGGATGAAACGATGGCGGATTCAATTAGGACGCTCCCCCGAACCGAGCCGGCTCGGGCAGCGCGTTCTTACATCTACTATCTAATTGTGGTGCTCTTCGCGAGCGCCGTCTATTTGAGCTGCATCGTCTCTCCGCCATCCTTGATGAACGACGTGGACGCCGTCCAGGCGCAGATCGCGCGCAACATGCTCACCTCCGGCGATTGGGTCACCGCCCACATCGACCGCGTCGCTTATTTGGAAAAGCCGCCGCTGCTGTATTGGATGACCGCGGTGTCGTACAAGATTTTCGGCGTGCACGATTGGTCTGCACGGATACCCATCGTACTTTCGGCCATCGCCCTTTGCTGGCTCGTCGCTGCGTTTGGGATCTGGGCTTTTGGCAAGCGCGCCGGTTTTTACGCCGGTTTATGCCTTGCCACCTGCGTCGGACTGTTTCTTTTTACCCGAATCATTATTCCCGACGTGATGTTGACCTTCACCATTGCCCTCGCCATGTGGGCATTCCTTCGTGCCATTGACGCCGAGGAAAAACGTCCGCTCTTGTGGGCTATCTTGCTGGCCGCCAATCTAGGCATCGGGCTACTGCTGAAAAGTCTGATTGGCGTGGTGTTTCCAATCGCCGCTGCGCTGCTCTATCTTTTATTCACGCGCCAGCTCTTCTCGGCCAAAGTCTGGCGGCGCCTGCATCCATTTCTCGGTGCGGCGATTATTCTTGCGATTGCCGCGCCCTGGCACATCCTTGCCGCCCTGCGCAACCCACCCACTTTCGCTTGGACGCTCCACAGCGGCCCCGGCGATTACCACGGATTTCTTTGGTTCTTTTTCATCAACGAGCAGTTACTGCGCTTTCTGAACATGCGTTATCCGCGCGACTACAACACTGTCCCGCGCGCATACTTTTGGCTATTCCACCTGATTTGGATGTTCCCGTGGAGCGTTTATATACCCGCGATTGTGAAGCAGTCGTTCAGACCAGTCGACCGGGCTGGACGCACGCGCCTGCTGGCTCTTTGCTGGATTGGTTTCATCCTGATTTTTTTCACGTTCTCGACTACCCAGGAATACTATTCCATGCCGTGCTATCCGGCGTTCGCGCTGCTCATTGGCTCCGCGATGGCTGCGGGTGGCGATTGGGTTCGTCGCGGAACTCGCGTTTTGGCCGTTATCACCGCCTGCGCTGCTATCGCGGCTTTTGCTCTCGCCTTCCACGTCCGCAACTTGCCCACGCCGGGCGACATTTCCATGGCGCTCAGCCATCATCCCAAAGCTTACTCGCTCTCTCTCGGGCACATGGAAGATCTAACCATCGACTCGTTCGCATACCTACGCGCACCTTTGGTGATCGCCGGAATTGCGTTCCTGGTCGGCGCTCTTGGAACCGTTCGCTGGGTGGGGCAACGTGCGTATCTGGCCGCGGCTCTGATGATGGTACTGTTCTTCCAGGCTGCGCGTCTGGCCATGGTCACCTTCGATCCTTATCTCTCGTCGCGTACGCTCGCGCGCGCTCTCAATCACGCGCCACCGGGTACCCTCATTTCCCAGGGCCACTACTACGGCTTTTCCTCGGTGTATTTCTATACCGATCGCACGTCGCTGCTCATCACCGACCGCCGCGTGAATCTGGACTACGGCTCTCACGCGCCGGACGCTCCCCACATGTTCATCAGTAATCCCGAATTTCAGGCACTATGGTCGGCGCCGGCCCGTTGCTATCTTCTTACTCCCGATTCTGATCTGCCCAAATTCCAGAACCTCGTGGGTGCCGAGCCGATGTCCGTGGTCGCCAGCAGTGGCGACAGACTTTTATTAACCAATCATCCGTTACGAACCGCGAACTCCCAACCTGCACCCGCCCCCCGGGATGCTATACTGCAATTTCACCGGGTTCCCCGGCACGCCGTTCTAGCGCACCGGGGAAGGAATTTATGAGTCTCGAACAACATAGCGAGCTTGCTTATACCGTCGTCGTTCCTCTATTTAACGAACAAGAAAACGTCCCGCAGCTTTACGTCAAGATCATCGACGTGATGGATTCCATCGGCGAATCTTACGAAATCGTTTTCGTCGACGATGGCAGCAAGGATGGCACCTTCCGCCTTCTCTCCGAAATTTCCGCCGACGATGCGCGTGTCGTCGTCGTGCGCCTCCGCCGCAATTTCGGCCAAACCGCCGCTTTGAAGGCGGGCTTCGACCACTCTCGCGGCGAAATCATCATCTCCATGGACGGTGACTTACAGCACGATCCCGCCGAAATCCCGCGCTTCATCGAAAAAATGCAAGAAGGCTTCGACATCGTCAGCGGGTGGCGCGTGGAACGCACGGACGCCTGGCTCACTCGTCAGTTTCCCAGCCGCGTCGCCAATTGGATCATGGCCAAGCTCTCCCGCGTCGATCTCCACGATTTCGGAACCACTTTCAAGGCGTACCGGCGAGAAATCCTTTCCGAAATCCATTTGTACGGAGAGTTGCACCGCTTCATTCCCGCGCTCGCCAGTTGGGCTGGCGCGTCCGTGGCGGAAGTGCCCATCACCAATATCCGCCGCAAAAACGGTAAATCTAATTACGGTATTTCGCGCACCATCCGCGTATTGCTGGATTTGATGAGCGTCAAATTTTTGCTCGATTATTCCACGCGGCCGTTGCAGTTTTTTGGCGCGGTTGGCCTTGCGTGCCTCACCGGCGGCTTGGGCATCGGTGTTTGGGTATTTGCGCGCAAGGCCATCCTGAACGAAGGTCTGCTGGCCAATCACGGCCCGCTAATGCTTCTGGGCATGGCGCTCGTGATGGGCGGGATAATGTTCATTTCCATCGGACTAATCGGCGAACTTCTTTCGCGGACCTATTACGAATCGCAGAATAAGCCGGTATACACCGTCAAAGAGTTTCTCGGACGCCGCGGCACTCGTTCTGGACGCTCCGATCGCATCGCCGGGCGCTAACCCTGCGAGGCGCTCACCGCCTCCCGGCGGCTAGAGGAGATCGTTATTGCGATTGGCGACGTCGCTGTACGGGCCGAAGCAAGTCCACTGGGTCACGATCTCGGCGCCTTAAGCGATCGACTGCCGCCACGATCCGGTTCATCGATCCAGCTATAATCCTGCCTTGGCGCTTTGCCGCGCGAAGATTTCTTTCGCGCGCCGGTAAAGGTCGATGTCCGCCGCCCGATATTTTTCCACCGCCTTTCGGACGTCCTGGTCGATCGTGTAATCGGCTCCCTGATGGTCTGGATTGACGTTCAGAAAGCTGTCTCCTTGTAAGTCGCAGCCAAAAATCGAATTGAACAGATGTACGCTTTTGTAAAACTCCTCGGAGAGCCCTACCATCGCGAGATCGTCGATGGAAACGGAGCCTAGATATTGCGACTGCTGATCGCGAAAGGCATCCCACGCCAGGTAATCGTGCAGAGTCATTTTGGCTTCGTGAAGCAACTGCTCTTCAAGGTGTTCGCGCTGCGGATTTCGCAACAAAAAGCAGTAGTGCGATACCGCCTGCTGGTACGGGTCCCGAAAGAAGGCGACGATCTCCTGTTTAGGAAACAGCCCCAGATACTTGTCGGTCACAAAGTGCCCGTGAATGATGTCGTACTTTTCCGCAAGCTCGTCGCGACGGCCACGCATCGCCACCGCCCGGACTCGACAGCGTTCGAGGGCTTCCGGC
The DNA here is from genome assembly GCA_050746805.1 of Candidatus Acidiferrales bacterium. Taxonomy (GTDB): domain Bacteria; phylum Acidobacteriota; class Terriglobia; order Acidiferrales; family UBA7541; genus Palsa-295. The sequence continues at coordinate 1,132 of JBOGMW010000041.1, read as the reverse complement.
ACCTTGAAACCTGCCCAATCGCCGTAGTCCAGCATCAACCTCTCTCCAAACCCTGCTTGTAATAGCTGGCGAAATGAGTTTCCTGCCGCTTTCGGGACGTGAAGGGAAAGAATCATTGAATGCGACCCTCGGATGATCTGTCGTAGATTGAACCAGTTGCCATGTCATGCCGTCTGTCGTGTTCCACTGCCATGGCCGTCTCCAACGGCGCCCTTGCCCTGGATCCCTGCCAACCAGATCGCCAGGATAGCCGACGAACGCACAGTCGGGCATGTAAACTTCTGGATCCGGCGAGAACATATTTCGCGTCTGCCATTATCTGCCCGCTCCACGCGAGGGCTGTACCAGCATCCCATTCTGAATGATGTAATCTTGCCCGCGCCAGCGGAGTCTGTTTTTCAGAAAACTGCCCACCCAAATTGCGAACGCCACTCCGTCCCACACCGGAAGCAGGGGCAACTTCTTCCATAGCGATGATTGCTTCAGTCCCCAGATTCCGATTGTCCAGGACATTGCCACTCGCAGCGCCAAATAGGTGCCCAGATAGCTCAGCGCTATCGCCAGCGTCGGGTGGATCACGATCGCCACGATGGACCAGGGCAAGCCTTGCGTCAGCAGCAAGCCGAGATGCCCCCATGGGCGCATGTGTCGCATCACTACCATCCATCGCAGGCGCTTCCTGAAGAGGCCACCCATGGAGTCGTAATCGGGGACCGTCATCACCGCGTACGGCAATAGTTCCACCTCACAACCTTGTTCAGCGATCATGCGCCCTATCAGCAGATCGTCGGCCGGCCGGTTCTCCAATGCGCGGTAGCCGCCGAACTGTTCCAGTCGGGCGCGCGTGGTCACGATAGTCTCTCCCAACGCAAACTTGACGCCATCGAGCTCCCGGGCGACCAGGATGCCAGCGTAGAAATCGGTGATCATCCCGAGCGTTTGAATACGGTCCACAAACGTCTTATCCTCCACGGATACGTACAAGCAGGTCACCCCCCCAACCGAAGGGCGCGCAAGAGGTGCAATGACCGCCCGCATGTAATCGGGCGTCACTCGGACGTCGCTGTCGTTAATCACCAGATATTCGTAGCGTGCTTCCCTTGTCAGTTGGTCAAGTTTGGCGACCTTATCA
>JBOGMW010000040.1:0-6999 GCA_050746805.1 Candidatus Acidiferrales bacterium | reverse complement strand
TCGCCTTTCGTGACGCTTTCGCCCTCTTGTTTTCTCCACGCGACGAGCTTTCCGGTGTCCTGCGCCATTTCCAATGCGGGCATCACAACGCTGATAGGCATAGTGGTATGAATGTCTCCGAAAGCTATTTCAGTGACAGTGACAGCTCAAAGCTGGGCGATCCAAAACCTGAAGCGTAATGCACGCGCTGCCGAATCAGAGTGACTTACCTTCCGATCTTGCGCCTGCTTCGACGAGTTCGCGGACGTTCGCGTTCAAAGCGGTTTCGGTTTCGCGCGTGGTTGGAAGCGGCCCATTTACTGTATAATAACGCTGTCCGGCAACCAGCAATTCCTCGGCGGGGAAACGGGTGATCACTTCGTGTCCCGTTTCCGTGACGACGATTTCTTCCTCTATGCGTGCGGCGCTCCAACCATCCGACGAAGGCCAGAAAGTTTCGAGCGCAAATACCATGCCGGGCTTCAATTCGTAATGTTGGTCAAGGGAAACCAAACGGCTGATCACCGGCTTTTCCCAGATGGCAAGGCCGATGCCGTGACCGAATTGAAGCGCAAAACACGATTCTTCATTCGGAAAGCCGAATTCCTGAGCTTTAGGCCACACCGAGGCAACTTGCGCCGTGGTGCGTCCGGGCCGAATCAACTCGATTGACGCATCGATGTACTCGCGGCATCGCTTGTAGGCATCGACCATCGCGTGGGAGGCATAGCCGACCGAAAAGGTCCTGTAGTAGCAGGTGCGGTAGCCCATGTACGAATGCAGGATGTCGTAGTAGACCGGATCGCCGGGGCGCAGCACGCGATCAGAAAAAACGTGCGGATGGGGATTGCAGCGCTCTCCGGAAATCGCGTTTACCGCCTCCACGTATTCCGATCCCAGATCGTAGAGAACTTTACTCACCAATCCGACCGCTTCATTTTCGCGCATGCCTGGTTTCATGGCGCGATACAACTCGTCGTAGGCCGCGTCGACCATCATGGCTGAATGGTTCAAGAGCGCGATTTCATCCTTTGTTTTGATGACGCGGGCATCCGACATTAATTGTTGGCCATCGACAATGCGGATTCCCTCTTTTTGGAGGGCAAACAGTATCGGCATCTCGATAACGTCTATGCCAAGCGGTTCTTTTTCGAGGCCGAGAATTTCGAGTTCGCGCTTGATCTTCTTGGCCACATCCTCTGCGCGACCCATTTCCGGGGACATGGCGCCTCGCAGCAACGCAATGCCCGGGCGAGAACGATCGCCGAGCCACGGACAGTGCAACTGGTGATGCTTGGCAGCCGAACCGAAATCCCAGAGGATCGGTTCCGCGTTGCGGGAAAGCAGAGTGAAGCGGCTGTTCTTGTCCTGGGCCCAGGTGCCGATGTGCGTGGCAGTGATGTAGCGGACATTGTTCATGTCGAAGCACAGCAGCGCGCCCAATTCCGATTTGTCGAGCAGGTTCTTGATTCTAGCAAGTCGCTCGCGGCGCAGACGGTCAAAATCGATGCGATTTTCCCAATCAACTTCCATCGTTCCGTGGGTCGGTAGCGCCATTTGCGTTCTCCCTCTAGGAAACTCTCGATGCGTTCAGGATTGCCCACACATCACGCGGGCTGCTTCGAATACCATTCGCTCGGTTGGCACCGTTACATCCTCGAGCGGCGGAGAAAACGGGATGGGGACGTGCATCGCACCCATGCGTTTGACCGGCTGTTCCAAATAGTGGAACGCGCCTTCGGCGATCACTGATGCCAACTCGGCTGTGACGCCGTATCGGGCGTAACCCTCATCAATCACGATGGCACGCGAAGTTTTCTTCACCGACTCGATGAGAGTCTCTTCATCCAGCGGCCAAGTGGTGCGCGGATCGACGACTTCGGCGCTGATTCCGTTTTCTTCGAGCATTTTGGCTGCGCCCAAGGCGACCTGCACCATGCTGCTGGTGGCCACCAAGGTGATGTCGTCTCCGGCTTTCTTTACGTCCGCGACGCCGAGCGGAATTGTGTAGTCTTCGGTTGGCACCGGCCCCTTCAGCTTGTACATCATTTTGTCTTCGAAAATTACCACCGGATTATCATCGCGGATCGCGGATTTCATCAGGCCCTTGGCGTCATACGGCGTCGAGGGCAACACTACCTTCAGCCCCGGAACATGGCTGAACCACGCGTGAAGCGACTGCGAATGCTGAGCGGCGGAGCGCCTGGTGGCGCCGAGCGTGGTGCGCATGACGAGCGGCACTTTCCATTTACCGCCCGACATGTAATGGACCTTCGCGGCTTGATTCGCCATCTGGTCCATCACCAGTGCGATGAAATCGCCGAACATGATATCGACAACGGGACGAAGACCCGTCATCGCAGCGCCAACACCAAGGCCGGTGAAGCCAGCCTCGGAAATCGGCGTGTCGATCACGCGATCCGTGCCAAATTCCGCAGCAAGACCGGAAAGAACTTTGAAGACGGTGCCCGCTTCGGCAACATCTTCGCCCATAATCAAGACGCGCGGATCTCGCCGCATCTCCTCGGCGAGAGCCTCCTTGATCGCTTCGCCGAGCGTCAGCTCGCGCTGAGTAGCGGATGGCTCGGTGACGGTTTTCATCTCAGGCGTAGACATCTTGCTGGACCTCACTGGGGTCGGGATAAGGCGCTGCGAGTGCAAACTGAACTGCTGCATCGATCGTCGATTTCGTTTCCGCGCCGATTGTTTCCAATTGAGCCTCGGTCGCATGATTCGCTGCGATCAGCCAGCCTTTAAACAATTTGATCGGGTCGCGTTGAGACATCCACCTTTGCTCTTCTTGCTTGCTACGATAATACTCGCGACTTACGTCGCCAACGTGATGGCCGCGATAGCGGTAGGTATCGCAGAGAAGAAAAGCAGGGCCGCCGCCTTCGCGCGCCCGCTCGACGACGCCTTTCGCCGCGGAATAAACGGCTCGCACGTCTTGTCCATCAACTTTTTCGGCATGAATCCCAAAAGCTTTGGGCCGCTCCAGCACGTTGCCAGCGGTGGTTTCCGAATAGTGCGTATATTCGTTGTAAGTATTATTCTCGCACACGTAAATCACTGGCAATTTCCAAAGTTGCGCCAGATTCATGGTTTCGTAGAGCACGCCTTGGCCGAGCGCGCCTTCGCCGAAAAAGCAAACAGCGACGCGTCCATTGCCCAGGCGTTTCGCCGAGAACGCCGCACCGGTGGCGATACCGGCGCTGCCACCGACGATTGCATTCGCACCCAGATTGCCCGTATCCGGATCGGCGATGTGCATTGATCCGCCTTTTCCCCGGCAATAGCCAGTTTCCTTGCCTAAGAGTTCAGCGAACATTCGATCGGGCGATGCGCCTTTGGCCAGGCAGTGTCCGTGTCCGCGATGCGTGCTAGTGATGTAGTCATCGGGTCGCAAAGTCGAGCAGATTCCGACGGCGATCGCTTCTTCCCCGATGTACAGGTGAGCGAGACCGGGCATTAGAGCCCGCGTGTAGAGATCGTTTACCTGCTCCTCAAAAAGCCGAATCGCCAGCATCTGCTGATACATATGGATAAACTTTGCTGGTTCGTTAAGAATAGAGTTGGTTTTTGCGCTCTCGTTAACGTTTCTTTTCTTTGGCATGGTCTGTCGCCCGCGTTATCCACTCTGAGGAATGACGAGCCAGCGATTCCGATTCTTCGCGGTGCGAGAGCCGATCACGCTGGTACGCGGGCAGGATTCTAGGCTCAGGCTCTGGATCGGTCAAGAGCGGAACTGAAACCTTAATTTTCTGTTATCCCGGCTCGCGGCCGCGGCAAACGATCGATATGAAAATTCACGATCGATATTCCCGCGCTCGGCGTAGAATCGCGCCGCCATGCAAATTCACGCAAATCAGCCATCGACGAACGGATGGCACGCATGATCGACGCAATATCTTGCGAGCATCTCCGCACCTGGAGGCGGAATGAGATACAAGACCGCGATCGGTATTTTGTTTTTGTCGGTTGCACCGGCGTTCAGCTTAAGCCAAGCACGAGCACAGGCGCCCACGGCATCTTCGCCCGCTGCGGGCGAAGATGCGACGTGCAAGCCTTCGGCGGACCAGGTGGCGCAAGCTCTGCAAATGTTTGCAAAGCGGGCGATGCGTCCGGCCGCGCAACCCGCCCTCCCGCGCAACGCGAGCGTGATGGCTATTCCAGGAGTCGTAGCGGCGGGAGCGAAGTGGAGCAAGATCTGGCAAGAAGGCGGCAACAGCGCTGACGGTATCCTCGCTGTATCCGATGGAAGCGTCATCGTGGCCCAGGAGGATTACGACACTGTTCTCAAGATCGATGCCAACGGGAACACCTCTACGGCAGTAGCCGGAGCAAAGGGCGTGGGATCACTCTCGATGGACCGAAGCGGCAATCTGTACGGCGCGCTGCGAACGGAGAGGCCGGGGTCGACGAAGGCAGATAAGGATTCCATCGTGAATGCAATCGTGATGCTGGCACCGGAACACAGGATGATAAGCGACAAGTGGTCCGATGGCATGGCGCTAACGGTACGGCCAAACGATCTCGCTGCAGACAGCCATGGCGGCGCATATTTCACGACAGGCTGCCTCTATTATGCTAGCCCGAAGGGCGTCAGCGTGATGGCAGGCAACATCCGCACGAACGGAATCGTTTTCAGTCTGGACTACAAAACTCTGTACGTCACAAACGGAGGTGAACTCGTCGCGTTTGACGTACAGGGACCGGGCCAACTCGCGAACCGCCGCGATTTCGCAGCGCTCCCGAAGGGCAGTTACGGGGATGGCATGGCAATCGATTCGAAGGGCCGGCTATACGTCAGCAGCAACGCGGGCGTTCAGGTTTTTGACAACACCGGTAAGCATCTGGGCGTGATTCCGACGCCGCGCGGCATCATTAGCGTCGTGTTCGCAGGTGCAAATAAGCGGACGCTTTTCGTGGTTGGAAGCGGCGCTGAAGACGCGAACGGCCAACCGATTCGCCAAGGGCCGCAGCACACCGCCGCGACCATTTACAAACTGCCAATGATCGCGCAAGGCCCCAAGGGCCGCGCCAAGTAACTGCGATTCACTGGTTCAGTTCTCCTGGTTCTGGAGCTGCTGGTGCTCCTGCTTGTAGATCTGCTGGGCTCTCTTGTCGTTCGGGTACCGGTAGTACAGATGGCAGCCCTCGCAGGCCCGGACCGAGCGTCCGCTGGCAGAGAGAAAATCGTGAAGCGTGTCTACTGGGCGTTGACAAATCCGAAAGGGGTGTGTGATGAAAATTCCGGGTATTGAAGATCGCCTGAGCCAACTTGAGCGGCAGAACAAACGGCTTCGCTGGCTGATAGTCGCCGCGCTTGCGGTGGCCTGCGGCAGTATTGTGCTGCCAGGTGTCTCAAGTCTCCGGGCTGAGCAGCCTTTGGAGCGGCAGACTGTGAAAGCGGCTAAATTCATGCTGCTAGGTCCGGGCGGGCAGACTCGCGCCACCCTAGGATTCTCCGGAGCCGTTCCGCAGCTGGTTTTTTACGATGGGAGCGGGAAAAAACGTGCCAGCCTGGCGATTGACGCAAGCGGCCCGCAGTTCACGCTCTACGATGCCGGTGGCATGCAGCGAGCGAAGCTGGCCGAGGACACAGAGGGACCGTATCTCGGCCTCAACAGCCGCACCGGAAGACCCCACATCTGGCTGAGCGACACGCCGACTGGTCCGAGCATCATTCTTCTGGACAAGAACGGCTTTGAATCCGTGTTAGGGGATATTGCTTTACCGCCGTCGGAGGGCGGAAAGGCCGTGCCACCCACCGCTGCAAGCATTCACCTATTTAACCAAGGAGGAAAAGTGATCTGGACGGCCCCGTAAGTATTTCGACGACCGGTCAGATCGAACCCGGGGCGGGCCGCGCAGAACACGAGAAGAAAGAGCAGCCACAGTATGGTCTAGAGAATCAGCGCCAGCAGCGCGAGGGGCCAACACAAAACCAGCGGCACGCGCGCTACAGCAAAAAAGGCGCTAGGCCCCAAGGGTCGCGCTAAGTAGCGACGATGGCGTTATTCAATCCCTTCCTTGTAGAGCATTTGGGCCCTTTTGTCGTTCGGGTACCAATAATGCAGATGGCAGCCCTCGCAAGCATTGTCGAGGTTGCCCTCTGCGTTAAACAAACCCTTTACGCTTTTCTCATCAACCGCCTTCAGGGCCACCCCAACGGCCTCCTGCAATCGGTGCGCGCGGCGGATGAACGCAGGGCGGTTGTTATCGATCAGCTTTTGAATTTGCCATGGCTGAAGCTCGATATTAGGATTCTGTGAGGTAACATGCTCTGGTGCCACTTTGCGTCCTTGCATCACCAGCAGATTTGGCGCTTCCATTAGCGCCATCAAGTGCACGCGCAGCGCTTGCCAGTTATCCTCGCTGTAAGCGTTAGGAAGCTCCCCAGCGTCTTCGTCGAACGTATCGTTGTTCGGCTGGATGTTTTTGACCTCCCCATTTGGCTCATCTACGTATTCGACGGCGTTGAATACGAACGATGCGTTGGGATTCACAATGGAATCCATAACGTCCTTGATGGTAGCGGGCCTTATAAGCTTCGGCGGCGCTTTCCGGCAGCCCGTTGCGACAAACGCCAGAATTACAACGACAGCCCAGTAGAGACGCTTCATGACTTCGCTCCTGCCCTATGGCTTGTTTCCCGACGTGCACCTACTGCAGATGCATTTCCTTTCCGGACGTCAACTCGCATAGTCTCTGGGAAACGCAGCTAGTACCTCGTGGGTCGTCTGGCAATCCGAACTTCAAAGGGCTCTAATCTCTTGGTCAGCCCGTTAGTACGCCGCGAGATACCTCATCCCATTCCTGAAACCTTACTCCTAGCGGCAGCCGGTCATCGTATCTCAGTTCCCGCGTCTGGCATATTAATTTTGTTTATGTGTCTTAGCTCCATAATTCTGTCACCCCGTAACGGCAACGTGAAAATGTCACCCCATGAGACAGGAGACATTCACGTTGAGTCGGAAGGAACTGCAGCGAGTGACGGTGATTGCGCAATGTGTGCAA
>JBOGMW010000039.1:0-8248 GCA_050746805.1 Candidatus Acidiferrales bacterium | reverse complement strand
CGCCGGACATCGTAATTCTCGACGAGGCGACGGCGCACTTGGATTCCGAATCGGAGGCGGCCATCCAACGGGCTTTCCAAGAGGCCCTTCGCGGACGCACATCACTTGTGATCGCGCACCGCCTTTCGACGATCCTCGAAGCGGATCAAATTTTGGTAGTGCAGGACGGGAAAATCGTCGACCGCGGAACGCATTCCGAGCTGCTGGAACGGGGCGGGCTCTACGCTGACTTGTACCGACGGCAGTTCGCCCAGAGCGAGATGAGGGCGCCGTAATCAGTCGTCTTACATTTGGCAGCGTTTATCTGAATGCCCGATCGTCGCGGGACAGTGAGGCTAGCTAGAAGAAAGGACTATCTCGGCTTCTGCGATCAGTGCGGGCGCGTTGGCGGCGAGGGCGCGGCGTACCGCAGCGTCGAGCGACCAGCCAACGAGCAAAATCGAAGGAGCCGCGATTTGCGGAAGCGCGCTGAGTTCGCCGAGAGTGGCGCATTCGACGCTTTGATCGGCTGAAGCTGCGCGGGAAACTACGGCGGCGGGAATTTCGGGTGGCAGGCCGGCGGCGACAAGCATCTCGCGCAAATGTTCAAAGTCGCAGCCGGGCATGTAGATCACCAGCGTGGCGTCTTCACGAGCGAGCGCTTGCCAATCGCGCTGCGTGGGAGCTTCGCTTCCGGCGGCGCGATGGTTGGTGACGATGACCACGCGCGCGGATTTTCGCCGATCCGTTAGCGACGCGCCAAGAGCGGCTGCCGCGGCGAGTCCGGCGGTGATTCCAGGAACGATCTCCCACGGAATTCCGGCGGATTCGAGCGCGTCGATTTCCTCGGCGAGGCGGCCGAAGATAGAGGGATCGCCGCCCTTGAGGCGAATGACTGAAAGACCTGCTCGCGATGCAACGATCATGCGAGCGTTGATTTCGGATTGCGTGGCGCCTTTTGCGCCGCAGCGCTTGCCGACGTTGACGACCTGGGCCCGTGGGCCCGCCAGGGCAAGAATCGCCACCGGCACGAGATCGTCGTGAAGAATCACATCCGCACATGCGAGAAGCTTTGACGCTTTTACGGTGAGGAGATCGGGATCACCGGGGCCTGCGCCGACCAGATAAACTTTGCCGCGTTCGATCATTGCGCTGGCCACGAGTTCACTCGGACACGGCTTCGGGAACGGGCCCGGGGGCCGGATCACGAACGACGGAGGGGACGGCAGTGCCGGCGAGCTGGGCGCGGAGTTCTTCGTCGGAGAATCGCGCGAAATAGGCGCGGAGATTTTCGCCGGGATCGCGCGAGCCGACATAGGTCTTCAGCAGGCGCGCGATGGCGTCTGGAACTTCCGTGGCGAAGCAGCGATAGCCGACAGGACGCGCGAGGCGTTGGTACTCGCCGACCGCTCCGCCGAGCGAAAAGTAATACGCGTCAAGCATGTCTTTGCCGGACTTTAGCTTCTTGCCTTCGAGGCCGATATCGGCGATCCAGTGCTGGCCGCAGGAATTGGTGCAGCCGGTGACGTTGAGCTTCAGTTGCTGATCGAATTGTGGCACGCGCTCTTCAAGTTCATCGATCAACCAACGGGTGTAGCTTTTGGTCTCCGTGATGGCCAGCTTGCAGAATTCGATGCCGGTGCAGGAAATTGCGCCGCGACGGAAGGGCGAACCGGCAACGGGAAGGCCGGCGGAGTCGAGCTCGCGGGCCACGGTTTCGGCCTTATCCTTCGGGATGTTGACGAGCAGAAGATTCTGCATATTCGTGACGCGGATTTCGCCGCTGCCGAAGCGCTCGCCGAGATCGGCGGCCAATCGCATTTGATCGGGCGTAACGCGTCCACGAAGAACGGATGCGCCGACGTAGCACAGACCCGGCTGCTTCTGCGCGTAGACGCCAACATGATCGCGGAAGACATCGGCTGGGGGATGCTCTTCTACGGCGGGATCGAGTTTGAAGCCGATCCGACTGTTGATATCGTCGAGGAACTTCTCGGGAGTCCAGCCAAACTTCATGAACAAATACTTCATTCGGGCTCGCTTGCGATGTTCGCGAAGAATGTTCGTATCGCGGAATATTTCAACGATGGCGCGAACAACCTGGATGGACTGCTCTGGGCGAACGAAGCAATTCAGGCGCGCGGCTAGGAACGGCTCGGTGGCGAGCCCTCCTCCGACGCGGACAGAGAAGCCGACGTCGCGATGTCCATTCTGGTGGCGGTGAACGGCGGTGAGAGCGATATCGTTGATTTCAGGATAGGAGCACCAAACCGGGCAGCCCGTTATGCAGATCTTGAATTTGCGAGGTAGATCGTAGAACTCCGTTTGACCGCGCACGATAGAGGCAACTTCGAGCAGAAGCGGAGAAGCGTCGTAAATTTCATCGGCAGCGACCCCAGCAAGGGGGCAGCCGGTCATGTTGCGGACAGTATCTCCGCAGGCGCCCTTGGTATAGAGGCCGGCCGCCGCGAGAGTGTCAATGACTTCGGGGATCGCTTCGATGGTCATCCAATGAAGCTGGATATTCTGGCGAACGGTGATGTCTGCGACGCCGCGGCCGTGGCGGCTGGAAATGTCGGCGATGGCGCGAACCTGGTTGGAGGTGAGCAGGCCATTCGGGAGTGCGACTCGCAACATGAAATAGGGGGAAGATTTGCCTTCGCCACCGACCCCGCCTACCGCGCCGCGCCCGTCGCCTTGTGTGTAGATGCCCCACCAGCGAAAGTACAGGCTCCATTCGGGGGGAATGGAATCGCGGCCGGTTCGAGCAAATTCACGAATTTCTTCCAAAGCTTGCCAAGGGTTTTTGGCCTGCTTGAGGCGTTCCGTACGCTGGGCCGAGGTTTCCTTGACGGGGTTGGAATTCGCGTTGGTGTTGCCATTGCTACTCACTAGCTTCTCCCATTATTGCGAGCCAAAAGACGCCCTAAAAAAGCAAAAACCCGCGCGCCATACATTGCGTGGCTAGCGGGCTGATGTATCCGATTCGTGCAGTTAGTATTACTCGGATCGCAAACCCACGCCAGCTGCGCCTGTGCAACAACAGGCAAAACAGGCCCCGGCTTGGAACGAGCGACCCACCTCACAAATTTTACGCCCCACGATGCCCGGGGTCAAGGACCCCCATACCCAGCGTTTACGGCCCAGCGACGTCCGCTCTCGTGCGAGCCCGAACCCGTGCACCGCATCTGCTCCGAGAGAGTGGAAGTCGAGTCAGGCGGGTTAGATGGGTCGCTAGGCCGGATTGGTCAAATTTCGGGAACTTCAGGATGGGCGAGTGGGAAGAGGAAACGAAGGCCCGTGCAGGCCGTCGAATAATCCAGATGAAATGGGCGAAATGAAACGGGCCATTGAACCGACGGACGAAGGTCTGCTGGGCCAGGTTATTGCCGGAGACGAAAGGGCTTTCGTGCAGTTGTACCGGCGAAAGCAAGGGCCGATTTACCGGTTTGCGCTGTACATGAGCGGAAACGCAGCGGTGGCCGAGGACGTGACTCAAGAGGTGTTCATGGCTATGATCCGCAACCCAGGACGTTTCGATCCGACCAAAGGGACCCTGGCAGGGTTTTTGTTCGGCATTGCGCGGAATCATTTGAGGAAGCGGTGGGAGCAGGAGCAGCGGTTTGTGGCGATGGAAGGGCAAGTGGAAGACGTCCGGCCAATTCTGACAGGGAACGATAACGGGGCAGGGCGGCAGGCGGAGAATCGGTATGACGACGAAACGATCAAGCGGCTGAAGTGCGCCATCGGGACGTTGCCAGGCAATTACCGCGAGGCTCTGGTGCTATGCGATTTGCAGGAAATGACCTACGAGGAAGCGGCGGCAGAGCTGGAATGCCCGGTTGGCACGGTGCGATCCCGGTTGCACCGCGCGCGAGCCCTGTTGACGGAGAAATTGCGGGAAGATCGGCGCATGCAGCGCGCGTCGGCAGTTGGCGAATGAATTTGGAGATGTGGCGATGGATTGCTCCCAATTTCAAGAAGTGTTAGCGGACTTGGATCGGCCGGGAGTGCTGACCGCCGAACTGCGCGAACAGGCGCTGGCCCACACGGAAGGCTGCGCGGAGTGCGGGCAGTTGCTGACGGAAACTGAATCACTGGACTGGGAGTTGCGTCGTCTACGTGAAAGAGAAGCGAACGCAGTGCCCACGGCGCAGGTTGAGGCGCAACTGTTGCTGGCGTTCCAGCGACGCAAGGCGGGGGTGGCTCGCCAAACGACCCGCAGGTATGCGGCGGTAATCGGGATTGCGGCAACTCTGCTGCTGGCCGTGGGACTATGGATGTACCGGCGATCCGTTGACAGCACGCAAACCCGGATCGCGAAAGACGCCGGCGGGCAAGTGGCTACACCGCGCAAGATCGAGGCGAACAATGCGCGATTGTCGCCGGAGGCGGCGCTGCATCGTGGCGCCACCGCGGAGCTGGCCCGAGGTACTGCTTCTAGCACGCCTAAACAGCTCGCCAGTGAGGATGCCTCCGCGTTCATCCCGCTGCCGGACGCGGACTATCCGATTTCACTTGACGATGGCGCCGTGGTGCGCGTGGTGATGCCGCGGGCGACACTGGCATCCTTCGGGTTGCCGGTGGAGGCGATGGAAGGAGACGGCACGGTGCGGGCGGATTTGATTGTCAGCGCGGACGGAACACCGCAGGCGATCCGGCTGGTTTCGCAAGATGACGCGAGCGGAGCGGCGCAGCGATAAGGATTTTGGAAGTAGCAGGGAGGAGTCGAATGCGGATCGGGAAGGCGTCGAAAACGGTTGGAATTGCGGTTTTGATGGCGGGATTGGGTGTGGTGGCGAGTGCGACTCGCGCGCAATCATCTGCGCCGGCGCCGCCGATTCACCCAGGGCCAGGCGACAACGTGGTCTTTTTCCGGACGGGACCGGGAGCGATGGGCGCTGGTGACGCCATGGACTTCATCGGATTCGAGGCCGGATTGGGCGGCAAGACGGTGACCGGCACGCCGTTTACGGCGACGATTAGCGCGCAGGAGACGCAGACATTGGCGGACGGAAACCAGATCAATCGCACCACCACCGGAACGATTGCGCGCGATAGCCAAGGGCGAGTTCGGCGCGAAATGACGCTGCCTGCGATTGGCGCATTCGCCACCACGAGTCAGGGCGCCCCGCATGTGATCTTCATCGAAGATGTGGTTGCCGGGACGCAGTACATCCTGGACCCCGACCGAAAGATCGCGCATCAGGTTCGAATGGATCGCAGAGGCAGGCGCTTTCGGGTTCAGAACAATGTAGCGCCACCGCCGTCCGATCAGGGAAATGTAACAACTGCTTCGCTTGGCACGCAAACGATCAACGGAGTGCAAGCGCAGGGCACGCGCTACACGCGCACCATTCCAGCGGGACAGATCGGCAACGAGAAGCCGATCGTGATTACCACGGAACGGTGGTATTCGCCCGATCTGCAAATGTACGTGTTGACCAAGACGACGGATCCAGTGCGCGGCAACAGCGTCCGGCAGCTGACGAACATTCAGATGGGCGAACCTGATCCGTCGCTATTCCAGGTGCCGCCGGATTACACCGTGAAGAAAGGGCGGGTCGCAAGGATCCGGCGGCGTATGAGGCATGGGGCTGGCGCGCCGCCTCCCACTCTCGGTAACGGGCCAGAGACGGCTCCGGCGCCGCCGAACTAGGTTTTCCACTGCAGTAAACGTGCTTGCGGGTGGGAATTCACCCCACACGCCCCGCTCGCAAGCACTCCCTCCTTTTTTGACCGTGCCCGAGGATCGAAAGAGATGAGCACACGCACATGCGGCGAGCGGCCGCCGCTCCGAACTAGGTGCTGTGCTGCGTCTGCGCGCCCACCTTTGCCCTGAGACGGCTGGGAGTTGACTTGACATTCGCGGCGCGGCGCGAGATATTCGCCGCGCCTCCGGCAGCGGAGGAGTTTCACAACTACTAACGGCAGTTGGCTCGCAGTTCGAGAGCTGCCCAACCCGGATTCGAGGAAGTTCGCGTCCGGAGGAGGGCCTAAATGAGCAGGCGATTGGTGTCGGTGTGTATTCTGGCGCTCGCCGGAATCACGAGTGTTGCCGCGGGCCGTTTTGGCGTTAATAAGCGGCAAGCGTTTCCTCCTGAATCGCAATTTCGCAACGATGCATTCGGCCGAAGCTTGCGCGTGGATGGCGGAGACGCGAACCAACCGCGCATGGGTGCGGCGACGTCACACCGATCCGCGCCGATTTCCATTCCGATGACGTTTGAGCCGAACGTTGGGCAATTCGATGCGCGCGTGCGCTACGTGGGGCGCGGTGCGGGAATGACGCTGTTGCTGACGCGCAAAGGTATAGATGTGGAGACTGCGGATTTGTCCGACCGCGCCGTGACGCAGCGGATTGACGTCGTGCGGATAAGACTGGGTTGGGCTGGGCTCAGCAATCGGCGATTGAAAGACTCCGCGGAGTTTTCGTGGCGTGGCGTGCAGCAGCTGAAGGCGGTGAGCAACTATTTCATTGGACGGAATCCACGGAAGTGGCGAACAGGCGTGCGGCATTTTGCCCGCGCGATTGGCCAGGAGGATTCGGACGGGCGCGTGGGAATAACGGTTTACGGAACGAGCAACGGAGTTGAGTACGATTTACGTTTGCTGCCCGGCGCGGACGCAACGAAATTGCGCCTGCGATTTTCGGCGGCGAAGCAGTTGGAGCTTTCTGGCGGCGACGTGATTTTGCACGCTGCCGGCCGCGAGCTGCGGATGGCGAAGCCAACGATCTTCGCCGAGTTGGACGGGGGCGCGCGGACGTTGGTGAGAGGCGAGTACGTGATGGAAGCCGACGGAAGCGTGGGCTTCCGAATCGGGCCGCACGATCCGCGGGCGACGCTGGTGATTGACCCATCACTGATGGTGACGTACGCGACGTTTTTGGGCGGGGCGGGAAACGAGACGGCGGGGAACGTGGCGGTTGACTCGAACGGAAAAGTTTACGTAAGCGGTGCAACGACTTCGACGACGACTTTCCCCGAAGGCAGCGCCGCGAGCGTGGGACCAGTGGTAGGCGCTTCGGCTTTCTATGTGGCGAAAATCGATCCGACAGTGACGGGCGCCAATTCGCTGGTGTATCTGACGTTTCTTGGCGGGAGCGGAGCGCAAACGGGCGGATTGATAGCGCTCGACGGCACGGGCGATGTGGCGATCACAGGCACGACGACTTCGACGGACTTTCCGGTGACCGGATATAGCCAGCCGACGAGCGGACTGATCAGTGGCTCCGGAAATGACGCGGTGGTGAGCGAGATCAACGCGCAGGGAAATCAACTGAACTTTTCGGCGTACTTCGGCGGAAGCGGGGAGGAGTCCGCAAACGGCACGGGCGGAATCGCTGTCGATCAGCTGGGCAATGTTTATATCGCATCGGACACGCAGCCGAGTGCCGTCGATCCCGCGTCGCCTGATTTGCCCCTTACCACTGGCGCATTCCAGTCCAGTTGGGACGGCGAACACAGTGATGGATATCTGGCGGTGTTTGCGCCTCCCGCTCAAGCCGGCGGAGCGCCCAGCCTCACATATTGCACGTATTTAGGAACTTATTCCGCGGGACCTGCTGCTGTGGGCGGGCTTGCGGTGGACTCAAACGACGATGCGTACGTTGCCGGAACTACTTCGAACCCGTCGTATGGATTTCCGGTGCTGAACGCGTTTCAGAGAGTGTACGGCGGCGGGACGTCAGACGGCTTCGTCATGAAAATCGCGCCGGCGGGGCAAGGATCGGCGGATCTGGTGTACGCCACGCTGCTGGGCGGGAGCGGAATGGACGAAATTTTGGGAATCGCGCTCGATCCGCCTAGCACGCTTCCGGTGGGAATCCCGCCCAGGGTGTACGTCACTGGAGCCACGCAATCGACGAATTTTCCCGTGAATGGGCTCAATGCGGCCTATCAAAGTAAATTGTGCGCGAGCTTGTGTGGACCCAGCCCGCAGAACGGGTTTATAGCGGTGATCGCGCAGGATGCCGTGTCGGGGCAGGCTTCGCTTGCGTATTCAAGTTATTTGGGCGGATCAGAAACGGATGAGGGGCTTTCTATCGCGGTAGCGGCAGCGGACAGCGTGTATGTTGCGGGCCAGACGAACTCTCCCGATTTTCCATGGCACGACAATCTGCAGCCGTTTAATGGCGGCGCCGATGCTTTCCTCGCGAAATTCGACCCAACTTTATCGGGAGCGGCGTCGTTAATTTATTCAACGCCTCTGGCAGGAACTTCGCCGCCCGGCGGAGCGGTGAGCGCGGCGGTGAGCGGAGTTGCGG
>JBOGMW010000038.1:0-12831 GCA_050746805.1 Candidatus Acidiferrales bacterium | reverse complement strand
CCGCCACCTGATCTTCAAGTGGCACCACGCCTTGGAATTGCTCCACCGGCTTTCCCGCCAGCGATTTCTCCATGAACTCCAGCCAGATCGGCAGAGCCGCATGCGCGCCGGTTTCCTTGCTGCCTAGCGAAATCGCCGGATTGTCGTTGCCGACCCACACGCCACAAGTGATCCGCGGCGTAAATCCGATGTACCACGCGTCGGTGAACGAGTTGGTGGTGCCAGTTTTTCCGCCCGAAGGCCGCCCCAGCGCTTTCGCGCGCACGCCGGTGCCGAAATTCACCACGTCTTCAAGCATCGCCACCATGGTCTGGGCCACGGGCGGCGGAATTACGTCCGTCACTTTCGGACGATCTTCTTCGAGCAGCGCCCCGTCGTAGGTGCTCACGCGCTGAATCTCCGTTGGAGCAATGTGAATGCCGTCGTCCGGAAACACGCTGAATGCCGACGTGTGCTCCAGCAGAGTCAAATCCGCGGCACCGAGAGCCAGCGGCAGATACGGAGGCAGCGGGCTGCTAATCCCAAATTTCCGCGCCAGCTCGATCACGTTTTCGATGCCCACGTGCGCCAGCAGCCGCACCGCCGGCACGTTGCGCGAATCCGCCAGCGCCCGCCGCAGCGTGATGCGCCCCTCGAATTTGTCGTCGTAGTTGTGCGGCGAATAGTCGATGTTGCCCACGCGATACGTCACCGGCTCGTCGAGCACCGTATCGAATGGCGACGCGCCCTGCAGCAGCGCCTCGCTGTAGACGTACACTTTGAACGAGCTGCCCGTCTGCCGCATCGCCTGTGTTGCGCGATTGAATTTCGATTGCTCGAAGCTGTAGCCGCCCACCATCGCCTTGATCTCGCCGGTGGCGTTGTCGATGGCGATCAGCCCCGCTTGCGCCGTCGGAACCTGTTCCAGCTGCACTTTCGCCGTATCGCCGGAAATATCTTCGATCAGCACGTTCACCAGGTCGCCCACCTTCAAAATTTCCGCGGGAGACTTGTGCCCGGTCCAATCCATGTCCGCCGGCAGCAGCCGCGCCCGATAGCGCCCGATTTTGATCTCCGCTGATTCGCGCGAAACCGCCATCACCAGTCCGGTGACGTACTCGCCCTTGTCGATCGGCGCATTCCAATCGTCGTTCTGATATTTTTCGAGCGTGTCCAGCACGCCCGGTGTGCCCGCCGCGCCTGCATGAACTCCCAAAATATTCGGCAAGTTGCCGCGCCAGCCATGCCGCCGGTCGTATTCGTGCAGCCCGTCGCGCACCGCCTGGTCCGCCGCCTTCTGCATGTCCACATTCAGAGTGGTGTAGACGCGCAGCCCCTGCTCGTGCACCGCCGCCGTACCGTACGTGTGCTCCAGGTATTCGCGGACGTCCTCGATGAAATACGGCGCCAGATTGTCGCGCAGCGGCTCGATGTGCAGCCCCATTGGCTGCTTCTGCGCCGCTTCTTCCTGCGCGCGCGTGATCTTGTGGTCGCGGTACATCAGATAGAGCACCAAATTTCGCCGCGCCAGCGCGCGATCCGGATGATTCACCGGCGAATAGTAAGGCCCGCGAATAATGCCCGCCAGCAGCGCGGCCTCCGGCAGATCGATTTTTTCCAGCGGCTTGTCGAAATAATATTCGGACGCGGCTTCGAACCCGTAATTCCCCGAGCCCAAATAAATCTGATTGCAGTACATCGTGAAAATTTGCGCCTTGGTGTAGTGCCGCTCAATCTCCAGCGCGAGGATAGTCTCCTCGAACTTGCGGCGCATGCTGCGGTCCGCGCGGTTCAGGAAAAGCCCGCCGGCCAGTTGCATGGTCAGCGTGCTGGCGCCTTCCGCCGGACGGTGCACCAGCATGTCGTGCCACGCCGATTCCAGCACGCGCGGAAAGTCCACGCCCCAGTGCTGCTCGAAATGCTGGTCTTCGGTGCTGATGATCCCTTCGCGCAGGATCGGCGGAATCTGTTCGTAGGTCAGCAGGATGCGTCGCTGCAGGCTGAAAGTGCCGATCAGCGTGCCATCGTCCGCGAAAAGCTGCGTTTCCGTGATCGGGCGGTAATTTTCCAGCGCGTGAATTTCCGGCAGGTCGCTCGAATAGACGAACAGCAGCCCCGCCGCCGTCCCCAATCCAATGGCGCACAGCACCAGAAACCCGAATACCAGCCGGCCGAAGAGAGTCGTGTCTCCGATCCTCATCGTTGCCCGGTAAAAGCGCTCGGCCATCGCCCAAGTATTTTACCGCATCACTGCTTGGCCGCGCGGGATTCCCGCCTCGCTGTTTCGACGCCAAGGACGAAAAAGTAAGTGCATGGCGAAGGCGTTGCGGGTCTTTCGATGCGAGGAAAATCCGCAAAAACGCATGCACCGGGACGTTCCGCCCTTGCTTCTGCTCGTCTGTTTGTTTTCTATGACTTACGTGCCTGCAAGGTCGATTGACTGTTCCGCCCTTTACCGCCCCGTGCTGGCAACCCGGGCTCTTTGCGGCGTGATTTATGTCCCGGCATCGCGTGGAAACCACGCACCGGGATAACGGTTCGTGGTCCGAGCCGGGAAGTGGTGATCGGTGACTGGCGGGAACCAGGCGTGAATACTTCGCGTGGATGATGAGCGAAACTGGGAAAGAGCTGGGCTCCGCCCCGTGACGGGTAGACATGTATGCGATCGTTTGTTTTGTATGAGTTGCGCGTGTTTCTACTCGGTAGCCTGTGACGGGTAGATTGAGAAAAGGAGGGGCTGGCCTTGTCGCGGCGGCGACTTGGCTTGCTCTGTCGAATTTTTCGTCGATGCACATGACTGCAGATCGACGGCAGCAGATGCGGTAGGGAAACCTCTACTGGCCGGAAGTACAAAAGAAGTACAGGTCCTGTTGACCTGTACCTGCTCTCGTACGAGTTGCTCCGTTTCTGTCCGCGAACGTAGCTGCTGTTTCTCTTTTCAGCAGCGCTTCGAGGCGCTCGCGTTGCAATTTGTTGACGACCGGCTTTATTATTTCGGCGATGACTTCCCAGACCTGCGGTTTTCGTTTCGAGTGCGACATGGCAGGGCCCTTCATAACTCATATTCGGCAATCTTTCGATTTAAACTCGGGCGAGCGCGCGCGACTTCTTAGAGAACCGACCATCGGCTCGGTTATTCCCGATATGTTGTTGGGGATATGGTCCGGAGAGATGCCGAGGTGGCGCGGGCTTAATTCCGTTTCGCGACACGTCTTGGTTTGGTTGGCAGAAAGGAAGTTTGCAGCAAGCGAAGCGCAGCTTTGCGAGAGTCTTTTCCTGAATGAATGCGCGGCATCGTCAGCGGTATCGCGGTTGGAGAAAGTGGGTGCCGTTGACAAGCGCGACTCTGGAGAATTGTTCCTGCGGCCGCATTTCGACGTTTTTGGCTCGGCTCGCTTGATTGCGATCGAGATGAAGCTGAAGAGATGGCGGGAGGCTTTGGAGCAGGCCATTGTGTATCGCAGCTTTGCCGATGAGGTGCATGTTGTAATGGACGGTACCCAAGTCCGCATCAGTGATTCTGCGAGGGGTGCATTTGTTTCAAACGGCGTCGGCCTAATTTTGCACTGCGATTCGGGTTTTCGTTGCGAGATTCCTGCCTGCCGTGTGATGCCAGCGCCCTCTGTTAATCGATTGTTCGCCCTAACGAAACTCACTTCCGGACCCTACTGTTTGGCGTAGTTGCGCCAGCCGTTGAAGACGTCTCGCCAGACCTTCTGGTGATGCGTATCTGTGGATTGGCCAGCAAGTCCTTTTCTGGCCAGGGTTTCGGTAAAATTGACGGCGGTTTCGAGCCATTGGGTGATCCAGTCTCGCTGCCCTTTCTCTGGCATCTTCGTAACCTTCTTCCCGTATTCGGAAACGAGTTCGAGGTAGTGCTGTTGGGCGGCTCCGCAGTTGCTTTGAGCATACCGCCATTCCGGAACGTCATCTGGTGTTTTGCCCTGTTTCAACGCATTGCGAAGGGCTTCGTCCGCGATCGTTGGAGTCATCAACTCCTCAGCGAGGCCGGAGCGGTGTATAGCGGCAAGGTCCTCTTTGAGACCGATGTCTCCCGCGAGTGCGAAGCTGTGGTAGCGTGGTCGAGCCCTCCCCGACGTCCGTCTTAGACTGAAACGGCGCTGCGTCAGATAATAGCCACTTGCCCATGCTTCCGCGCCCGCCGCCTTTGCCACGAGGCCGAAGGTTCCGACGTAGTTGACGATAGCTCGTTTCTGCGCGCCTCTATGAAGGTCGTCGATGATCGTCAAGAGCGATGCGAGGGGGTCCTTCTGGTTCCAAAAATAATTGTTCGGATCGGACTGTTCGAGAACTATATAGGCGCCAGAAAGCTCGGTGCGTGTCGCAGTGATGTTGGAAAAGGAATGCGCGAGAGGGTTTTTCAACGGCGGCACATGCAGTAGCGCTTCGGAAAGCGCGATTGTGGCGAGTACGGGCTGAGTCACGTTCAGTTCTTTGCAGGCTTGTAACCCGGCGTCGATCCAGCGCGTTTCGGGTTCCAGTGTTTGGTCGTCCATTGTCGTGAGTGGCGCGGCGAGGATGACGTCTTGCCACCCGTCGTTTAGCTGGAACTCCACCGCCGAACGCGCTGCTCTTCGTATGTCCGTAATGTCTGTTGGCACGTGTCGAGTCCACATCGAGACCAACGTCGACTTGTATTGTTTTTTCCATTTTGTGGGGCTCCCATGAACCCCGGACTTGTACTCCGGCACTCCGGCCCCGTGGAACCAAGGGTAGGTGCCAAGCCTGGCCACGGTATCGGGATCAAGCGCCGGATCAATACTCGCCATGTAAAGTTGTGGGTCAAGAGATCGCGATCCTAAGTGAGGATGGCTGCTGAAGTTTCTTTTTCTGATATCCACGGCCGATATAGCGGACGCCGCTATGATCGATCCGGATATTGAAGTTGTGGAGGGTGGAATTTTGAATCTGAAACGAGCGTTGAAGAGGTACAAGTTACCTCACATTCAGAAGCGTTTGCAGCCTCGCGCTAAGCTGCTCGAGGCGTGGCCGGAAAGCGGCGCGCTGGTGCAGCATCGCTTCGATGGTTTGACGGGTCTCTTGGAAAGCATTCGGGATGAGGGCGGCCACGGGAACGTCTGATGACAAGAGCCTGTGTTGGTCTCCATTCGTGGGATGGCGCCCCAGGAGGCATTCGAGCATAACGACCCCTAAAGCGAACACGTCGGAGGCGCTTGTTAAGGCGTGCTCGCCGTGGCACTGCTCAGGCGATAGGTAGCCCACAGTTCCGAAGGTGGCGCCCGTTGCCGTGATAGTTGAGTTGTCGAGGTGACGTGCTCCGCCGAGATCGATAAGGACTGCATGTCCATTCAGCGACAGCATGATGTTTTTGGGCGCGACGTCGCGGTGGACAATTCGATGGGCCCAAAGAACTTCAACTGCGCTTGTGACGTCGTACGCAATCTGGGCGGTTTCGCGCTCGGATAATGCACCTTTTGCTATTCTGGCGTCGAGCGGCTCGCCCTCAATGAATCCCCACGCGATGTACCGGACATCGTTGCCGCGCAGCTGGATTACGCCGTCTTCCAATAAATCTGCTAGTGCTGGGTGTGAGATGTTTTTTGCGGCTCTGATTTCCCGCTCGGCTCTTTCGTCCTGTCTCGGGTCGAGATGGATTTTAAGAGCGGCATCGTCTTTGCGGGCGTTCCCGGCCTCATCTCTCGTTCGCATGGTCCGGTAAACGACTCCCTGTCCTCCGGTCCTGAGCTCGGGTCCCAGAGTGTATCGACCGCCCAGCGCTGCTTCGACCTCGGCCGAATTAAAGGGATTGACCGCCATCTAGGCCGCTCGGTCCGTGCCTTTCAGGACTGACACGCGCATCTCCCGGAATTAATCGGGCGCGCGCGTCCACTTCTCCGTAAATTACGCTGGATTCTCGTTGCATACTGTACAACACTTGCCGCGGATATCGTAGCGCCTGTCCCGGCGCTCTGTGTCGACAGTCTCCGAGGGGTGCTAACTAATCCCCAGCAGCTTGAGGGCGTTCTTGTAGTAGATGTGCTCGCGGTCGATGTCGGTGATTTTAAGGTTGTCGATGGCGCGAATGGTATCGCGGATGTACATGGAGCCGCCTTCGGGATCAAAGGGCGCGTCGGAAGCGAACAGCACGTGGTCGATGCCGTAGAAGCTGATGGCGCAATCGATCGCGGCCTTCGATCCGAACGTCGCGGTATCCGGGTAGAAAAACTTCTTGAAATATTCCAGGTGCGGCCGCTTCAGCTCGTTCAGCAGCTTGGAATAGTCCGTGTCCGACGTGCGCTTGCCGAGCTGGTCCCAGCCGGCGCCGACGCGCCCTTCGAAGAAGGGAACCATTCCTCCGGCGTGATGGATGACGAATTTCAAGCCGGGCATCTCGTCGAGCATTTTCGAGAAAACGATGCGCGCCTGCGCCGCGCTCGATTCGTAGGGCCACCCGAAAGTCCACCAGATTTCGTAGAGCGACGTCTGCTCGGTGGAGAAGTCCGGAATATTCGCGGTGCGCGCGGGATGAATCCAGATGGCTTTCTCCAGCTTTTCCATCTCTTGAAATACGGGACGAAATTCCGGCGCGTCCAGCGATTTGCCGGAGACGTTGGCGGGAATCTGAATGCCGCACGCGCCAAGTTCTTTGATCGCCCGGCGCGATTCCATCACGCCGCTTTCCGGATCGCGCATCGGTACGGCCGCGAGGAAGCTCGGGAAACGATCGGGATATTTTTGGCACAGCTCGGCCATGCCGTCGTTTCCCAGGCGCGCGAGTTCGCGCCAATCGTCGGGCGAACCGACGGCGTCCGGCGGCGGCGAAGCCAGCGAAAGAATCTGCTGGTAGCCGGGAAACTTGTCCATCACTTTGAAGCGCACTTCGAGGTCGGTCATCATCGGGACGGCTTCGCTGCGGCGGTGCATGTCCTTCATCTGCCCGGTGACGCTTTTCAACTTTTCGTGAAACGCTTTCGGCCAGATGTGCGTGAAGACGTCAACTTTTCGCGTTTGATTGGTGTCCGCGAGGATTGCCATAGTGTTTTCCACCCTCTCCGCTGCGGTCAGATTGATTCCATTCGTGCTATTTCCATTCGTCCGACGTTTCGTTGCGGCCGATATACATACCATTCCAATCAGGGTGCCCGCCAGCGGCGATTTCCACGCAGCGCTCGGCGCATTGTTTGCATGGGACTTCTCGCGAAAAGCAACTACGAATAATCAGATGGCGTCGAAACTCCCAGTGTAATATCAACGGGACGCCAATGGCGGCTCAGGGAGAAGGAGGTCGCGATGGGGAAATTTGTGGTGGGACTGATTATCGGGTTGATTTTGATTCCGGCAGCTGCCGCCGTTTATTTCGTGGGAGGGTTTGCGCCGGCGGCGGTGAACGATCCGCCGTTTCCATTTGAGCGGTTGATTGCCGGAACGGCGCTGCATGCCAGGATTAGCCGAAGCGCGCCGAAGCGCGAGCTGGCAAGCTTTACGACAGCGAATATTGTGGATGGAGCTGACGTGTATCGACATCATTGCGTTGGCTGCCATGGCCTGCCCGACATGCAGAGCACGCGTCCCGAACCGAAAATGTACCCGTCGCCCCCGAAGCTTTTTACTCCCGATGGTTATGTGACGGATGATCCGGTTGGCGTGACCTACTGGAAAGTGAAGAACGGCATTCGAATGACTGCCATGCCGAGCTTCGAGAATGTGCTGAACGACCAGCAAAGGTGGGATGTGGCTGCGCTACTGGCGAGCGCGGATAAGCTCCCACCCGAAGCCATGCAAACACTGAAACAGCCGCTGTTCCCTCCTCCTCCGCCGTCAGCGAGTGGCCGACCGACTCCTCCGGCTGGAGCTAGGCCGAAGGCGCATTATCCAGCTCCGCGACGGTAGCTCGAAGTTTGGCGAGTGAAAGGGGATGAAGTCACTCGCAACTTTTTGACCTTTGCATCGAACAGCTGGCGGATCGGATTAGAAATCAACGTGCAGGCGAACGCCGGGAACGAGCACCGGCCCACGCGCGCGATTGTATCCAGGATTGCTGACATGCTGCGCGTCGGCGGACGCGAAAAAACCGCGCCTCAGATGTGCCGTGTAGAACGCTTCGAATATCTCCTCCGGTCCATAGGTCAGTCCGCCATCGCCAAGTAGAAATCCAAGACCGCCTAATGCGAGATATTGCTGGTGTGCGGCAACGATGCCGTTGGCAACGAAAGCCGCTCCCGCGCGATCGTTGGGGCGATGCCATCCGCGCCCCATTGCAAAAACGCCTGCTTCTGCCGTTCGGTCTACTTCGGTATAAGCGAACGATTCGTTACGGCCATCGCTCCAGCTGAGGCGGCCGAACAGGCCAAAGATCGGCGTGATTTGCTGCTCGAAGTTCAGGCCGAAGCCATACTTGTGGCGGCCTTGGCGGCGGGTAGCGGTAATGTCTGGAACTGGCATGATGCTTTCGCGGTATTCGGCTATCGCCTCCTCGTAATTCCCCATATCCGCGGTATTCAGATAGCTGAGAAATCGAACTGTTCCAGATCGCCCGAAGAAACGAGTGCCAGTCGCATCGAACTCGAGATTTTCGGCGTGAGCGCGGGCCAGGTCCGCGTCCAAGTAGATTCCATTCGCGGCCTTTGGCATAAGCGCCTCAGCGAATCGTACGGAGAGCCAATGATCGTCGTATTCGAGTAGCACGCCGTCCGTATATCCGCGCGTGTTCGCGGCATAGTCCCATGCACCGATGTTATCGACCGTCCAATTCAAGAATTGCAGATGGCTGTCCGAACCCCAAGAGTTTACGTCGAAGAAATCAGGCAGACCGAATTTGCCGGCGCGAATTTCGATGCGTCGAGCGGGAAGTGACGTGGCAAGATGCAGTTCGTCGCGATCCGCGTCAACGCGTTCGTTCGAGAGCGGAATGATCTGCTGGATCATCACGCGCGCCAGATAGGGCGCCGCGCCCAGCGACGGGTTGCGAACCACGTCTAGATTCGTAAACCCTGCTAAACCGAAAGCACTGCATAGGCCTGTGCCTCCGGCGCTCTCGACGTCCAGATAAACCGATGTCGTGTGAGTGAGCTCGTAGCCGAGGTAGAGAGTGTAGAGCTTGGACGTGGCGCTCTCCGCGGTGGAACGAAAACATGCGGCCCCGAATATGCCGCGGGAAACGACGGATGCCACTGGAAAACGATATTGGCCTGTCCCGAAATCCAATAGCGGCTGGCGCCTGGGTGCGGAAAGAGAGTGACCAGCGAAGATTTTTCGGGACCGGAATCGTCAGAGCTATCCGCCTGGGTTTTGCCGCAATTGTCAGGGGCCAACGAAAAAGCAGACTGCATCGCGCCAAGACTGTCACCGGACGCAATCTCAATCGGCTGCGGCGATTGCCGCGCCAACACACTGGGACCCGTCAACGCTCGGAGAAGCGACAGGCCGAAGATAAGCAGTACAAGTTGGATTGAAGCGCGCGACATCGTCAATTTGTGCAGCGAAGCCCAGATACCGTTACGATTTGCAAACGCGAATGCTTGCTAGGCCATCGAGAATACCGGCTTCACGGCTTTTCCGGAAGCCTGATCGGCAATGGCTTGATTAATTTGCGAAAAATCGTAGCGGTTGAGGAAGCGATCGAAGGGGAAGCGGCCGGCGAGAAACAAATCCACGAGATGCGGAATGAAGGCGTGCGGCACACTATCTCCTTGGACGATTCCGCGGACGCTGAGTCCTTGTAAGAACACCGTGTACATATTTAGCTGAAGCCCCCCGGCGGGAATGGTGATGAAGCCAAAATGTCCCTTCGGCGCGAGCGCAGCGATGGCGTGCTGGCCGATTTCGGCGCGGCCGGTGGTATCGAGGGCGTAATTTACTCCGCCGGGAAAGTTCCGCCGGATCGCGCTCCCGGTGTTGGTATCAGGCCCGGCGAGGACCACATGGGTGGCGCCCAGGAGCTTCGCCATTTCAAGACGCTGGGGAAGCACGTCCACGGCGATAATTTGCGCGCAGCCGCGGATCACGGCGCCCAACACAGCGCTTAAACCGACTGGCCCGACGCCGAATATCGCAACGCTGCTATCCGGCGTCGGTTGAAGCGAGTTCATCACCGCGCCCGCGCCCGTCTGAACTCCGCAGCCGAGAACGCCGAGTATTTCGAGTGGGGCGTCCTGGCGCACGACAACGGCGTTGCGCGGCTTGGCGATGGCGTAATTCGCAAATGAGGACTGCCCGAAGAAATGTCCGTGAATGCGCTCGGAGCCCTTCGCGAATGTGCCGGGTTGACCGAACCGGCCGTCAGTGAAATTCAGCGCTGAGGTTTGCGAGCAGTAGGCAGGATCGCCGCCGGTGCAGGCTCGGCACGCGCCGCAGGAATCGTAAGTGAGCACCACGTGATCGCCGGGCTGGATGTTGGAGACGCGCTCACCCACCGATTCGACAATCCCCGCGCCTTCATGCCCGAGCACGACCGGCTTCGGAACGCCCATGCCTCCGGAAATCGCCTTCACGTCCGTGTGGCAGAGGCCGCAACCGACGATGCGTATCAGAATGTCGTCCGGACCCGGACCGCTAAGTTCGAGGTCCTGGATTGATAATTGGTCCTGGCCCTCGTAAGCGACGGCCGCGCGTACCTTCATTGCCAGCCTTTCATGTACCGCGATTCCGGATCCACGAATTGCGCCGCGGCTCACCGCAATATGGACTTCGTCGCCATTTCGTTCTCCTGCGGCGTGAAAACCTGATTTGCGCCCCGAGGTTACCATCGCGCCACAAAAACCTCGCGATTTTTCAATTCGCATTTCCCGGATTTCGCGGGATAGGCAAAAGGAACTTACTAGGAGGGAATCTTCAGAGGGCCAGTGCGAGGCAATGCCAAACGCCCTTGATCACTTTCAACTGATGGACTCGCCCTTCTTCGGTGCGGAGGAAATAAAACCCATCCAGGAAAGTCCTGCTTTGCAAGGAATGGATGCGGCACTTCGTCCAACGGGTCGGCTTCGCGGCGCGTCCGTGCTGCGGCGCGGCCGGTGGAGATTTCAGACCGAACTCAACCGGATACTCGATTCCCGTGGCGACGGCTGGAACCAAGCGGCCGCGCCCACTGAGTTCGTGAGTGGAGCGCGAGGGTGCTTCCGTCGAAGCGGGGGACTCATAATCGCCAGGCGCTTCCGTCGCTTCGTGCCGACCTCGCGTCTTTCCGAACGCCACACTCGCCTCCCTATCTTTCGGCTCAACGTCGAACGATCGCGCTACGAGTTTCTATGCTTCTTCCGCGACTTCGTCAGCATCTGAGCCGTCGAACTGAAAGCTATCGTCGAACTCAATGGGCGCACCGGCGCCCGGTTCCGCGGTTTTCTCTTCTTTTCTTTGCGCGCGGCGCTCGGCTTTCATGCGCTGCTTTTCCATGCGCTTCATCTCTTTTTGACGCTTCTGAAAGGTAGTTCTCGCCATAGGCGCTCCTATCGGAATTGTTATTACCAGCGTGGTTCGCGGGGCTGTCTCGCTGCCTCGCCATAATCCTCTGTTGAGAAGGATCCTCGCCGTCCGCCTCCGCCACCAGGCCCGCGACCTGGCCCCGAACTGCGCCCGGCGCCGGGGCCACCGCTGTACGGCGCCGGCCGACCAGTTTTCGGACGTGCTTCGTTCACTTTGATGTTGCGGCCGCCTAATTCTTTGCCATCCAGGGCGGCCATGGCATGCTTCGCCTCTTCGTCATTGGGCATTTCCACAAACGCGAACCCTCGCGACCGCCCGGTTTCCCGGTCCATGGCCATGTGAACGCGCGTAATTTGACCGAGCGGAGCAAAAAGATCCCGCACGTCACTCTCGGTCGTCTGAAAACTCAAATTGCCTACAAACAGATTCTTCACGTCTTCCTCGCAATCGAGAGCCACTTTTTGATCCAGCCTACGAGACTCTCGATGGTCTCTATTATTTACACAATTACGTGCAGTTGTCCATCAACTGCATCGAGCGCACGCGGATCTAAAACTCCTCGGCAGGCTTGTGGTACGAGAACCGAGATGCGGCCCGGGGCGCATGGCTGCTGCGATAGCTCTCCAGATCGGCGTCGGTGATCAGGTAGTGCGTGCTGGGTGGATGGTTGGCGTAGGCGGCCAGCTCCTGCCGGAGCTTCAGCGAACAAACGTCGGGCGCATCCTGGTAACGGACGCGGCGTTCGTTGAAAGCTTGATTCGATATCGACAGCGTGAACTCGCGGGGGTCAGTCGAAGGCTCTCTCACTGTGAAGGTATATTCGCGAACGGATGCCTTGGACTCAAATCTGACAAATTGCACTAGGATTTCGCGGTTCACTTCACACCAGAGGCCGGCAAAACAACGGCCCCAGAGGCTGCTTTCTTGGATTTGCGCGCGCGCTTGCGCTTTGGCGGCGTTCCCTCTGCCAGTTCAACGATCATGATACTCGTCACAAATTTCTTCATGCCGTGGAGATCGAAATCGATCGACGTCCGCTCGGAGTCCGACTCGGTGATTACGCCCAGGCCGTATTGAAAATGCTTGATATACGTGCCTTCTGCGAGAGCTTTCATGAACCCTCCAGAGTTCGAATGGATTGAAGTGGAAGCGAGCTCGCACGTGGCGAGCTCGCTCTTCGAGCTACAGGCTGGTTACGTTTGACGCCTGAAGGCCCTTGGGGCCGCGGGTGACCTCGAATTCAACCGCCTGGCCTTCGTTCAGCGACTTGTACCCTTCTCCCTGAATGGCGGAGAAGTGCACGAAAACATCTTCGCCGGACTGGCGCTGGATGAATCCAAAGCCCTTGCTGGCGTTAAACCACTTCACTGTTCCTTGTTCTCTCAACTGTGTTTCTCATTTCTGTCTTTGAGCTATTTGGTGCTTTTCCACCGCCCTTAGCCCAACAAAAAA
>JBOGMW010000037.1:0-3148 GCA_050746805.1 Candidatus Acidiferrales bacterium | reverse complement strand
TCGCACCAAACCCGCGCGCGCCGCTCGATTCACCAACTCCACCACGGCGTTGTGGCGCTCTTGCAAGAACTCCGCCAACTCCGAAACATTGGCCCAACCGCGCCCCGTGAAACCAGCCACGCCGAGCATCAACTGATGCTGCTGCGGCGTGACGCCCGCCTTGCGCACGGCGGTCTCGCTGAAACGCAGGAACCGCCGGATCTGGTAACGGAATTGAGCCAACTCCTCGACTACCCGCGATTCCACTATCCGCTTCTTCCGCCGTTCCGGCCCACTCATGCGGCAAATTATATCACGACACGATATAATGCAAATGAACCGGATTTACCCTCAGTTTCCCAATCCGCATTCGCGCCACCTGAGAAACGTCCCGTTACCGCAAGAACCGCGGAACCTGCAAACCGGTTCCGAGCGTAGGCTCGCAAACCGGACGGACCCTGAACTCAATTCCGCGCCCAAAGAAAGATTGTCCACCAAAAAGCTTGGTTCCTATTCGGCGTCGTAAGCATCGAAGGTACATTCGCCACTCTTTTAGCCGACTCGGCCTTGCTTGTAAATGGCGAATCCGACACAGGCACGGCAGCTTAGCCGATCGCCGCCAAAGCACATCCGAGTCTGACGCCCATGGCCTCAAGCGACACAGGCACCTACGGCTCTCTTGAGCGGACCGGCCGCAACGATGCGGCAATCACCGTTGCACCGGTCGCGTGGCAACCGAGCTTCAATCCATGGCTGATCGCGGTTGTTGTTGCTCTCGCCGCGTTCATGGAAGTTCTGGACACGAGCATCGCCAACGTAGCGCTGCCGTACATGGCCGGAAGCTTGGGAGCAAGCAACGATCAGAGCACTTGGGTGCTTACCTCGTACCTCGTTTCTAACGCCGTGGTTCTGCCGATCAGCGGCTGGTTTGCGAACGCGCTTGGACGCAAGCGCTTTTTCATGACCTGCCTGGTGATCTTTACCGTCAGCTCGCTGCTATGCGGACTGGCGCCAAGCCTCGCTGCAATCATCGTGTTTCGCGTGCTGCAGGGTGCGGGTGGAGGCGGGCTGCAGCCCATGGCTCAGGCAATTCTCGCGGACACATTTCCGCCAGAAAAACGGGGCATGGCCTTCGCACTCTACGGAGTGACCGCGGTGATCGCTCCGACCATCGGGCCGACGCTGGGCGGCTGGATTACCGACAATTACAGCTGGCGCTGGATATTCTTCATCAATCTGCCGGTTGGTATCGTGACGCTGTTTCTCGTTTACCGGCTTGTCGAGGATCCGCCCTGGGCCAAGGGCGCGCGCGGCGCGGGAATCAAGTTCGACTATATCGGGTTCGGCTTGCTCACTCTCGGAGTCGGCGCGCTTCAGGTTATGCTCGACAAGGGACAGGAGGACGATTGGTTCGGTTCGCATTTTATTCTAACGCTGGCGATTCTGGCGGCCGCCGGGCTGATATCTTTGGTCATCTGGGAATGGTTCCACGACAAGCCGATCGTAGATGTGCATCTTTTCGAGAACTTCAATTTTCTAAGCGCCAACGCGATGATGTTCGTTTTGGGCGTGATGTTGTTTTCAAGCCTGGTGATGATGCCGCTCTTCTTGCAAACGCTGATGGGCTACACGGCGGAGTCGGCTGGGCTGGTGCTCTCGGGCGGGGGCCTGTTGTTGCTGTTTCTGATGCCCGTGGTCGGTGTGCTCTCCTCAAAAGTACAGGCGAAGTACCTGGTCGCGTTCGGATGGTTCACGCTCGCCGTGGGAATGTGGGCATCCACCCGGCAACTCGACCTGCAGATCAGCTTCGCAAGCGCTAGCGTGCTGCGATTGATACAGGTATTCGGGTTGGGCTTTCTATTTGTCCCCATTAACCTATCGTCGTACGTCGGCATGCCTGCGGAAAAAAGCAACGGCGTGGCCGGGCTGGTTAATTTCATGCGCAACATCGGAAGCAGCGTGGGAACCTCGATGGTTACCACCCTAATTGCGCGCAGATCCCAATTTCATCAAGCGCGCTTGGTCGAAAGCCTTTCGCCCGGTCGATCCACTTTGCAAGCCAGCCTCGCTGGCATCATTCACAGGCTGATGGCGTCAGGAATCAACGCGGAGCTTGCCGCGAAGCAGGCGTACGCTCTGATTTATCAGGCGGTGATCACCCAGGCTACCACCCTTGCTTACCTGGATACGTTTTTTATCCTCGCCGTCGGATCTGCCATCATGTTCATCCTTTCGTTTGCGCTCAGGAAGAATGAGCCGGATGGCCGTCGGGTCGCGCTGGAGTAGCGCGGGAAATTAAAGTGATGATACGCTGCTTCCGAGGTACGTTGCCTCGAACGTGCCACGCGGCTATAGGCGGTGTTTCTATGATCCGAGTTATCACCATCGAACGCGAATATGGCAGCGGCGGCGGCGAGATCGCCAAGAAAGTGGCGGAGCGACTGGGATGGAAGCTCTGGGACCAGTTGCTGACCAACGAAATCGCCCGTCAACTGGAGTGCGACTGCCGCGTGGTGGAAGAGCACGAAGAAAAGCGCGACCCCTTGTATTACCGTCTGCTGAAGGCTTTCATGCGCGGAAGCCACGAAGGAAGCCTGAACGCTCCGCGCATGAAGATGGCGGACACCGACTGCATCCGCGAAGTGGCCGAGCGCGTGGTGAAACAAGCCGCCGACGGCGGCAAATGCGTCATCGTCGGTCGCGGTTCCGCCTACTATCTGCAGCCTCGTTCGGACGCCTTTCACGTTTTCATCTATGCGCCACTTGCGGAAAAGGTTCAGCGGCTGCGCGCCGCGGGCAAAAGCGAAAGCGATGCCGCGCAATTGGCAGAGAGCGTGGATCGCGATCGCGCCGCCTTCATCAAGGAGTACTTCGGAGTGGAATGGCCGGACCGGAGCCGATTCAACCTGATGATCAACTCTACGATGGGAGACGACGGAGTCGTACAGACGATTCTAGACGGAATTGGACTGCTCGAAAAACGAAACCACGAACCTGCAAATCCCGCCGCATCGCTGAAGGCGAAATGACCGAAACGATTTATGGCGCGCCCTAGGGGACGATTTCCGAACTCTCGCAACGGACCGGCTGACGATTCCAGCTTTTTCAATAGTTTGACGGGGAGCGCCCGAAAGCTACCGCGTAGCAGCCCGATTTCGGCAACTAGCGC